>NZ_JBVHPY010000003.1:55403-74392 GCF_055567695.1 Streptomyces sp. NPDC026417
CAGGTGACAGGGTGGAGATGCCCCGGGGGAATGGGGTGCGGGGGGCCTCCCGGCGCACGTGCGCGGGCGTGTCCCCCGCTGGTGGGGGGGGACGGGGGGGCGACGCCTCGGAGGACCGCCCGGCCCGGAGCCGCCGCTGGCGGGCCGGACGGTCGGGTCTTCAGGCGGGCAGGGCCATCAAGGCGACCGGCGACGAGGTCGGCTCGGCGGACCCGCCGGCCGGTTCGACGGTGATGCCCATCCCGGACGCCCCGTCGACGGCCCCTTCCATGAGGACCGCCTCCGTACTCCGGCCGGGGTCCATCAGGCCGGCCGACCGCATCGTCCCGTCGTCGTCGAACCAGAGCTGGTACACCTTTCCGTTCGGCGGCTTCGGCATCCCCGAGCCGATGAACACGGCGGCGTCGCGGCTCGCGGACACCACGACCGTGCCCCGGGCGCCGTCCGCGAGCGCCGCGGTCCGCGTCTTGGCGTCGGGGGCCGCGAGCACCGAGGCCATCGCGTCCGTCCGCTGCTCCGCGCGGGCCGCCTGTGCCCGGGCGTCCTGCGCCTGCTCGTGCTGCCACACCGTGGCGCCGCCGAGCGCCGCCGCGGCGGCGACACAGGCCGCGAGGGTCCAGCGCGGCAGCCCGCCCGCCCGGAGCGCCGACCGGCCGGGCCGGGGCAGGGGGACGGTGCGGGGAGCCTCCTGGCGGACCGTGGTGATCCGCCGCATGACCCGGCTCTTGAGCTCCGGGTGCGGTCGCGCCGAGGCCGCGAGGCCCAACCGCGCCGCCGCCTCGCCGAGTTCACGGACCTCGTCCGTGCAGGCCTCGCAGTCCGCGGCATGCCGTTCGAACGCGCCGCGCTCGTCCTCGGAGAGGGCGTGCAGCGCGTACGCGCCGGTCAACGTGTGCAGGTCGACAGTGGTCACGCCGCCACCCCCAGGCAGTCGCGGAGCCGGATGAGACCGTCTCGCAGTCGGGTCTTGACCGTGCCGAGCGGCAGGGAGAGCAGCTCGGCCACCTCGCGGTACGTGAGGCCCCGGTAGTACGCCAACGTCACGGACTGCCGCTGCAGTTCGGTCAGCGTGCGCAGACAGCGCCGCACCTGTTCGCGTTCCAGACGTGCCTCCACCTGCTCGGTCACCTCGTCGAACTCCGGAGTGCGTTCCAGGAGGGCCGCCTTGTGGTCGCGTGCCGCGGATGCCTCCACCGAGCGCACCCGGTCCACGGCCCGCTGGTGCGCGAGGGTGAGCACCCAGTTCATGACCGAGCCGCGCTCGGGCCGGTAGCGGGCGGCCGTCCGCCACACCTCGACCAGCACCTCCTGGGCGACCTCCTCGGACTGGGCCCGGTCGCGCAGCACGCTGCGCACGATGCCCAGCACCGGACTCGCCACCGCGTCGTAGACGGACGCGAAGGCGTCCTGGTCGCCACGGGCCACCTCGCCCATCAGGTCCGGCAGACTCGGCTCCGCATACGGATTCCTGCCGATCTCCACGGCTTCTTTCACGGGACGGTCCTCCAGGACGTGCGACGGGTACGGAAATGATCCGGAGCCGGTGTCGCGTCGGATTGGCCCGCCGGCGCGGGAACCGTACGGGCCGTCCGGACGACCTCATCGACGGGTGGCGGGGTGGATGAATCGTTGATGCATCGAGTTATGCGGGGTCACTCCTGTTCGCATCCTGGTCACCGTGCGGCCGTCGCCTCCGGCTGCAGGCAGCGGCGCAGCTGGTGCAGTCCCCGGCGGGCGTGGCTCTTGACGGTGCCCAGCGGCCAGCCGGTGCGCTGGGCGATCTGCGTCTGCGTCAGATCCTCGTAGAAGGCGAGGTGGAGGACCCGGCGCTGGGGGGCGGGCAGCCGCGCAAGCTCGTGCCGCAGCAGGACCCGGTCGAGGGCGGACTCGGGATGGACCGCCGAGTGGTCGGCCACCGCGAGTGCGGAGCCGGCCGCGGCCACCAGATCGCTGCGCCGGGCCCGCGCCGACAGGGCGTCGGCCACCTTGCGCCGGGTGATGCCGACCAGCCAGCCGGCGAAGACGCCGCGGTCGGGCCGGTATCCGCCGCGGCCCCGCCAGGCCGCCAGGAACACCTGCTGGGTGACGTCCTCGGCCTCCCGGGTGTCGCCGAGGGAGCGCCAGGCCAGGGTGTGCACCAGCGCTCCCCAGCGCTGGTAGGCGGCCGTCAGGGATGCCTCGTCGCCCGCCACGAAGCCCTCGACGAGGTCCGTGTCGGCGAGCTCCTCCGCCGCAGGGGCCCCTCGGGGCAACGTCAGTGCGGTCATGACCTCGACTCCTCACGGTGGACGCGTCTCCGCTTTCCGGTGCCCCCATGCTCCGAAGCAGACAAGCGTTGCGACAACTCGCATCGTTTCTGCGTCGTATAGTCGTCATATGAACGAGAGCGGACCGGCCGAGCGCCGCATTCCGGAGCAGTCGGCCACGGAGCGGGCGGTCCGGGACACGGATCGGGAGCCGTCGCCCCCCGAGGCGGGCGTGACCACCGGCGCCCTGGCCCGCCGCCTGGGGGTGTCGCCCACGACCCTGCGCTCCTGGGACCGCAGGTACGGGGTGGGCCCCGCCGTCCGCGCCGACGGACGGCACCGCCGCTGGACGCCGCAGGACGTGGCGATGCTGGAGACGATGTGCCGCCTGACCTCGTCCGGCGTGCCGCCCGCCGAGGCGGCCCGGGCCGCCAAGGAGGCCTCCGGCGGCCGCCCGGCCGGACCCGCCTCCCCACCGGCGGCCGAGGCGGTGCGGCGCGGGCGCTCACGGGCGGCCGGCGCGCTGCCCCTGGGGGACGCCCGTCACGAGTGCCGCGGCCTCGCCCGCGCCGCCGTCCGCCTCGACGCGCCCGCCGTCGAGGAACAGCTGACCTCCCTGATGGAACTGCACGGAGTGGTCGCCGCCTGGGAGGACGTGATGGTGCCGACGCTGCACGCCGTCGGACGCAAGTGGGAGTCCTCCGGAGACCGGTACGTCGAGGTGGAGCACCTGCTCTCCTGGCACATCTCCACGGCCCTGCGCCGCGCGACCTGGCCCGTCGACCCGGGGGTCGCGGACACCGGGGCGGGACCGGTCGTGCTGGCGTGCGTGCCGGGCGAACAGCACACCCTGCCCCTGGAGGCACTCAACGCCGGACTCGCCGAAGCCGGTCTGCCCACGCGGATGTTCGGCTCGGCCGTCCCGGTCGAGGCACTCACCGCGGCCGTGCAGCGGCTCGGGCCGTCGGCCGTCGTCCTGTGGTCCCAGGCGCGCTCCACCGCCAGCCACCCCCTCGCTCACCATGTCGCCGCCACGCGCTGGGGGGTCAAGGGCGCCCGCCGCCAGCCCGTCGTCCTGCTGGGCGGCCCGGGCTGGGCGGGACAGCGGACCCAGGGCATGCTGCGGCCCCCGGGTCTGCGGGACGCGCTCGCCGCACTGGCCCGCACCTACGACACGGCCGCCCCGGACGCACCGACCTGACCGCCGCCTCCGCAACCGGTCGCGCCACCCCGGCCGACGGTGACCCTCCGCCATTCATGCATCCGCGGAACCGGGGCAGCGGGAAGAGCGGGGTACGGGACGTACGCGGCCGCGTACGGCGGATGCCCGGTGGGCGTTCCGCCGGAACGACCTCCACAATGCGAAGGGTGGTAGTCATGGCCGGGACCCGCCAAGAGGTCGACGTGCTCGTGGTCGGGGCGGGCCTCGCCGGTCTCGCGTGCGCTCGTGACCTCATCGACGCGGGGCTCACCGTCCGCGTCCTGGAGGCGTCCGACGCGGTGGGCGGACGGATGCGCACCGACCGCGTCGACGGCTTCCTCGTCGACCGGGGCTTCCAGGTCTTCAACACCTCCTATCCGCAGGCGCGTCGGCGGCTGTCCGTGCGCGACCTGCGCCTGCGGCCGTTCACCCCCGGCGTCCTGATCCACACCGAAGAGGGCCGGCTCCGCTTCAGCGACCCGACGCGCACCCCGCGCCGGGCCGCCGATCTGCTGCCCGGCCGGCTCGCGGGCCCCCGCGACCTGCTCGCACTCGGGGCGCTGTCGGCCCGGGACATGTTCGGGCCCGTGCGGCTGCTGAAGCGCGGCGCGGACCGCACCACCCGGACCGCGCTGGCGGCGGCCGGGTTCTCCGAGGAGTTCGTGGAGCGCTTCTTCCGCCCCTTCCTGTCCGGCGTCTTCCTGGAGGACGACCTGGAGACCTCCAGCCGGGTCTTCCACCTGGTCTGGCGCAGCATGCTGCGCGGCACCCTCTGCCTGCCCGCCGAGGGCATCGGCGCCGTGCCCGCCCAGCTCGCGGACGCCCTGCCCTCCGGGACGGTCCGGCTGGAAGCCCCCGTGGACCGCCTCACCGACGCGGGCGTCGAGCTGAGCGCCGGGGGCGAGATCCCCGCGCGCG
Organism: Streptomyces sp. NPDC026417; assembly: GCF_055567695.1. NCBI lineage: Bacteria > Bacillati > Actinomycetota > Actinomycetes > Kitasatosporales > Streptomycetaceae > Streptomyces > Streptomyces sp. NPDC026417. The sequence goes on from NZ_JBVHPY010000003.1 coordinate 59,769, forward strand.
CCGTGGTGGTCGCCACCGGACCGCGCCCGGCCGTCGGACTGCTGCCCGAGCTGGAGGTGCCGCCGTACCGGACGGTCACGACCTACTACCACGCGGCCGAGCGCTCACCGCTCGCCGAGCCGACTCTGCTCACCGACACGCGCCGCCGTTTCCTGAACACGGCGGTGCTCAGCGAGGTGGTGCCGGGCTACGCGCCGCCGGGCGCCTCCCTGGTGGCCACGTCGGTCCTCGGCGGGGACGACGAGGGCCGGGAGACGGCCGTACGCGACGCGCTGACCGAGGCCTACGGGACGGACGCGCACGCGTGGCGTCTCCTCACGGTCCGGACAATCCCGGACGCGCTGCCCGCCATGGCGCCCCCGCAGCCGCTCAGCCGCGGGGCCCGCGTGTCCCCGGGCCGCTATGTGTGCGGCGACCACCGGGCCACCGGCTCCGTCCAGGGAGCGCTGGCCTCGGGCGCGCGGGCCGCCCGTGAACTCCTGCGGGACCTCGGACGCTGACCTCGGCCCCGGCGCCCCTCACCGGCGCCGGGCCGGGGCCTCTCAGTCGCGTCCGCGAGCCTGCTTGAAGCGGGCGAGACCCTCGGAGAGCTCGACGAGGGGCTCGGGATAGTCGTACGCCGCGCGTTCGGGGCCCTTGAGCTTCCACGGCTCGTGCACCACGGAGGCGTCCAGCCCCGCGAGTTCGGGCACCCAGCGCCGGACGTACGCCCCGTCGGGGTCGTACCGCTTGGCCTGGATCACCGGATTGAGGACCCGGTTCGGCCTGGTGTCCGTGCCGGTGCCCGCCACCCACTGCCAGTTGAGCTGGTTGTTGACGAGGTCGCCGTCCACGAGCAGGTCGAGGAAGTGCCGGGCGCCGACCCGCCAGTCGACGTACAGCGTCTTGGTCAGGAAGCTCGCGGTCAGCAGCCGGCCGCGGTTGTGCATCCAGCCCTCGTGGCGGAGTTGGCGCATCGCCGCGTCGACCAGCGGATACCCCGTGAGCCCCGCCTTCCAGGCGGTCACGTCCTCCTCGGCGGACGTCCCGGACCGCCAGCGGTCGTGCCGGGTGCGATAGTCGGCGGTGGCCGCGTCCGGCCGCGCCGACAGCACCTGGTGGTGGAAGTCCCGCCAGGCGATCTGCCGCACGAAGGCCTCGGCGCCGGGGCCCTCGGTCCGGCGGGCGCGGTGGACGACCTCGACCGGTGAGAGCGTGCCGAAGTGCAGGTGGGGCGAGAGGCGCGAGGTGGCGTCGCCCGCCAGGTCGTCGTGCCGGTCCTCGTACGCCGTCAGCCCGCTGCGCAGCCAGGCGGTCAGCCGCTTGCGCCCCTCCGTCTCGCCGCCCTCGGCCAGTCCCTCGGAGACGCCCCGCGTGGCACCTCGCGAGGGGAGCGGCTCGGAAGGGACGCCGTCCGGTACCCGGACCTGCCGCGGGGCGCCGAGCATCTCGCGCAGGTGCAGGCCGGACCACCGCCGGAAGTACGGCGTGAAGACGGAGAAGTGGTCGGCGGAGACCGGGGTGACGGTACCGGGCGCCACCGCGGTGATCACGGTGTCGTGGACGTGCAGACGGCATCCCTCGGCCTCCAGGGCGGCCCGCAGCCGCTCCTCCCGGCGGTGGGCGTACGCGCTGACCCCCGCCGCCATGTGCACCTCGTCGGCCTCCGACTCGGCGACCACCTTGCACACCTGGTCGACGACATCACCCGAACGGACCACGAGCCGGCCGCCGCGCTCGCGCAGCCCGGCGTCGAGATCGGTGAGGCAGTCGGCCAGGAACGCCAGCCGGTTGGGCGCGGTGAACCCGGCGGCGTCGATCGCCGCGTCCCGCACGAAGAGCGGCACCACCTCGCCCGGCCCGTCGAGCGCGGCCCGCAGCGGCGGATGGTCGTGCAGGCGCAGGTCGGACGTGAACAGGACGACCGAGACGTTCATGGTGCGGCTCCGGTGCGGGCGTCGGGGAGGAGGACGGCCAACTGATTCGGGCGCGGTGGCCCCAACGGATGCGCGCCGGGCAGTCGGCGCGGGCCGGTCACGGGGCGTGCGAGGGCGCGGCCTCCCGGGCGGCGGCGGGCGCGTCCCGGGCGGCGGCCTTGGCGATGTTGCGGGCCATGCCGCCGAAGACCACGGCGTGGAACGGCGACACGCTCCACCAGTAGGCGTGCCCCAGGAACCCGCGCGGGTGGAACAGCGCACGCTGGTGGTAGCGGGTCCGCCCGTCGTCGCCCCGCTCGGCGTACATCTCGAGCCAGGCCAGCCCCGGCAGCCGCATCTCGGCCCGCAGCCGCAGCAGACGGCCGGGCTCGATCTCCTCCACCCGCCAGAAGTCCAGCGAGTCGCCGACCCGCAGCCGTGCGGCGTCACGGCGGCCCCGGCGCAGTCCGACACCGCCCACCAGCCGGTCCAGCCAGCCGCGGACCGCCCAGGCCAGCGGGAAGGAGTACCAGCCGTTGTCACCGCCGATCCCCTCGATCACCCGCCACAGGGCCGCGGGGGAGGTGTCCACGACCAGCTCCCGCCGGTCCGTGTAGAGGCTGCCGCCCGCCCAGTCCGGGTCGGTGGGCAGCGGATCGCTCGGGGCGCCGGGGACGGACGCCGACGACCACCGCGTCGTCACCTGGGCGTCCCGCACCCGCTGCAGGGCCAGCGAGACCGCCTCGTCGAAGCCGATCGGGCGGCCCGGCGGATCGGGGACGTACCGGGCGATGTCGTGTTCGTGGCACACCACCTCGTGGCGCAGCGACTCGGTGAGCGGGCGGGCGATCGACCGCGGCACCGGAGTGACCAGCCCGACCCAGTGGCTGGAGAGCCGGGGGGTCAGGACCGGCACGGTGACGATGAGCCGCCGCGGCAGACCGGCGATCTTCGCGTAGCGGCGCATCATGTCGAGGTACGTCAGCACCTCGGGGCCGCCGACGTCGAAGGCGCGGTTGACGTCCGCGGGCATCCGCGCACTGCCGACCAGGGTGCGCAGGACGTCCCGTACTCCGATCGGCTGGATGCGGGTGTGCACCCAGCTCGGGGTGACCATGACCGGCAGCCGCTCGGTCAGATAGCGCAGCATCTCGAAGGACGCGGAGCCGGATCCGATGATGACGGCGGCGCGCAGCACCGTGGTGGGCACGCCCGAATCGAGCAGGATGCGACCGACCTCGGAGCGGGACCTGAGGTGCGGCGACAGTTCCTTCTCGGGTACGCCGACGGGGGTGAGGCCGCCCAGGTAGACGATGCGCCGGACGCCGGCCGCCCGGGCCCGCTCCCCGAAGATCCGGGCCGCCCGGCGGTCGGTCGCCTCGAAGTCCTTGCCCGTGCCCAGCGCGTGCACCAGGTAGTACGCGACGTCAATGCCGCGCATCGCCTCGCCGACCGAATCGGCGTCCGTGACGTCGCCGCGCACCACCTCCGCGTCGCCCGCCCAGGGGTAGTCGCGCAGCTTGGCGGGGGAGCGCGCCAGACAGCGGACCCGGTGCCCCGCGGCCAGCAGTTCGGGTACCAGCCGTCCGCCGATGTAGCCGGTGGCGCCGGTCACCAGACAGTTCAGGCCGGGACCGGCCTCGTCACCGCTCATCGCTTCTCCGCTCACCGTGTCGTCCGTTCCGTGGGCCCCCTTCGGGATCTCTTCCACACGGAGGGGCCCGACGGATGCGCCCGTGTACTCCTTCCGGGTCCGCGGCCGTGGTGCCGGGGCGGAGCGGCGGCTTCTATAGGCTGACCGCGTGGCCAGACGAGACGACGGTGACGACCGAGCGGGTGACCGCGCACGCGACGGCGGACCGGCCCCGAGCCGCCCGGTGCCGCCGGACCTCCAGGCCTTCGCGGTGCAGCTGCGCCGGATGAACGGCGAGATCAACCGCATGGTGCACGGGTTCGCCGGCCGGCAGGGCCTGCACGCCACCGACATCCAGGCGCTGGCCGCCGTCCTCGACTCCGAGGAGCCGCTCACGCCGGGCCGGCTGCGCGAGCACCTCGGCCTCACCTCGGGGGCGGTCACCGCCTGTCTGGACCGGCTGGAGCGGGCCGGCCACATCCGCCGGGTCCGGGAGAGCGCCGACCGCCGCGTCGTCCATGTCCACTACGTGCCCGACGCCAAGTCCGTGGCCCGGGCCCACTTCCGGCCGCTCGCCCAGGCGGCGGAGACCGTGCACGCGCGCTTCACCGAGGAGGAGCTGTCGGTGGCGCTGCGCTATCTGACGGCGCTCAACGAGGAACTCTCCACGGTGCGTTCGCCCGGCCCCTGAATCTTCGCGCCGGGTGCATCCGCCCGGGCGCGTTGTCCGGAAGGGGAGGGCGTGGGCTACGATCCGGACCCACTATCTCTCAATGATTAAGATTGTTTTTCATTGAGATACATGCCGTCCCTTCCTGGAGAGCGATGTCCCTCACCCCGCGGCGAGCCCGCTGGCTGCTGCCCCTGCTCCTGCTCGTCGCCTGGCTCGGGATCGGTGGAACACTCGGCCCCTACGCCGGGAAACTCGGCGAGGTCGCCACCAACGACCAGGCCGCCTTCCTGCCCCGCAACGCCGAGTCCACCAAGGTCATCGCCGAGCAACGCGCGTTCCAGCAGGACGAGACGCTGCCCGCGATCGTCGTCTGGACCGCCGACGGCGCGGCGATCGCGCCGGCCCAGCGGGCCGCGGCCACCCGCGCGCTGGCCTCCCTGGCCGACGCCCCGGGAGTCGTGGGCGAGGTCTCGCCCGCCCTCCCCTCCAAGGACGGCCGGGCCCTCCAGGGAGTCGTCCAGCTGGAGCCCGGCCTCGGCGACGAACTGCCCCCCGCACTCGACCGGATCCGGGCGTCCGCCGGCAAGGTGCCCGGCACGACCGCCCGGATCGCCGGCCCGGCCGCCAGCCAGGCGGACCTGTCCGACGCGTTCGCGGGCATCGACGGGCTGCTGCTCGGCGTGGCCCTGCTGACCGTGCTGGTGATCCTGCTGCTCGTCTACCGCAGCCTGCTGCTGCCCCTGGTCATCATGATCGGCGCGGTCTTCGCCCTCGGCCTGGCCTGCGCCGTCGTCTACGTCCTCGCCGACCACGACGTCGTCCGCGTCGACGGCCAGGTCCAGGGCATCCTCTCCATCCTGGTGATCGGCGCCGCCACCGACTACGCCCTGCTTCTGACAGCCCGCTACCGGGAGGAACTCGCCGCGCGCGACGACCGGTTCGCCGCCGCCCGGGCCGCGCTCCGCCGGTCCTGCGGGGCGATCGTCGCCAGTGCGGGGACCGTGGCCCTGGGCCTGCTGGCCCTGCTGCTCAGCGACCTGACGAACAACCGGGCGCTGGGACCCGTCGGGGCCATCGGCATCGTCTGCGCCGTGCTCAGCACGCTGACCTTCCTGCCGGCCGTGCTGGTCCTGCTCGGCCCCGCCGCGTACTGGCCGGCCAAGCCCCGCCCCGCCGAGGCCACGGGCGGCGGACACGGCATCTGGCGCCGGGTCGCCGCACTGGTGGACCGGGCACCGCGCAAGGTGTGGGCCTCCGCCCTGGCCGCGCTGCTCGTGTGCGTCGCCTTCGCGCCGACGCTCACCGCCAAGGGCGTTCCCCTCGACGAGACCTTCGTCAACGACGCACCCTCCGTCGCCGCCCAGGAGACCCTCGGACGGCACTTCCCGGGCGGCTCCGGCAACCCCGCCGTCGTCATCGCGGACGCGGACCGCCTCGCGCGCGTCACCGCCGCGGCCCGCGGCACCGAGGGCGTCGTGTCGGCCGTGCCGGTGACGGAGTCGGGGCGACCGGGCGCGGGAGATCCCCGGGTCGTCGACGGCAGGGTGCGCATCGACGTCACCCTGCGGGCGGCGGCGGACAGCGACGCGGCCAAGGACACCGTCGCGCGCCTGCGCGCGGCGGTCCACGCGGTACCGGGCGCGAAGGGGCTGGTCGGCGGCTACACGGCGCAGCAGTACGACACGCGGAACACCGCCGAGCGCGACCGCATGCTGATCGTCCCGGTCGTCCTCGCCATCATCCTCGTCATCCTGGTCGGACTGCTCCGCTCCCTGCTGATGCCGGTCCTGCTGGTGGCCACGGTCGCCCTCAACTTCCTTGCCACGCTCGGCATCTCGGCGCTCGTCTTCCGGCACGGCTTCGGCTTCACGGGCACCGACGCGTCCGTCCCGCTGTACGGCTTCGTGTTCCTGGTGGCCCTCGGCGTGGACTACAACATCTTCCTCATGTCCCGGGTCCGGGAGGAGTCGCTGCGCCACGGTGTGCGGGAGGGTGTCCTGCGCGGCCTGGTGGCGACCGGCGGTGTGATCACGTCGGCCGGCGTCGTGCTGGCGGCGACCTTCGCCGCCCTCGGCGTCATCCCGCTCGCCTTCCTCGTCCAGATCGCCTTCATCGTGGCCTTCGGGGTGCTGCTCGACACACTGGTCGTACGGTCCCTGCTGGTGCCCGCACTCGTCCGGGACCTGGGCCCCGTCGCCTGGTGGCCGGGCCCGCTCAGCCGCCGCGCCGGGGGCGATTCACCGCAATGACATGTCCCGGCGGAACGCGGGCAAGCGGAACGTACGGAGGTACCAGTCGGAGTCGATGGTGGAGGTGTCTGCCGGTATGGGTGCGAAGGTGTTGGAGCGGTTTCCAGCGGGTTCTCCGCGCGGATCGTGGCCGGCGGAGGAGTACGCCGCCCGACGCCGGGCCGAGGGTGAGCCCGCCACCGTCGTGATGGACCTCAAGTCCGACGCGTTCCTCGTGGTGGTCCCGGCCCGGGACGACGACTGAGACGGTGTGCGTCCTGCCCCGGAGGACGGCCGGGACGGATGACGTCCGGCGTCGGAGGACGCCCGGGGACGGGTTCCGTCCCGGCCGGGGACGGCGGCCTAGCGGTGTTCGTCCCGGCCCGGGACGACGACTGAGGCGGTCTCGGGCCGCCCGGCTCCCGCACGCGGTACCACGACCGTCAGCCGAGTCGCATCGAGAAGCTGACGGTCGTGCCGGGGACGCCGGGCGTGATCGACAGCCGGTCGGCGACGAGCCGGGTGAGCCACAGCCCGCCGCCCCCGTCACCGGCCGGCGCGAGCTCCGCGAGCACGGCCTCGCTGCAGCCGGGGCCCCGGTCGGTGATCCGGCACTCGAGTTCACCGGCCCGGTGCAGCAGGACCAGCGTCCCGTCCCCGCCCCCGTGCTGGACGGCGTTGGTGGCCACGGCGTCCATCGCCACCACGAAGTCGCCGCGTCGGGGCTCCACCAGTCCGGCCAGACTCGCGTGGCCCTCCACGAGCACCCGCAGGCGCGGGATGTCGGCGCCGGCGAAGCGGCTGTGCAGCAGGACGTCCTGAGCGGTGTGCGAGGAACCGTCACCCGTGTCGAGAGGCATGAGCCGATCACCCGGACACTTCGATGGCGGCCGGGCGCGCGCCCAGGCGACCCAGCAGAGTCGCGTGCCGGGCGGAGCAGCGGACCCGGACCGGGCCCCCGGCGTCCGGCTCGCCCATCAGCCGCACCAGGTCCTGCGCGCACCGCACGCTCAGGAACTCGACGCGTCGCAGATCCATCGTGACGGGGGACCCGTCGCCGGTGCGCGCGAGCGCGTCCCGCAGCGCGCGGACGAACTGGGTACGGGTGGTCAGGTCGGCCTCTCCGACCATATGGAGCGTCCTTCCCGTGTGCAGACACCTCAACTGGCCGATCCGGTTCAGGAGATCGCGGGGATGGGCACGCCGCATCGCCCGCAGCACCCGCTCGTCGAAGCGGTCCTCGTCGTAGGCGCAGACCTCGCTGTAGAAGCCGTCCGAGAACAGGTGCCCGGCCCGCTGCTCCCGGTCCATCATCATCTCCACGTCGGCGCCGAGGTCGGCCACCCAGCCCATGTCGATGTAGGTGCGCAGGCCGGTGAAACCCTCGTCGCGGGCGGCCCGGCTCTCCTCGCCGATCCGCTCCCACTGTCTGTCCGCCGTGAACTCCGGTGCGGGGACGATGAGTTGCCGCATGCTGCTCAGGGACAGCCGTCCCGTGCGCCGGGCCGTGGCCAGCACCGGTCCGGGCGCCTCCTCGAAGGCGGACCACACTTGACCGTCCGTCAGGTGGGGTGGTCCGAAGACGATGACCTTCTCCCCGCGGGCGAGGCCGGCCCACACGAACGCGGACATCACGTCCCGGCCGTGCGTGTCGCCCTCGTAGCCGAAGAATGCGTGATCGCCGGGCCGCATCTGCTGGACCGGGATCGTCCCGGGATGGTGCTCGTGTTCCTCGTGCTCGCTCATGAGCAGGCCTGTTCACCTCCCGACTGCTGTCGCGGTGCTACACAGGGTAGTGGGGCGGACGGGCGGTGCCGCGTGATTCGCCGACATCGGTCCCGCGCACCCGTGCGGCCGGTACGGTGCCCACCCGTCCCCGCCTCCCCGGACCCGGAGGACAGCGGCTCCCGGGGTGCCCCGCCCCGGACCGGCCGCTCACTCCCGCCGGCTCAGGGACCCGCCGAGCTCCGCCGACCTGCGCACGAAGGCCGTGTGCAGGTCGTGGGCCGCGCGCGGGACGGACTCCGCCCGGCGGCGGCGCAGCATGAGCAGGACCGGGTCGTATCGTCGTCGAGGGGGCGGTGGATGATCGCTCCCTGCCGCTCCAGGGGATCTCCGACGACGCTGAAGTCGGGCAGGACCGTACAGCCGAGGCCCTCGGCGACCATCAGCTTGCCCATCTCGGCGCCGTCGGTGGAGTACGCGAAGACGGGTTCGTGCCCCTCCAGGAGCCGCCGGACGTAGCGGTGCATGACATAGCCGGAGCGCATCGCGATCAGCGGTTCGTGGAGGAGGTCGGACACCGGCACGACCGCCCGGGCGGCCAGGGGGCTGTCCGGGTGCATGCACAACACCGGCCGCCCGCGCAGCAGTTCGGTGCTCTCGAAGTCTGCCGGCATGTCGTCTCCGTCGAGATGGTTCACCAGCCCGAGATCCAGGCCGCCCTCCGCCAGCGCCCGGTGGATGTCGGACTGCTGCGCGCCCACCACCTCCACCTGGGTCATCGGGTGCGTCGTACGGAACGCCTGGACGGTGGGGATGAGCAGCGGCGCCGTCGCCGCGTTCACCGTGCCGACGCGGACCATCCGGCTGATGCGGTGCTGCTCGCCCGCGGCGCCCCGCAGCCGGTCCACCGCGTCGAGCACGTTGATGATGTGCGGCAGCAGTTCGCGGCCCTCCGCACTCATCCGTGCCCCGGTGCGTTTGCGCTCCAGGAGATCGACGCCCAGTTCGCGTTCCAGATTCCGTACGGTCTCGCTCAACGCGGGCTGGGACAGGTGGAGTTCCTCGGCGGCCCGGCGCAGTGAGCCGAGCCGGGTGACGGCCGCGATGTATTCCAGCTGCTCTGTGCGCATCGCAGCAGGATGCGGTCGGCGCACCGAGGCGTTCAAGGGTTTCCCTGTCACGCCTTCGTGAAATTCGGCGGTCCGGGATGCGAGACCGGTCCGCCGTTCCTTGACGGCCTCGACGGGCGGCTGCGACGATCGGCGACATGAAGATGCGACTGGACCTCACGCGGCGACGCCATGTCGACCTCGCGCGTGTCTCCAGCTCCTTCTGTTGCCGCGCGGCCTGACGACGCCCGACGGTAGGGCCCCCTTCGCACCTGCGGCCCCCTCCGCTCACTCCCGCGGTCGTCCCTGCGCCTTTTCTCCGTACCACGCCCGGCGGTGATTTCCGTCCGCGCGGCGCGGTCCTTCCGGGTGTCCGCGCAGCACGTGGCCGCCTTCCCTTCCGTGGGAGTTGCCGGGCCCCGCCCGTCCTGTTCCCTGCGGCACCCCATGAACGCGCGTACGCCGGCGGCCGGTTGACGCGCGCCCGCCGCGAGCGGGAGGCCGACCGCCCGACTCCGTCCCCGCCAGACACTCGCCGATCCCCGCTCACGAAAGAGGGCCCCATGGCCACCGTCCTGTCCGTCTCCGGCAGCCCGTCCGCCTCCTCCCGCACCGCGAAGCTGCTGCGCCACCTCGACGCCCGGCTCGCCGCCCAGGGACACGAGGTGATCCCGCTCGACATCCGCACGATCCCCGCAGAGGCCCTGCTCGGGGCGGACTTCAGGCACCCCGCCATAGTCGAGGCGACGGCGCTCTTCGCCCGGGCGGACGGCGTCGTCGTCGGCACCCCGGTCTACAAGGCCGCCTACTCCGGCGTGTTGAAGGCGCTGCTCGACCTGCTCCCGCAGTACGCGCTCACCGGCAAGACCGTCCTGCCGCTCGCCACCGGCGGCAGCACGGCCCACGTCCTGGCCCTCGACTACGCGCTCCGCCCGGTCCTGAGTTCCATGGGCGCCGCGCACATCGTCCAGGGCTGGTTCACCCTCGACAAGGACATCACCACGGAGGACGACGGCAGCATCTCCGTGGCGCCCGCCGCCGCGGAGGCCCTCACCCAGGTGGTCGACCAGTTCGCGGCGGCGCTCGGGCGTACCCCCCTGCTGGCCGCGGCGGTCTGACCCCGGCTCTGTCGTCTCCGTCTTCACCGACGACGCCCGGGCGGGCGGTGGCCGCCGCCCCGGTCCGGAGCTCCCGGCGACCAGGCTCGGAACCCCGAACCCCGAACCCCGAACCCCGAACGCCGCCCGCCGTCACGGGAGTCGGGCTCCCTGACGGCGTCGGCACCGCGCGCGGTGCCGAACGGAACCCCGCCCCGCGCCACCGACTCCGCTGAGTCCCCCACGATCGGAGACCACCCCGTGCCCCTGACCTTCCACTGGTTCCTGCCCACCAACGGCGACAGCCGGCATGTCGTCGGCGGCGGCCACGGCACCCCGGCGACCGCCTCCGGCCGGGACCGGCCGCCGACGGTCGCCTACCTGAGCCAGATCGCCCGCGCCGCCGAGGACCTGGGCTTCGTCGGCGCGCTCACCCCCACGGGCGCCTGGTGCGAGGACGCCTGGCTGACCACCGCGATGGTCAGCCAGCACACCGAGCGGCTGAAGTTCCTGGTCGCCTTCCGGCCGGGCTTCGTCTCGCCGACGCTGGCCGCCCAGATGGCGTCCACCTTCCAGCGGCAGACCGGCGGGCGGCTGTTGCTCAACGTGGTCACCGGCGGCGAGAGCCACGAGCAGCGGGCCTACGGCGACTTCCTCGACAAGGACGCCCGCTACCGCCGGACCGGCGAGTTCCTGCAGATCGTGCGGGACCTGTGGGAGGGCATGACCGTCGACCTGTCCGGCGACCACCTCCGGGTCGAGGACGCCCGGCTGGCCCGGGTGCCCGACCCCGTGCCCGAGATCTACTTCGGGGGCTCGTCGCCCGTCGCCGGTGAGGTCGCCGCGCGGCATACGGACGTCTACCTCACCTGGGGCGAGCCGCCCGCCCAGGTCGCCGAGAAGATCGGGTGGGTCCGTGCGCTGGCCGAGCAGGAGGGGCGCCGCGTCCGCTTCGGCATCCGGCTGCACGTCATCACCCGCGACACCTCCGAACAGGCCTGGGCGGAGGCGCACCAGCTGCTCGACGGGTTCGACCCGGAGACGGTGAAGTCCGTGCAGGCCGGACTCGCCCGGAGCGAGTCCGAGGGCCAGCGGCGGATGCTCGCCCTGCACGGCGGCAGCCGGGACGGACTGGAGATCCACCCCAATCTGTGGGCGGGTATCGGCCTGGTCCGGGGTGGCGCGGGGACCGCCCTGGTGGGGAGCCACGAGGAGGTCGCCGAGCGCATCGCCGAGTACCACCGCCTCGGCATCGACGAGTTCGTCCTCTCCGGCTACCCCCATCTCGAAGAGGCGTACTGGTTCGGCGAGGGTGTCCTGCCCCGGCTCGCCGCACAGGGGGTGTGGCAGCACCCGTTCGCCCCCGCGGCGACACCGTCCGCGCAGGTACCGTTCGCGAGCTGATCGGAGCCCGCGGTGCGGACGCGGCCGCAACGCCGGGCCGCCGGCACCGACCACCGGGCCGTCGGCGGCCGCCCGGTACGGACCCGGTCGCCTCACCCCGGCCGAGCCGGCACCGACCGCCGCGCCCGCCCGCGCCCACCGTCCGGCCGGCGCGGAACGTCGGTCGTCCTAGAGGCCGGAGAGCGATCCGAGGTGCGCCGTGCGCACCTCGGCCGTCTGCCCCTGCACCAGCAGGAACATCCCCTCGCGGGCCAGCCGCTGGGCCGGGCTGCCCAGGTCCATGGAGCGGCCCCCGCCGGCCACGACCGCCGCGGTCGTGGCCGCGCGCATCAGGTCGTACGCCTGCGTCTTGCACGCCAGCCGCTCGTCCAGGCGCTCGTGCGGCACCGGGTGGTCGGCCAGCGCGTACGCCCGGGCCCGAACCGCTCCGAGCCGGGTGCGCAGTTCGCGCGCGGTCCTCTCGGCGGCCGGGTCCCCGTCCAGCAGCGCGAGCGCCGCCGCCGTGATCCCGAAGACGGCGGGGGAGGCGTTGGTGTTCCTCGGACGGTCGCCGGCCGCCCAGGTGGCGTAGGGCGCCCGCAGGGCCACGGCGTCGTCGGGGAGCCACAGCCCGTCGAGCGCCAGCGAGACCGTGCGCGAGGCACCGAGCGCGGCCAGCCGCATGGGCGGAGACGGACGCAGCCCGGACTGCTCGCGGGCCTCGGTGAACGCGAACAGCGCCTCGTCCTCGTCGGTCACGCCGGCCAGCAGCATCACGTCGTTGAGGCCCCACCCCGTGTACCAGGGGACGGTGCCGTCGAAGCGCCAGCCGCCGCGCTCCCGTGTGACCCGCACCGGAACCCGCGGATGGGCGCGCAGCTGCGCGTAGGCCACCCCCGACAGCAGCTCGCCGGTCGCCAGCTTGCCCAACAGGCGCTCCCGCACCGCACGTTCACCGCCGACCAGGGTCTGCACGGGCGTGTGGTGCTGGGTCTGCACGAACCACGTGGAACAGCACGCGCCGGCGAGGATCTCGGCGATCTCCCGGGCCACCGCCGCCGGAGCGGCCGACCCGCCGTACTCGACCGGAGCACCCACCCCGAGCAGCCCGGCCCGCTTGATCGCATCGAGACTGGCGGGCGGCACGCCCTCCTGGTCCACCCGCTCGGCCCGGGGCGCCAGCACCTCGTCCGCGAGCCGCCGCGCACGGATGACGAGAGGGTGCGGTGCGGTGGTCATCGAAAAAATCTCCCGGTGTCGTGATGTCCGGTGTCGATCCGGCGGTCTCCCGTTCGTGTAGGCAGTGAGAAGCGCGACGAGACCGAGGAGGACACGTCATGAAGCACTACCTGTTGAGCGTGATGCAGCCGGTGGGGGAGCCTCCCGCGCCGGAGGCCCTGGAAGAGATCATGCACAATCTCGACGTCTTCCACGCGGAGCTGCGCGCGGCCGGGGCCTGGGTCTTCGCCGGGGGGCTGCACGGCCCGGAGACGGCCACGGTGCTCCGCGCGGGGGACGGGGACGTCCTGGTCACCGACGGTCCGTACACCGAGAGCAAGGAGTACCTCGGCGGGATCTGCCTCATCAAGGCCCCCGACCTGGACGCCGCCCTCGCATGGGGCCGCAAGGCCACGTTGGCGACCACGCTGCCCATCGAGGTGCGCCCCTTCCTGGGCGAAGCCGAGGACTGATGGCGACCGCCGGCGCGGAGATCGAGGCCGTGTTCCGTGCGGAGTACGGCCGCGCCGTCGCCGTGCTCGTCCGCCACCTCGGCGACATCGACCTCGCCGAGGAGGCGGTCCAGGACGCCTTCGCCACGGCGGTGCGGACCTGGCCGGACACGGGTGTCCCGCCCAGCCCCGCCGGCTGGATCATCACGACCGCCCGCAACCGTGCCGTCGACCGGTTGCGGCGCGAGTCCTCACGACAGACCCGGCACGCCGAAGCGGCCCGCCTGTACGCGCGGGACGCACCGGTGGAGGAGGGCCCCGTGCGCGACGACCGGCTCCGTCTGATCTTCACCTGCTGCCACCCGGCGCTCTCCACCCGGGCCCAGGTGGCCCTGACGCTGAGACTGCTCGGCGGCCTGACCACCGCACAGATCGCCCGGGCCTTCCTCGTGCCCGAGCCGACGATGGCCCAGCGTCTCGTCCGGGCCAAGGCGAAGATCCGCGACGCCCGCATCCCGTACCGCATCCCCCGCGACGCCGACCTGCCGGACCGCGTCAGAGGCGTCCTCGCCGTCGTCTACCTGGTCTTCAACGAGGGCTACGGGGGCCGGGCCGAGCTGTGCCGGGAGGCGATCCGCCTCGGGCGGCTGCTGGCCGAGCTCATGCCGGACGAGCCCGAGGCCGCGGGCCTGCTCGCGCTGATGCTCCTCGTCGAGTCCCGCCGGCCCGCCCGCGAGACGCCCGACGGCGAGCTCGTCCTCCTCGCCGACCAGGACCGCTCCCGCTGGGACCGTGAGCTGATCGCGGAGGGGCAGGACCTGGTGCGGCGCTGTCTGCGCCGCGCTCGCCCCGGCCCCTATCAGATCCAGGCCGCCGTCAACGCCGTCCACAGTGACGCCCCGACCGCCGCCGACACGGACTGGGGACAGATCCTGCGGCTGTACGACCAGCTCACGGCCCTCGCTCCGAGCCCCGTCGTCGCCCTCAACCGGGCCGTCGCGGTGGCCGAGACCGCCGGCCCGGAGCCCGCGCTCGCCCTGGTCGAGGAGCTCGACCTCGACGGCTACCACGCGTTCCACGCCGTACGCGCGGACCTGCTGGCCCGAGTGGGGCGAGGCGGGAAGGGAGGGGAGAGGGGAGGGGGGGGGGGTGGGAGCAGTGGGTATAGCACTGATGATCGCTCCTTTCCGAAGCTGGTGAGGAAGCGAAGC
>NZ_JBVHPY010000003.1:74399-86861 GCF_055567695.1 Streptomyces sp. NPDC026417
CACTCCCCCCTCCCCCCCACCCCCCCCCCCCCCCCCCCCCCCCCCCCCCCCCCCCCCCCCCCCCCCCCTCCCCCCCCCCTCCCCCCCCCCCCCCGCCCCGTGCCAGGCGTACGAGGCGGCCCTCGCGCGCACCGGGAATCCGGGGGAGCGGGCCTTCCTGCAACGCCGCCGGACGGAACTGGCCGGGCACGGCCCGGACCCGGCGCCGCCCCCTCCGAGCGAGCCTCCTGCCGATCCCGGCGCCGACAGGTGAGGCGCCGGATTCGTGTACGGGGAATTTATGCGGGCACGAGAACAGTTGGCATATACATCCAGCTGTGTGACCAGCTCACGAGCACCCGCGTGGCCCCCCGGGGCCGCGCCCGACCAGCGAGGCACCGTGAACCACTCCACCCCCGAGCAGCCCGCCGACGTCGTCTCCCGGCTGCGCGCCACCTTCCGCACCGGCCGCACCAAGCCCGTCGAGTGGCGTACGAGCCAGCTGAATCGCCTGCGCGAGATGCTCACCGAGCACGGCGACGACCTCGCCGCCGCGCTCCACGCGGACCTCGGAAAGAGTTCCACCGAGGCCTTCCGCACCGAGATCGACTTCACCGTGCGCGAGATCGACCACACCCTGGAGCACCTCCAGGGCTGGCTGCGCCCCGAGCCCGCCCCCGTCCCCGCCCACCTGGGGGCCGACGCCACGGCCTGGACGCAGTACGACCCGCTCGGCGTCGTCCTGGTCATCGCCCCCTGGAACTATCCGGTGCAGCTCCTCCTCACGCCGCTGCTCGGCGCGCTGGCCGCGGGCAACGCGGTGGTCGCCAAGCCCAGTGAGCTGGCCCCCGCCACCTCCGCCGCGCTGGCCCGGCTGCTGCCGCGGTACCTCGACACCGACGCGGTGGCCGTGATCGAAGGCGGCGTCCCGGAGACCACGGCGCTGCTCACCGAGCGTTTCGACCACATCTTCTACACCGGCAACGGCACGGTCGGACGCATCGTGATGCGGGCCGCCGCGGAGCACCTCACCCCCGTGGTCCTCGAACTGGGCGGCAAGTCACCGGCGTTCGTCGACGCCGACGCCGATCCGGCCGTCGTCGCGGACCGTCTCGTGCGCGGCAAGTTCCTGAACGCCGGACAGACCTGCGTCGCACCCGACTACGTCCTCACCGACCCCGAGACCGCCCGCGCCCTGGAGCCCGAGCTGGTGCGCGCCGTGGAGGCGCTCTTCGGCGCCGACCCCCGCACCTCGCCGGAGTACGGCCGCATCGTCAACGAGCGGCACTTCGACCGGCTGCACGCCCTGCTGGACTCCGGGCGCCGGGTCACGGGCGGTGCCGTCGACCGTGCCGCGCGGTACATCGCACCCACCGTCCTCGCCGACGTGGACCCCGCGGCGCCGGTCATGCAGGAGGAGATCTTCGGTCCCGTCCTTCCGATCGTCACGGTGGCGGACCTCGACGAGGCGATCGACTTCATCAACGACCGCGACAAGCCCCTGGCGCTCTACGCCTTCACCGGCTCGGACGGCACCCGCCGCCGGCTGGCCGCGGAGACCTCCTCGGGCGGCCTCGGCATCGGCCTGCCCCTGGCTCATCTCACCGTCTCCGACCTGCCGTTCGGCGGGGTCGGCGAGAGCGGCATGGGCAGCTACCACGGCCGCTACTCGCTGGAGACGTTCAGCCACCGCAAGGCCGTGCTGGAGAAGCCGCTCGGCTGAGCCGCGCGACGCGATGGCCCGGATCGTCGAGGACGGCCCGGGCCATCGGCGTGCCGCCGTCCGTACGGGTGCGCGCGCCGTTCCCCAACGTCCGCCGTGCGCAAGGTGGTTCGTTGCCAACGTTGTCGGATCCGACTGGTCTACACCCTTGACTGGTACAGACCAAGGCGGTTGAGTGTGGCACCACAACCCCCCACCGCGGCCGCCCCCGACGCCGTGGCCGGTGTCCGCCGGCGCGTGCGTGCAGGGCCCAACTCCGCTCTGCCCCGTGCCGGGCGCGGCCGTGTTCGCAAAGGAGTCGATCCTGTGTCGAGGCGCCGAATCTCCGCCGTCATGGCCGCACTCATCGTCGGCACGGCCGCACCGGTACTCCTGCCGGCCGCGGGTGCGTCCGCCGCGTCCTGTTCGAGCTATCCCGGCTGGGTCGCCGGAAAGTCCTACGTCACCGGCAACATCGTGCGCTACACCGACGGCAAGGCCTACATCGCCGAGCACGACAACCCGGGTTACGACCCGACGATCAGCACCTGGTTCTGGGAGCCGTACGCGTGCGACGGCGGTTCCACCACGCCCTCCGACGGCTTCGTCGTGAGCGAGGCCCAGTTCAACCAGATGTTCCCGAACCGGAATGCGTTCTACACCTACAGCGGCCTCAAGGCGGCCCTCAGCTCCTACCCGGGGTTCGCCAACACGGGCAGTGACACCGTGAAGAAGCAGGAGGCCGCCGCCTTCCTCGCCAACGTCAACCACGAGACCGGCGGCCTGGTGTACGTGGTGGAGCAGAACACGGCCAACTACCCCCACTACTGCGACTGGGGCCAGCCGTACGGCTGCCCGGCCGGTCAGTCGGCGTACTACGGCCGCGGTCCGATCCAGCTCAGCTGGAACTTCAACTACAAGGCCGCGGGCGACGCGCTCGGCATCGACCTGCTCAACAACCCCAACCTGGTGCAGACGGACGCCTCCGTGGCCTGGAAGACCGGCCTCTGGTACTGGAACACCCAGAGCGGGCCGGGCACGATGACGCCCCACAACGCGATGGTCAACAGCGCGGGATTCGGCCAGACCATCCGCAGCATCAACGGCTCGCTGGAATGCGACGGAAGGAACCCGGCCCAGGTCCAGAGCCGGGTGGACGCCTACCAGCGGTTCGTGCAGATCCTGGGTACCTCGGCCGGCGGCAACCTCTACTGCTGAGTAAGTCCTGCCGGTTCTGCACTGTCAGGTGCATGGCAGGGTGCGGCATCCTGTGTGCGCGTTCGCTCCGCTCGACCTCGTCGTCCGGCACGGAAGGACACCGCCACAGTGATGCCGCCCCCACGCCCCCTGCTCGCCGCCCTCGCCGCAGGGGCCGCGCTCGCCTCCGTCTTCCTCGCCCCCGGCCCCGTGAACGCCGCGGACGTGCCGGGCCCGGGCGCCTACTACGTCCAGAGCGCCGTGACGGGACTCAACGCGGCCGACAGCGGGGGAGCGGTACTCCAGCGCAATCCCCGGGGCAACGAGGACCACCAGCAGTGGACGCTGCGCGCCGCCGGATCGTCCTATGTCCTGGAGAGCGCCGACACCGCGGGCAACTGCCTCGGCCGCTCGGGAGACCGGGCCGCGACCGTGCCCTGCGCCGGCGGTGACGCCGCGTGGGAGATCGCAGCGGCCGGCGCCGACCGCCACACCCTCAAGGCCCCCGGAGCCGACCGGTATCTGACCGTGGCCCCCAGACCCGCCGGCTCCACCTATCCGGCCGAGCTGGCGATCGGGGCCGCGGGCGGCCTCGCGGCCTGGTACCTGACCCCCGTGAACCCGGCGACCGGACCCATGCCGCCCCAGGACCGGCGCACCCTGGACCAGGTCACGTTCCTCACCGCCCACAACGCCTACGCCAACGGAGTCGACGGCGGCTTCGCCCCGCCCTTCGTCAACCTGTTCCCCAACCAGACGCGCGGGATCGACCGGCAACTCTCCGACGGCGTACGCGGATTCATGCTCGACGTCCACCAGACCCCCGACGGCGGCATCCTCTGCCACAACAGCTGCACCCTGGTCAGCAGGCCGGTCGCCCTGTGGGTCGACCTCCAGCGCATGGTGGACTTCCTGAAGCAGCACCCGGACCAGTTCGTCACCGTCTTCCTGGAGGACTACGTCGACCCCGGGGTCCTGCGCGGCGAACTCGCCCGCGTCAACGGCCTGTCCGACGTCCTCTACCGCCCCGACCGGACCGGCGTACGGGAGAACGGCTGGCCCAGGATGGCGGACCTGCTCGCCGCGAACGACCGGCTGCTGATCTTCACCGACCACAGCCGCTCCGCCGACGAGGCCGCCGGACTGACCCGCGACGGCTTCGGCGTCATGTACCAGCGGGAATGGACGGTGGAGAACTACTGGTCCATGGGGTCGGGCCTCGGCTCCTCCGACTGGTCCTGCTACAGCCGCTGGTACGACGCCACCACCACCCTCCCGCTGACCCGTACCGAGGGTGCCTTCCGTCCGCTCTTCGTCATGAACCACTTCCGGGACGCCACGGTCGCCTCCACCGCGTCGACGGACAACGGCAAACTCGCCGACCGGGCCGAACGGTTCTGCCGGCCCGCCGCCCGCAAGAAGCCCAACTTCCTGGCCGTGGACCGCTACGACCTGGGCAACCCCGCCGCCGCGGTGAACACCCTCAACACGTACACGTACCCGTAGGGTCCGGACCGGACGAGGAACTCAGCGGTAGTCGGGGTTCGGGGCGTCGAAGCGGCAGCCGGCGTCCCACTCCGAACGCTGGTTGCCGTGGGCCGGGAAGCCTCCGCCGCGCTTGAGCATCGCCGCCAGGTGCATCAGGTTCCAGGTCATGAAGGCGGTGTTGCGGTTGGTGAAGTCGTTCTCCGGGCCACCCGACCCGGCATCGAGGTACGAGGGTCCGGGGCCCGCAGGACCGATCCATCCCGCGTCGGCCTGGGGCGGAATGCTGTAGCCGAGGTGCTGGAGGCTGTAGAGGATGTTCATGGCGCAGTGTTTGACACCGTCCTCGTTGCCGGTGATCAGACAGCCGCCGACCCGTCCGTAGTAGGCGTACTGCCCCCGGCCGTTGAGCAGACCGGAGCAGCTGTAGAGCCGCTCGATGACCTGCTTGGTGACCGAGCTGTTGTCGCCCAGCCAGATCGGTCCCGCGACGACCAGGATGTCCGCCGCCATGACCTGTTCGTACAGGCCCGGCCAGGCGTCCGCGCCGAAACCGTGCTCGGTCATGTCCGGGTAGACACCCGGCGGGAGATCGTGGTCGACGGCGCGGACCACATCGGTGGCGACACCCCGCCCGTCCATGATCGCGCGGCTCTTGTCGATCAACCCCTGGGTGTGGCTCCGCTGCGGTGACGGCTTGAGGGTGCAGTTGATGAACAAGGCGGTCAAGTCGTCGAAGCGGTACGCCTCGTCGGCCGGGGCGGACGCGGCGGACTGCGAGTCGTTCATGGGCGGGCTCCTTGACACAGGCCGGTCGGGATCGGGTAGGCACCCGTCCGAGAAGTGGGTTGCCGGCAGCTTCTCGCGTGCGGCCCGATATGTCCCCGCCGACTCGCGCGCGGGGGGCCACGCGACAGGACGATCCCCCTCCTGCCCGCGACCCCACCACCGCTGCGACCCCGGAGCCCCTCGCAGGGCCCCCGGATCCGCCCGCGCCGAACGCCGCGGCCCCGCGCGAGGCACCCGCCGTACGCCCAATCGGGCCGGCGGACACCTGTCACCGGCGGGCCTCGCACCGCTTTCGGCCCCGTGCCGGACTGCCCTGTCGACCTCCGAAACGATCACCGCCGCAGCCGCCGGCACCTGGACCATGGGCGACATCGTCGTCGACCGCATGGGGTTCGGCGGGATGCGGCTGACGGGCAGCGCCGCCTTCCACGAGGCACGCCGAGCGACCGCACGCGCGCGATCGCCGCGATGCGGCGCGGTCGAACTGGGCGTCGACCACATCGACCCGCCGCCTTCTCTGCGCGGCCAAGGTCGGGCCCCACCGCGACCAGTCGGGGGAGTGGGTCACCTCGGCGAGGCCCGGGGACCTGCGCGGCCACGTCGAGGAGAAACCTGCGCCGGCTCGGCCGCGACCATCTCGACGTGGTGTACCTCCGGCGGATGCGCCAGAAATCGATCTCCGAGCACTTCGGCGCCCTCGCCGAGCTGCGCCGGGTCGGCCTGATCCGTCACCTCGGCGTCTCCGCGGTGGAACCGCGGCACCTCGCCGAGGCCCCGGCCATCGCGCCGATGGTCAGCGTGCAGAACCAGTACGGCCTCCACTCACCGGACCCCGGCACCGACGCCGTGCTGCGGGCGTGCGCCGAACGGGGCATCGCCTTCGTGCCGTTATTCGCCATGGCGGGCCCGGGCGGCGCACAGGGCCCCGGCGGTACCGACGAGGACGCCGTACCGGCCGTCGCCCGGCGCACGGCGCGACCCCGGCGCAGATCCGGCCGGCCCGGACCCTGCGACAGGGCCCGCACGTGCTCGCCGTCCCCGGCACGGGCAACCCCGACCACCTCACCGAGAATGTGGCCGCGGGGGCGCTCCGCCCGGCCGACGAAGAGGTGGCCCGCCTGGACGCCGTGCACCGGCGGAGCGACTGACCGCCGGCTCCGCCCGGCGGGGCGACTCCCCGCCGGGCGGCCTTCGGACGTCACTCCGACAGTGCCCTCAGCGGGTAGTGGTCGGACAGGTTCGTGTAGGTGTAGTCGGTGCCCCAACTGCTCACGGTCCAGGGGGCGGACTGCTCCTTGACCACCTCGTTCGACCATCCGGCGGGGCGCGCGTGACCTGCGCGGTGGAGGACGTGGTCGAGATCCTCTCGGGGGTCGGAGGGGTAGCGGTCGTGCGCGATGGAGTTGTCCTGCGTGTCGAAGGAGTAGGGATGCCCGGTCCGCGCGTCCGCCCCGACCAGGCCGGCGTCGGCGAGCATCGAGCCGTATTCGGAGCCGCGTGAGTCCACGTTGAGGTCCCCGGCGACCAGTACCTGCTCGTCCTCCGGGATGTGTTTGGCGTCCAGGAACGCGTCGATCGCCTTGAACTGGCGGCTGCGCACGGCGACGGCCTCACCCGCGCCGCATCCGGGGTCCGTCGACTGCGCATGGGTCGCCACGACGTGGACCTTGGCGCCGTTCACATCCAGGACCACGTAGGCGAAGCCCTTGTTCGACCACCAGTCCGCGCCGCACGCGTCCTTGTAGACGTACTGCTCCTTGCGCAGGACCGGCCACCTGCTGAGCACGGTGACTCCGCCGTCCTCGGGGGTGGCCGAGGAGTAGGCCCCGCCGGTCGCGTCCCAGCCGCTCCTGCTCCGCCCGACCACCGGTGTCTGGTAGGGGTATGCGCCGGCCGCCGCTGTTTTCAGCGCGTCCGAGGAGGAGTTGTCGAAGGCCTCCTGCAGCACGACGACGTCGTTCCCGCGGAAAAAGGACGCCTTCGGTATCTCCGCGGCCCGGTGGTCCTGGCCCCAGTTGGGGTAAAGGGTCCTGCTCATCAGGAAGACGTTGTACGACAGGACGTGCAGCGAGGGGGTCCCGGCGGTGTCCGCGGCGGCGGGTCTCGCCCCGGCGAGACCGGCGGCGGCGAGCGAGAGGACGAGAGCGGCCGCGCACGGGATGCGGCGCGGAGCGGAGAGCGGCACTGGATCTCCCTGTGGGTGCGGGGGGTTGAGTGGCGCGGCACATCAAACCATCGGGGATTACTCCCTGGTAACTCCCGTGCGGGAAAAGGGTGTCGGCCAGGAGTACGTCTTCCTCACGGCCGCTCACCCGAACGCCCCGGCCGGCTCATGCCTCGTCGCGCGGAGAAGTGCCGTGTCGGGCCCGCGACACCGCCGGGCTCACGCCGCCGGGCCCGCACCGCTCGGCTCACGCCGCCGTGTTCGCACCGGCCGCGTGCTCCCCCGCGGCCCGGGGCTCAGTCCAGCTGGTCGTGCAGGAAGGCCACCGTGCTCTGCCAGGCCTGAGCGGAGGCCTTGGGGTCGTGGACCTCGGGACGCCCGTCGTTGAAGAAGGCGTGGTGGGCCGCGTAGAGGCGGAGGTCGGGTGTGATGCCGGACTGCTGCTGAATCGCCGCCCGCATTCCGTCCAGCTTCTCCAGCGGGATGCTGGTGTCCAGCTCGCCGTAGTGGCCCTGGACCTGCGCCCGCAGCGCGGAGAAGTCGGGCAGCTCGCCCTGGATGACGCCGTAGAACGGTACGGCCGCGCCGATCCGCCCGTCGGCCGCCGCCAGGTAGATCACGAAGCCGCCGCCCATGCAGAAGCCGACCGCGCCGACGGTGTCCGAGGTGACCTCGGGCAGCCCGAGCAGATGGTCGACCGCGCCGGAGAGCAGGTCGACGCCCCGGGACACCGGCAGGTCCTGCATCATCCGCAGCGCCTCGTCGCTGTCGTGGGCGACATTGCCGCCGTACAGGTCGGGGGCGAGCGCCACGAAGCCCTCCTGGGCGAGCCGGTCCGCGACGTCGGCGATGTGGTCGGTGAGGCCCCACCACTCCTGGATGACGATCACGCCGGGGCCCTGGCCCGACGGCGGCAGCGCCAGATAGCCGTGCGCGGTGGACCCTGCGCTGGGGAAGGTGACGTTCTGGCGGGCGGGGGCTCCGGTCGGCTTCGGCTTCTCGGTCATGGCGTTCAACTCCTGTGGGGACAGCGCTGGGCGGGGGACTGGGTCCCGAGTCGATCTCCACGATGTCACGAGTGGGTGCCACCCCCGGGACCGGCCCGCGCCGCGGCGGGGCGGGCCGTCCGCGACCACGGGCGCCCCCTCCGGCGAAGGGGCGCCGGGCCCGGGCGGCGTAGGGGCGGGGTGGCGGCGACACGCCGCCCGCAGGATGCCGTACCCTACCGTGTTACGTATAACTTCCGGAGAGGTCCAGATGAGACGCATCGCCCTGGTCACCCTCGTCGTCGACGACTACGACGAGGCGATCCGCTTCTACACCGAGGCCCTCGGCTTCCGCCTCGCCGAGGACGCCCCTCGGCCGGACGGCTCCCGCTGGGTCGTCGTCGAGGCCGGCCCCGCCGGCCCGGGCACCGGGCTGCTGCTGGCCCGCGCCAAGGACGAGGCGCAGCGCGGCCGGGTGGGTGACCAGACCGGCGGGCGCGTGGGCTTCTTCCTGCACACCGACGACTTCGCCCGGGACCAGGCCCGGATGCGGGCCGCCGGGGTGACCTTCCTGGAGGAGCCGCGCCACGAGCCCTACGGCACGGTCGCCGTCTTCGAGGATCTGTACGGAAACCGCTGGGACCTGCTCCAGCCCGCCCCGGAGGAGTGACCCTCGCACGGGCCGCGCCGGACGCGTGACCCGTGCCCGGCACGGACGTCCGACTCCGTCGAGTCCCTCCGTCCATGGATCTCCGACCCCGTCGGTGGCCGCCACGGACGGGTGACCGCCGGGGCCCGCCAGGCACGGTCGGTCGCCGGACCCGTCACGGCCGCCGAGGCGTGCGAGCCCGTACGGCCCGTCCCCGGACACGTATCCCCCGGGGCTTCCTGCCCCATCCCGCCGAACCCATCGCCCACCCCCGCACGACCTGCCGAGGAACTGAACGCATGACCGCGCACCGCATCGACACCGACACCGTCCGCCGCCTGCCGAAGGCGGTGCTGCACGACCACCTCGACGGCGGTCTGCGCCCCGCCACTCTGGTGGAGCTCGCCGGCGCGGTCGGCCACACGCTGCCCACGACCGACCCCGAGGCGCTTGCCGCCTGGTACTACGAGGCCGCCAACTCCGGTGACCTCGTGCGCTACATAGCCACCTTCGAGCACACCCTCGCCGTCATGCAGACCCGCGAGGGCCTGCTGCGCACCGCCGAGGAGTACGTCCTCGACCTCGCCGCCGACGGTGTGGTCTACGGCGAGGTGCGCTACGCCCCCGAACTGATGCTGAACGGCGGGCTGACCCTGCCCGAGGTCGTCGAGACCGTGCAGGAGGGGCTGGCGGCCGGCATGGCCAAGGCGTCGGCCGCCGGTACCCCGGTCCGGGTGGGCACCCTGCTGTGCGGCATGCGGATGTTCGACCGGACGCGGGAGATCGCGGACCTGGCGGTGGCGTTCCGGGACGGCGGCGTCGTCGGTTTCGACATCGCCGGCGCCGAGGACGGCTTCCCGCCGGCCGACCACCTGGCGGCCTTCGAGCACCTGCGCCGCGAGAACGTGCCCTTCACCATCCACGCCGGTGAGGCGCACGGCCTGCCCAGCATCCACCAGGCCCTCCAGGTCTGCGGCGCCCAGCGGATCGGTCACGGCGTGCGCATCACCGACGACATCGTGGACGGCAAGCTCGGCCGCCTCGCGGGCTGGGTGCGCGACCGCCGCATCGCCCTGGAGATGTGCCCGACGTCCAACCTCCAGACCGGCGCCGCCACTTCGATCGCCGACCACCCCATCACGGTTCTGCGGGACCTCGGCTTCCGTGTCACCCTCAACACCGACAACCGGCTGGTGTCGGGCACGACGATGACCCGCGAGATGTCGTTGCTGGTCGACGAGGCCGGCTGGACCGTCGAGGACCTGCGCACGGTCACGGTCAACGCCCTCAAGAGCGCGTTCATCCCGTTCGACGAGCGGGCCGCGCTCATCCGCGACGTCGTGCTGCCGGGCTACGCGGACGCCGGGGCGTCCGCGACGGCGGTCTGACCCCCCGGCGGCCTCAGCGCAGCAGCCCCCGGACGTACGCCGCCTGGCCGACGTGCTGGAGATCGTCGGACAGAACGCTGATCAGGCGGACGCCCAGGGTGACGGGCGGGTCCCACCCCTCGTCGACGACGCGTTCCAGATCCTTGTCGGCCAGCTCCCGCAGGTACGCGAGGGTCCGGTCGTGCACCGCGTCGTAGTAGCCGGTCAGGAGGTCGCCCGAGTCCACCCGGACCCGGGCGACCTCCTTCGGCGTGTGGCCGTAGCCGGTGTCGCGCGCGGGCAGTCCGAGCGCGAAGCGGTCGGCCCAGCCCGCGGACAGCCAGACCTGCTCGTGTCCGGCCACGTCCGCGACGTGGTCGTCCTGCACCCGCGTGAGATGCCAGACCAGCCAGGCGATCGAGTTGGCCCCGTCACGGGGCGGGGTGTTCAGTTCCTCGGCGGAGAGGCCGTCGACGGCCGCGTGCACCTCCTCCTGGATGCGTCCGTATGCTTCGGCGAGAACGTCCTTGGAATGCATGACCCCCACCCTCTCTCAGCGGCGTGTCGATCGCGATCGTCCGACCGCCGTGTGTCGGCCTCGTACGACGCGGGGACGTCCCAGGATTCCGGTATCTCCCGCCCGCCGACGGTGGACGCCGGATGTGTGCGGTGCCGTGGACCGCGGCCTCAGGCGAGGGTGCAGCGCGTCCCGCCGAGCGTGAAGGACGCGGGTTTTCCGGTGTCGCCCGTGTGGCTCGCCTGGAAGCCGATCTGCGTACTGGCCCCGGCGGCGAGGGTGGAGTTGTACGCCAGGCTCCTGGCGGTCACCGAGCCGCTTCCCGGGCTGTACGTCGCTCCCCAGCCGGACGTGATGCCCTGCCCCGCGGGCAGGGTGAAGGCGAGGGACCAGTCGCGGAGCGGTGCGGTGCCGGTGTTGGTGAGGGTGATCGTCGCGGTCAGGCCGCTGTTCCAGGCATTGACCGTGTAGCCCACCCGGCAGGCGCCCGGGGAGGGTTCGGGTCCGGGATCGGCTGCGTCGAGCCCGAAGAACGTGATCGCCCGAGCCGCCATCCCGCCGGTCGGCAGGGTGTGGCCCCCGCCCTGGACGCTGACGGCTTCCACGGGCGCCTGGTCCCCGCTGCCGCCGTAGCGGGTGCGGGTCCAGTCCGGCTGCGGACGATCGCCGGACACGGCCGTGCGGCCGACGCCGAGGACGTTCGTCCACTGGTCGATCTGTTCCCCGAAGTTCGGATAGCGCAGCGTCGCGTCCTCCGTGCCGTGCCAGATCTGCATCCTGGGGCGGGGGCCGCTGTGTCCGGGGGCGGCGGCCCGGACCAGGTCGCCCCACTGCTGCGGTGTGCGGTCCACGGTGCCGTTCGCGCAGGCGCTGTTCCAGCCCGAGCCGTCGGTTGTCGCGAAGCAGGAGTGCGGTACGCCCATGAAGGCCGCGCCCGCCTTGAAGACGTCGGGGTAGTTGCCGAGCAGGACGTTGGTCATCATGGCGCCCGAGGATGCGCCGGTGACGTACACCCGGCCGGGGTCCGCGTTCAGGTGCTGCTCGACGTACCCGACCATCGACCTGATGCCCACCGGGTCGCTGCCGCCGTCGCGCCTGAGGGCCTGCGGCGAGGAGACGTCGAAGCAGTTGCCGCTGCGGGTCGCCGAGGGGTAGACGACGACGAATCCGTACCGGTCGGCCAGTGACGCGAATTCCGTGCCCGAGTGGAAGGCGGGCCCGGAACCCGTGCAGTAGTGCACCGCCACGAGCACGGCGGGCCGGGGCCGGACGCTGTCCGGCACGTACAGGTGCATCCGCAGGCCGCTCGGGTTGCTGCCGAAGGCGGCCACCTCCGTCAGCGTGGCCGCCGACGCCGGGGGAGCGGCGACGACGAGCAGGAGCGACGACAGCAGGGGCAGGATTCCTGCCAGCAGGGCCGTCAGCAGTGTTCTCGCCGGCCGGCCGACGGTCGTCGGCCCGGTCGGGGACCTGTCGGTCATGTGCGCGTCCTTCCTGTACTTGCTGCGGTGCCGGGGGCGGCCGGCCGGGGCGGACCCCAAAGGGGGTCCCCCCCCGGGGGGGGGCCCCCTTCTCCCTCCTTCCCCGTCCCCCTTCGGGGTCCCCCGTTTTTTTCCCCTTCCCCAAT
>NZ_JBVHPY010000003.1:86871-215039 GCF_055567695.1 Streptomyces sp. NPDC026417
TGGTTTGTCTGTCTCTCTCTTCCGCTCGTGTTGGTGGGGTGGGGTTTATCTTGTGGTCCCCCCCCCGCGTCTTCCCCCCACCCGGGGGCGGCCCGGACGGCCCGGGGCGGCGCGGTCAGGAGGCGGTGCAGTTCCCGATCGCGGGCGCCGACGTGTTGCCGTTGGTCATGACGGTGAAGCCGAAGCTCGTCGACGCGCCGGCGGCCAGACTGCCGTTGCCGTTGGGCCGCATCGTCATGACGTTGCCGCTGCCGTCCCAGGTGGGTGAGCCGTTCCAGGTGGCGGAGACCTTCTGGGGCGGTGTCACCGTGACGGTGGTGGTCCAGCCGCTGATGGCGGTGCTGCCGGCGGTCACGGTCACCTGGCCGTTGAAGCCGCCGTTCCACTGCGCGGTCCGGGTGTAGGACACGGTGCAGGTGGCACCGCCGCCTCCGCCTCCGCCCCCGGTCCCGCCGAAGGCCGAGATCACCGCGTCGTAGGCGGGTTTGGCGGCGTAGTTGCCGTCGTAGAGCAGGGGAGTACCGCTGCTGCGCCAGGAGTATTTGTCGGTGATGCCCCATACGGTGATGCCGGTGCAGCGCGAGACACCGAGGCAGGCCTTGACGACGTTGCCGTAGCTGGTGGCCTGGGCGGTGCCGGAGCCCTCGATGTCGAGCTCGGTGATCTGGACGTCGACTCCGAGGTCGGCGAAGCGTTGCAGATTGGCGCGGTAGTCGGAAGGCACCGGCGAGGCGCTGTTGAAGTGCGACTGGAAGCCCACGCAGTCGATCGGCACACCGCGGGACTTGAAGTCCTTCACCATGTTGTACACGGCGGTGCTCTTCGCGTTGACGCCGTCGGTGTTGTAGTCGTTGTAGCAGAGCTTCGCACCGGAGTCGGCGGCGCGGGCCGTGCGGAAGGCCTCCTCGATGAAGCCGTTGCCGAGCTTGTCCTGGAACGGCGAGCTGCGGCGGGCACCGCTGCCGCCGTCCTGGAAGGCCTCGTTGACCACGTCCCAGGAGTGGATCTTCCCCTTGTAGTGCTGCATGACCTGCGTGATGTGGTTGTTCATCGCCGTGCGCAGGTCGGCGGCGCCCAGTCCACCGACCCAGCCGGGCAGTTGGGAGTGCCACACCAGCGTGTGGCCGCGGACCTTCATGCCCTTGCTCTGGGCGTGGCCGACGATCTGGTCGGCCGCGCCGAAGCTGAACGCGTTCCTGCTCGGCTCGACGGCGTCCCACTTCATCTCGTTCTCGGGGGTCACCGAGGTGAACTCCCGGTCGAGCGTGGCCGCGTACGCCGACTCGCCGAGGTGGTTGGCCGCGACGGCGGTGCCGAAGTAGCGGCCCTGCGCGGCTGCCGCGGAGCCGAGTGTGGTGGCCGCGTGGGCGGTGTCCGCGAGGGCGCCGACGCCGCCGGTGGCGAGCAGTCCCGCGGTGACCAGGCCGAGCGCCCTCCGGGTGCGGGACCGCCGTCGCGGCGGCGGCGCGGCCCCGCGGTCGACGGATGGAACCGTGGCAATCATGTGCATGTCATCCCCTTCTACGGGTCGCCGGAGTGGTCCGGCAGCGTGCCTGAGGGTGGGGCGGATGAAAGTGCAGCGATACGCCTTCGAAAGTTGCGAGCGTGTTTCCGAATGGCTGCGCAGAACTTATGGGCACGGCTCGGGCCGGTCAACCACTTGCGCGCAGATCCCTCCAGTGTGGCCGGTTGTGTGCAGGAGCGAAGCAGGGGCGAGCTGCTCGGTAACGGTTTGATCGCGCACTTGCACCCCCGTTGACCCCCGGAAAGGCCTCCCTTACGGTCCAGGAATCGCAGCGACTTTCGGCAATGCGGCCGAAACTTTCGAAAGGTGCGCCATGAAGACACGTGTGCGGTTTCCCCGGATGCTCGCCGGAGGCGTGACGATGGCCCTGGCCCTGAGCCTCGCGGCCTGCGGGGACGGGGACGGCACGTCGTCCTCGGACGGGGGGAAGATCCACGTCCTCGTGTACGGGGACGCCACCAACAAGGTCGAGAAGCAGATCGTCGCCGACTTCAACAGGACGTCGAAGGTCAAGGCGGTCCTGGACACCATCCCCGGGGCCGACTACCAGCAGAAGCTGCAGACGATCATCAGCACCCCGCAGGCTCCGGACGTGTTCTTCAACTGGGGCGGCGGCAGCATCCAGCCGTTCGTGAAGGCGGATCTGCTCCTGCCGCTCGACGACATGATCAAGGACGACCCCGGGCTGAAGTCCAAGTTCCTGCCCTCCGTCTTCGACACCGCGGTCATCGACGGGACGTCGTACGGCATACCGATGCGCGGCACGCAGCCCGTCCTGCTCTTCAACAACAAGAAGGTGCTCGCCGACGCGGGCGTCGAACAGCCGAAGACGTGGGAGGAGTTGCTCGACGCGGTCAAGAAGCTCAAGGCCGCCGACGTCACGCCGATCGCGCTCGGGGGCGGCGACCAGTGGCCGACACTGATGTGGTTCGAGTACCTCTACGACCGGGTCGCCGGGCCTGACCTCTTCAAGAAGGCCCTCGACGGGGACAAGGACGCCTGGGCGAGCGCGGACAGCAGGAAGGCGCTCGGCATGCTGAAGGAGCTGATCGACGCCGGCGCCTTCGGCAGCAACTTCGACTCGGTGAAGTTCACCGACGGCGGCTCGCCCGCGCTGCTGGCGAGCGGCAAGGCCGGCTTCGAACTGATGGGTTCCTGGGAGTACTCCACCCAGCAGGACGCCAACAAGAAGTTCGCCGAGAACGACCTCGGCTACGGCGCCTTCCCGAGCGTCCCGGGCGCCAAGGGCGACCCGGCGGCCCTCGTCGGCAACACCAACAACTTCTACTCGGTGCTGAAGAAGACCAAGCACCCCGAGGCGGTCGCGGAGTTCCTGAAGCTGATGTACTCCGACGGCTTCGTGAAGAAGCAGCTGTCCATCGGCAACCTGCCGACCACCACGAACACCGAGAAGTTCCTCGGCACCGCCGCCAGCCCCGAGTACTCGCGCTACCAGTTCGACCTGGTCAAGAAGGCCCCGACCTTCCAGCTGTCGTGGGACCAGGCCTACCCGCCGGCCGCCATCACCCCCATCCACCAGGCCGTCCAGCAGTTCTTCAACGGCCAGCTCGACGCGGACGGCTTCATCAAGGCCATGCAGGCCCTCCCCACCGCCTGAGTCCGCCATGACCACACAGATGACGCGCGTCCGTCCGCCCACGCCGGCGGACAAGGCCGCCCCGCGCCGTACGAAGGGGGCCGTCGGCTCCGGCGTGGGACATCCCGGATTCGTCTGGGCGCTCCCCGCCACCGTGTTCTTCGGCCTCTTCGCGATCGCCCCGCTGATCATGGTGGGAGTCCTGTCCTTCACCAGCTGGAGCGGACTGGGGTCGCCCGAGTTCGTCGGCACGGACAACTGGAGCCGGATCTTCGAGGACCCGGTCATGATCGAGAGCATCTGGCTGAGCCTGCTGATCACCGCGCTGGGTGTGGCCCTGCAGACCCCGCTGAGCATCCTGCTCGGAGTCTGGGCCGCCGGACGGCAGCGCAACCGGGCCGTCCTGTCCACGATCTACTTCGTCCCGCTGCTGCTGTCCTCCACCGCCGTCTCCGTACTGTGGCGGGCGCTGCTCGATCCCAACTTCGGGGTGCCGTCCCAGGCGAAGTGGCTCTTCGGCGACGGCAACCTGTTCGGGAACCAGTCCACCGCGATCGGTGTGCTCGCCTTCGTGAGCACCTGGCAGTTCACGCCGTTCCACACCCTGATCTACCAGGGAGCCGCCCGCGCCGTACCCCAAGTGCTCTACCAGGCGGCGGAGATCGACGGGGCAGGACGCTACCGGCAGTTCTTCCACATCACCCTGCCGCAGCTCCGCAACTCCATCATCACCTCGATGATCCTCATGGTGGTCGGCGGGCTCACCACCTTCGAGACGGTGCTCATCCTGACCCAGGGCGGGCCCGGCACCGACACCACCATCAGCGCCTACTACATGTACCAAAAGGCCTTCAAGGGCTTCGACTTCGGGGCCGCCTCGGCCATCGCGCTCGTCCTGGTGATCGCCGCCACGATCGTCTCGCTGATCGTCGTGCGGGTCTCGGGCTACGACAAGATGCGCGGCTCCACGGAGGGTCTGTCATGAAACGACGCCCCAACTACGTGGCCGGAGCGGCCTCCGTGGGCTGGCTCCTGCTCGTCGGCCTGCCGCTGTACGTCATGCTCGCCGCGACCGTGCAGCCCCGCTCCGAGTACGCGCAGAACGGCCCCCTGTCCTTCCCGGACGGCTTCACCCTCGACAACTACACCGGAGCCTTCTCCAACGGCTTCGGGCGCTACTTCCTCAACACCGTCATCGTCACCGTGTGCGTCGTCGGTCTGGTGCTCCTGCTGGTACCGCCGCTCGCCTACGCGATCGTGCGCGCCCGCGGCCGGGTCACCTCGGGGGTGTTCCGGCTGTTCCTGCTCGGTCTCGCCATCCCGGCCCAGGCCGTGATCGTCCCGATGTTCTACCTGATCAGCAAAGCCGGCCTCTACGACAACCTCATCGGCGTCATCCTGCCGACCGCCGCCTTCTGCATGCCGATCACCGCGCTGATCCTCAGCGGCGCCATGCGCGACATCTCCCAGGAGCTGTTCGAGGCGATGGCCATGGACGGCGCGTCCACGCGGCGCGTGTTCTTCCAGCTCGTGCTGCCGCTGTCCAAGAGCGGGCTGTCCACCATCGTGGTGTTCTCCGCCCTCCAGGCGTGGAACGGCTTCCTGTTCCCCCTCGTCCTGACCCAGTCCGACTCCACCAAGTTGATCACGCTGGGCCTCTACAACTTCCAAACCGAGCACGGCATCGACATCCCCGGGCTGCTGGCCGCCGTGGTGCTGTCCATGATGCCCGTCCTGCTCGTCTACCTGTTCGCCCGTCGCGCCCTGGTCCAGGGACTCATGGGCGTCGGAGGAAAGTGACCGCCAACGTGGCAGTTGAGACCACCCCCGTTTCCTTCCCGCACGTCTGGAACGACCCCGCCCAGGACACCGACACCCGCGTCCTGGCCCTGATCGCCGCCATGACCGTCGAGGAGAAGCTCGCCCAGCTCTTCGGCGTCTGGGTCGGCGCCTCCGACGAGGGCGGCGAAGTGGCGCCCCACCAGCACGACATGGAGGAGGCCGTCGACATCGACACCCTCCTGCCGGCCGGCCTGGGGCAGCTGACCCGGCCGTTCGGCACGGCCCCCGTCGACCCCGCGCTCGGCGCGCTCTCCCTGATGCGCACCCAACAGCGCGTCGCCTCGTCGAACCGCTTCGGCATCCCGGCCATCGCCCACGAGGAGTGCCTCGCCGGCTTCGCGACCTGGGGCGCCACCGCCTACCCGGCGCCCCTGTCCTGGGGAGCCACGTTCGATCCGGACCTCGTCCGCCGGATGGCCGCCGCCATCGGCCGAGACATGCGCTCCGTGGGCGTCCACCAGGGCCTCGCGCCGGTGCTCGACGTGGTCCGGGACGCCCGCTGGGGCCGTGTCGAGGAGACCATCGGAGAGGACCCCTACCTCGTCGGCACCATCGGCACCGCCTACGCGCGGGGCCTGGAGTCGGCCGGGGTCGTCGCCACCCTCAAGCACTTTGTCGGCTACTCGGCCTCACGCGCCGGACGCAACCTGGCCCCCGTCGCGGTCGGCCCCCGCGAACGCGCCGACGTCCTGCTCCCGCCCTTCGAGATGGCGCTGCGCGAGGGCGGGGCCCAGTCGGTGATGCACGCCTACACCGACACCGACGGGGTGCCCTCGGCCGCCGACGAGCAGTTGCTGACCGGCCTGCTCCGGGACGCCTGGGGCTTCGACGGCACGGTCGTCGCCGACTACTTCGGGATCGCCTTCCTGAAGATCCTGCACGGTGTCGCGGACAGCTGGGCGGACGCCGCCGGGGCCGCGCTCCACGCGGGCGTCGACGTCGAACTGCCCACCGTGAAGACCTTCGGCGCACCCCTGCGGGAGGCGGTCGCGGACGGACGGGTGCCCGAGGCGCTCGTCGACCGGGCGCTGCGCCGCGTGCTCACGCAGAAGGTGCGACTGGGTCTGCTGGACGCCGACTGGAGCCCGGCGCCGCCGGCGCTGGCCGCCGCCGACCCGCACGACACGCCGGGCCTGCGCGGCACGGTCGACCTCGACACACCGGCGAACCGCGCACTCGCCAGGGAGATCGCCGAACAGGCCGTGGTGCTGCTGCGCAACGACGGGACGCTGCCGCTGGACCGTCCGCGCCGCATCGCCCTGGTGGGGCCCAACGGGGACGAGCCGACCGCCGTGCTCGGCTGCTACTCCTTCCCTCTCCACGTCGGCGTGCACCACCCGCGGGTCCCGGTGGGGATCGACCTGCCGACCCTGCGGCACGCCCTGGAACGGGAGTTCCCCGACGCCGACATCACCGTGGCCCGCGGTACCGGCATCGACGACGGCGACACCTCCGGCCTCGCCGAGGCGGTGCGCCTGGCCGGTCAGGCGGACCTGGTCGTCGCGGCCCTCGGCGACCGGGCCGGGCTCTTCGGCCGCGGGACCAGCGGCGAGGGGTGCGACGCCGACTCGCTGGCGCTTCCCGGAGCCCAGCAGCAGCTCCTCGACGCGGTCCTGGACGCGGGCCCGCCGGTCGTCGCCGTCCTGGTCGCCGGACGGCCCTACGCACTGGGCGGCGCCACGGACCGGGCCGCCGCCGTCGTGCAGTCGTTCTTCCCCGGGGCGGAGGGCACCACCGCGATCGCGGGTGTCCTCAGCGGCCGCACCAACCCCTGCGGACGGCTGCCCGTCAGCGTGCCGCGCAGCCCGGGCGCACAGCCGGCCACCTATCTGGGCGCCCGGCTCGCCCAGGCCAGCGAGGTGTCGAACATCGACCCCACCCCGGCCTTCGGCTTCGGACACGGCCTGTCCTACACCGCGTTCACGTGGAGCGATCTCGCCGTGGACGTGAAGGAGGCGCCCACGGACGGCGAGTTCGCACTGGCCTTCACCGTGGGCAACACCGGTGGCCGCGCGGGTACCGAGGTCGTCCAGCTGTACCTGCACGATCCGGTCGCCTCGGTCGTGCAACCGGTGCAGCGGCTCATCGGCTACACGCGGGTGCCGCTCGCGCCGGGCGAGCGGCAAAGGGTCCGGGTGACCGTACCGGCCGACCTCGCCTCGTTCACCGGGCGCGACGGGCGCCGCGTGGTGGAGCCGGGCGACCTGGAGCTGCGGCTGGCCGCGTCCAGCACCGATCCGCGGCTCACGGCGACGGTCACGCTGACCGGCCCCGAGAGGTACCTGGACCACACCAGGCGCCTGCACGCCGAGTTCGGCCGATCCGCCGGGTGAGGCGACGGGGCCGCAGCGGTCCGCCGGACCGGTCCGCTGCGGCCCGGTCCGGCGGGCGGCAGCGGCAGGGGGCGCGGCCGGTCACACGAGAGCGGGTTCGGCCGGCGCCTGCTCCCCGTCCTGCGACTGGTCGGCGAGCAGGCTCATCAGCGCCCGGGCGGCGGGACTGGTGGCCTCCTCGGGAGGGAGCATCGCGACGGTCTCGTAGGACACGTCCCCGGTGCCCTCCAGGGGAAGCGCGGTGAGGGCCGCCGCCTCGGGTTTGTGGCCGAAGTGGCGCGGGACGACGGCGATGCCGAGTCCCTGCTGGATCAGTTCGAGGAGGCTGTGCACATCGCTGACCTCCAGGGTGACCGTCCGGCCGACGCCCGCCATGGCGAAGGCGGTGTCGGTGACGCGCCGCGGCCCCCAGTCGGGGTGGAAGTCGACGAAGGCCTCGCCGCCCAGGTCCGCCGGCGTCACGGGGGCGCCGGTGGCGAGGCGGTGCGCGGGATGGCACAGGACGGTCATCGGCTCCCCGGTCAGCGGCACCGAGCGCAGCCGGTCGGTGTCCGACTGCGTCCGGACGGCGAACGCCAGGTCCAGGCGCCCGGCCGCCACCTCCTCCGCCAGTGCCCCCGACCCCGCCTGCCGCAGCCGGATCTCCACGTCGGGGTGACGCCGCCGGAACGCCGCCAGCAGCGTGGCCACCCCCACCCCGGCGACGCACTGCTCGGTCCCGAGCGACAGGGTGCCGCGCAGGACGCCCTGCACCGCGGCGACCGCGTCGTGGGCGGCCCGGACCTGGGCGAGGATGCGCTCAGCCTCGCCCAGCAGGGCACGGCCGGCCTCCGTCAGCGTCACCCGACGCGTGGTCCGCACGAACAGCGGGGCCTGCAGCTCCCGTTCCAGGGCGCGAATGGAGGCGGACAGGCCCGACTGCGAGACGAGCAGCCGCTCCGCCGCACGGGTGAAGTGCTGGTCCTCGGCGACGGCGACGAAATGCTGGAGATGGCGCAGTTCCATGACTGAGAAGCCTAGACGCTGAATCCCATCCGATTCTCCTGTTGGACCACTGGCGGGTGGTCGCGCGAGAGTGGAGGGCGTCTCCATCGGCACTCTTCTCCAGGAGCCCACGTTGTTCACGGCGCACACAGACCGTTACGAGGCCATGCCCTACCGCCGCACCGGGCGCAGCGGCCTGAAGCTCCCGGCGCTGTCGCTCGGACTGTGGCACAACTTCGGCCCCGACCGTCCGGTGGACACCCAGCGGCAGATCCTGCGCCGGGCCTTCGACCTGGGTGTCACCCACTTCGACCTGGCCAACAACTACGGCCCGCCGCCCGGCGCCGCCGAGTCGGCCCTCGGGGACGCGCTGCGGGCGGACTTCACCCCCTACCGCGACGAACTGGTCATCTCGACCAAGGCCGGATACCTGATGTGGCCGGGCCCGTACGGCGAGTGGGGCTCGCGCAAGTACCTGCTGTCCTCCCTCGACCAGAGCCTCGCCCGGATGAACCTCGACTACGTGGACATCTTCTACTCGCACCGGCCCGACCCGGAGACTCCGCTGGAGGAGACGATGGGCGCCCTGCACTCCGCGGTCGTCCAGGGCAAGGCGCTGTACGTCGGCGTCTCGAACTACTCGCCGGAGCAGACCCGGGAAGCCGCCCGGATCCTTCGTGACCTGGGCACGCCGCTGCTGATCCACCAGCCGCGCTACTCGATGCTCGACCGCCGCCCCGAGCAGGAGGGGCTCCTGGACACGCTGGACGAGCTCCAGGTCGGCTCCATCGCCTATTCGCCCCTGGAGCAGGGCCTGCTCACCAGCCGCTACCTCGACGGCATCCCCGAGGGGTCGCGGGCGGCGAGCGACAGCCCGTTCCTCAGCGCCGACACCGTCACCGAGGACCTGGTGCGGCAGCTGCGCTCCCTGGACGAGGTCGCCAAGTCCCGCGGCCAGTCCCTGGCCCAGATGGCGCTGGCCTGGGTGCTGCGCGGGGGCCGGGTCACCTCGGCCCTGATCGGCGCGAGCAGCCCCCGGCAGCTGGAGGACAGCGTGGCGGCGACCGGCGCGCTGGACTTCACCGACGAGGAGCTGTCCCGGATCGACCGGATCATCGGCGCGACCGGCCGCTAGGCACCCGGGCGACGGCCCGGGCTCCCGGGCCCGGGCGGCCCCCGTCAGCCGGCCGGGCTCCCTTGGTCCGGGGCGTCGAGACGCTCCTCCAGGTGCACGTCGACGGTGTCCCCCGCCTCCTTGCCGATCGCCTTGCGCACCTCGGCCTTGACGGGGAGCTTGTGCGTCCCGTCGCCCAGGGCCATGAAGGAGCTGCGGAAGGGATGGCCGTCGATGGTGCCGCGCACCTTGACCAGCCCGCGGGTGCGGAAGAACGCGGCGGAGTCCGGCCAGACGAGGTAGGTCCAGCCGCCCTTCTCCGGGCTCTTCCGCAGCACCGCCGTGAAATGCTCGTCCAGCGTGTTCGCCGTGCTCATGGGTTTCTCCGCTTTCCGTCGGTTCCTCTGTTCAAGAGACCACCGCGGGCGGAGAAACTCATCGCCGGCGGTCAGGCGGCGGCCGGTATCCGGTCCAGGAAGCCGGCCACGCTCCGGATGCGGTCCTCCGCGTCGAGGGTGATCACGTCGAATCCGGCGACGGGCGCCGCGCCGTCCGCGTCGCCGACCAGCTCCCAGGTGAAGCGGGCGACGTCGTGATGGGCGTCGACCGAGCCCGTGAGCCGGAACGAGAAACCGGGGAACTGCTCCTGCGCCGCCGCGATCACGGCCGCCAGCTGTTCGTGACCGCGGACGTCCGCCAGCGGATCCGTGTACGTGCCGTCCACGGCCCAGGCCGCGGCCACCGCCTTCGCCCGGCTTTCCGGGTCCCGGGCGTTCCAGGCCTCGAAGTAGCGGGCCACGGCGCTTGCATGACGCTCAATTCCTGCGGGCATGGTCGATCAGCCTCCATCGAGGTGTTCGCACTGGTCAGGGTCCGGATTCCGGAGTGCGGTGTGCCGCCGGGATCCGGTACCGCAACCATGCCGGGCGGCCGGCGGCGCCGTCGATTACCCCGGGGGTAAGAGGCCCCGAACCGTTTCGGCCAAACGCGGCCGTGAATATGCCAAGAGACTGGCTGGAATGGCATGGTGACAGAGTGTCAGTAGTGACGATACTCGATTGACAGGGCGATTCAGCCACGCCCGCCGAGCACCGACGCACCGAGGAACAACCCGCACCACCGTGGACCGCACGAGCCGCAAGGAAAGAGAGGCCGGGCCGGCAGCGAGCGCCGTAATGGGGGAGCGATCGTGCACGACGAATTCCTGTGCCATGTGACCGCGTACGGAAT
This sequence comes from Streptomyces sp. NPDC026417, assembly GCF_055567695.1. Taxonomy (NCBI): domain Bacteria; kingdom Bacillati; phylum Actinomycetota; class Actinomycetes; order Kitasatosporales; family Streptomycetaceae; genus Streptomyces; species Streptomyces sp. NPDC026417. Next base: position 97,497 of record NZ_JBVHPY010000003.1, read on the forward strand.
ATGCGGCGGTCAGCGCGTCGGTGTCCCCCTGGGGACCTACCGCGCGCCCACGTTGGCGCTTGCCCTGTGGTGGATGCGCGACCGCGCCTCCTGGATCGCCGAGCGCCTCGACCCGCACCCGGACAACCCGAACTTCCCCCCGAACTCCATCGCGCCGGTCGGGCCGGGAGTCCCCGACGTGCCGGCCATGCTGCGCGCCTGGTGCGGCGACAGTGTGCAACAGGAGCTGGTCGCCGAGGAGTTGGCCGCAGGGAAGCTCGTCCGCATCACCACGAACGACGACACCACCGAGTACGAACTGCTCGCGGAGTCCGTGGACGCGCTGCGCATGCAGCGCTTCGTCCCGGTGCTCTCCACACCCGCCGCCTGACGCCCGCGCGCGGACTGGCGCGCACGCCGCGACGTGCGGGCCCGAGGCGCTTCGTGCCACGGGAGCCTTCGCCCACCCCTCGGAAGCGCCGCCCAGGCGTACATGCGGATGAATCGCTAGAATTCAGGCATGGGAGAGCGGCCGGTCGTGTCGACAGCGCCCGAACTCGTCCTCGAAACCGAGGCGGGCTCCAAGGTGATCAGTCCCAGCCGTGACTACCACGTCGGGCGGGATCCACTGAGCGATGTCGTCATCGACGACATCAGGGTCTCGTGGCACCACGCGGTGCTGCGGCCGGCGGGCGATCACTGGACCATCGAGGACGAGGACAGCACGAACGGCACCTTCGCCGACGGGCGCCGCGTCCACGAGTGGGGCGTCGGCCCCGGCAGTGTGATCCGCTTCGGCAATCCCTCCGACGGGCCCCGCGTCCTGCTCGTGGACCGCCCGCCGCCCACCCCCGAACGCCCGTCCGCCGTCCGGACCCCGTCCGCGACCGGGACGTTCCGGCAGCCGACCACCGTACGGCCACTGCCCTCGCGCACCGTGCGCATCGGCCGCGGCGACGACAACGACCTGGTCATCGACGACCTCGTGGTCTCGCGCCGGCACGCCGAACTGCGCGCCCGCCCCGACGGCAGATACGAGATCGTCGACCTCGGCAGCCACAACGGCACGTTCCTCAACGGACAGCCCGTCGACTCGGCCGTCATCACCTCCGGCGACATCGTCGGCATCGGACACTCCGCCTTCTGCCTCGTCGGCGACCAGCTGCAGGAGTACGTCGACACCGGTGAGGTCTCCCTCGACGTCCAGGACCTCGAGGTCGCCGTCGACCACGGCCGCAAGACCCTCCTCGACCAGGTGTCCTTTCCCGTCGGCGAGAAATGCCTCCTCGCGGTCGTCGGCCCCAGCGGCGCCGGCAAGTCCACCCTGCTGAACGCCCTGACCGGCCAGCGCCCCGCCGACCGCGGCACGGTCCTGTACGACGGACGCGACCTCTACCGGGACTACGCCGAGCTGCGCCAGCGCATCGGGCTCGTGCCGCAGGACGACATCCTGCACGCGCAGCTGACCGTGCGCCGGGCGCTCACCTACGCCGCCGAACTGCGCTTCCCGCAGGACACCGCCAAGGCCGAGCGCCTCGCCCGGGTCGACGAGGTGATCCGCGAACTCGGGCTCCAGGAGCGGGCCGGGCAGCCCATCCACAGCCTCTCCGGCGGTCAGCGCAAGCGGGTCAGCGTGGCCCTCGAACTGCTGACGAAGCCGTCACTGCTCTTCCTCGACGAGCCCACGTCCGGCCTCGACCCCGGCATGGACCGCTCGGTGATGCACATGCTGCGCGGTCTCGCCGACGACGGCCGCACCGTCATCGTGGTCACGCACAGCGTGCTCAGCCTCGACGTCTGCGACCGCCTCCTGGTGCTCGCGCCCGGCGGCAGGGTGGCGTACTACGGGCCGCCCGACGAGGCCCTCGCCTTCTTCGGTTTCCAGGAATGGCCCGAGGCGTTCGAGGCCTTCGAGCGGGACCACGACCGGGACTGGGCGGGGGAGTACCGCGACTCCGTCCTCAACCGGCGGTACATCGTCAACTCGTCCGCCCAGCCCGCCCTGCCGGCGGGGGAGCCGGCCCCCGTCTTCGGACCCCCGCCCAAGGCCCAGAGCTGGGGTGCCCAGCTCCGCACCCTGGTCAGACGCTACGCCGCAGCACTCGGCGCCGACCGGACGTTTCTGATCATCATGATCGCGCTGCCGTTCGTGATGGGCGCGATGGCCCGGGCGCTGGCCGGCAGCAGGCTGACCCAGGAGACGGCGATGAACGCGCTGCTCATCCTGTGTGTCGGCGGTGTGCTCACCGGGGCGGCCAACGCCGTGCGCGAACTGGTCAAGGAACGCGTCATCTACCAGCGGGAGCGCGCGGTCGGGCTGTCCAGATCGGCGTACCTGATGTCCAAGGTCGTCGTCCTCGGGACCATCACGGTCCTCCAGGCGGTCGTCCTGACCCTGGTCGCCCTGCTGGGCGTCGACCTCAACGCACCCGGTGGCGAGGGAGTCCTCCTGCCGCCCCTCGTGGAGATCACGGTCGCCGTGGCCATGCTCGCCTTCACCGCGATGATGCTCGGCCTGCTCGTCTCCGCGCTGGTGCGCAAGGAGGAGGTCACGATGCCGTTGCTGGTGCTGCTGGCGATCGTGCAGGTGGTCTTCTGCGGCGCCCTGCTGAAGCTGAACGGTGTGCCCGGCATCGAGCAGCTGGCCTGGCTGGTGCCCTCGCGCTGGGCGCTGGGCGCGATGGCGGGCACGATCGGACTCGCCCGCATCGTCCCCGGGGAACTCACGGGTGATCCCCTGTTCAAGCACTCGGTCGGCGTGTGGCTGCTGAACATCGGGATGCTGGTCGTGCTCTCGGTCGTCTTCGGGTACCTGGTGGCACGGCTGCTGAGGCGCCACGAGCCAGCGGTCATGCGGAAGTAGGTGCGATGACGGCTCCCGACTTCCGGCCCACCCACGTCGTCCCCCAGGACGGAATGTCCGCCTGGGAGAGCCCCGATCCCTCGCGTCCCACGGTGCCGCTCGACGCCCTGCTCCCCGTCCAGCTCCTCGACCGGAGCGGGGACTGGGCGCGGGTCCTCTGCGCCAACGGCTGGTCCGCCTGGGTCGACGGCCGGCTGCTGGTCGCCGTGCCCCAGGCGCCGCCTGCCGCGAGCAGTCCGCTCACCCGCACGGCGGACCCGCGTCCGCTCCTCACCCGCGTCCAGGAGTCGCTCGCCCGCTACCGGAGCGCGACGGAGGACCTGACCGCCGGTCGTGTCGACGGCGAGGCCTTCCGGACCCGTACGCACGGCATGCGGGCCGGAGTGGTCGTCGACGGCGAGTCCGTGTGGCTCTACGACGCCGAGCACGAACGCTGGGTCTACACCGACGGCACGCGGCTCAGCACGTACGCCGCGCCGGGGGAGCCCTCCGCCGAGGCCCGGCAGCCGGCCCGGCCGCAGCGGGAGGCCACCCGCGTCGTACGGGAACCCGCCCCCGAGGCCGAGCCGCCCCCTTTCGAGGAGCGACCGGACACCGGTGCGGCCCCCGAAGCGCAGGAGCCGACGCCGACGGATCCGACGCGGCTCGCGGGCGGAACCGACGGGCACGAGCCGACGCGGGTCGTGGGGGGCGCGGACGGGTACGAGCCGACGCGGCTCATGGGGGGCGGGGAGGCCGGAGCGGCCCGTCCGGCGCGGGAGCCCGAATCCGGGGAGCCGACCCGGCTCGTACGGGACGCCGACGACGCCGACGGCCCCGAACCGACCCGGGTCGTGCCGCGCGTGACGGACACCCCGGAGGACGCGCGACCGCACGACACCCGGCGAGGTGACGTCTGATGGACGACACGTCCCACGACACGAGCCTGTACGCGGGACGACCCTCGGGCCTGGTGGGGAAGCAGATCGCCGGGTACCGGCTGGAACGCGAGATCGGGCGCGGAGGCATGGCGGTCGTGTACCGCGCCAAGGACCTTCGCCTGGACCGGACCGTCGCCCTCAAGCTGCTCGCTCCCGAGCTGGCGCGCAACGACACCTTCCGCCGCCGCTTCACCCACGAGTCGCGGGTGGCCGCGGCCATCGACCACCCGCACATCGTGCCGGTCTTCGAGGCGGGCGAGACGGACGGCGTCCTCTACATCGCGATGCGGTACGTCGCCGGGCAGGACCTGCGTCATCTGCTGGACCGGGAGGGCCCCCTGCCCGCCGGTACGGCCCTCCGCATCGCCGCGCAGGTGGCATCCGCACTCGACGCCGCGCATGCGCACGGACTCGTCCACCGGGACGTCAAACCCGGCAACATCCTGGTGGCGCAGGGCACCGACAGCGACCACCCCGAACACGTGTACCTGACGGACTTCGGGCTGACCAAGAAGTCGCTGTCGCTGACCGGTTTCACCACCGTCGGCCAGTTCGTCGGAACCCTCGACTACGTGGCGCCCGAGCAGATCTCCGGGCGGCCGGTCGACGGACGCTGCGACGTCTACGGCTTCGCCTGCGTCGTGTACGAGACCCTGACGGGCAAGCCGCCCTTCCAGCGGGACGACGACATGGCCCTGCTCTGGGCCCACCAGTACGACCAGCCGCCGCCGCTCACCGAGAAGCGTCCGGACCTCACCTCGGGCGCGGACGCCGTGCTGGCGCGGGCGCTGGCCAAGAGCCCCGACGACCGGTACGACTCCTGCCTCGCGTTCACGGCGGCGCTGCGGGCCGCCGTGACGGGGCGGGTGGCGGGAGGGCGTACGCCGACCCGGGTGGACCACGGTGCCGCCGGCACGCCCGAGCGGCCCGGCCCCCCGCCCGAGCCGCCGGACTGGGCACGACCGGTCTTCGTCCGCTGAGCGCCTGCCGTGACGAAGCCGACCGCCCCGGTGGTCAGTGGCCTCCGCGGCCGGCCTGGTCGGCGACCTCGCCCCGCCGGTGCACCCGGGTCGCCGCCAGGGCGCCGAGGAAGCCGGTGACGAGCCCCCACAGCACGGCGAACCCGAGTGCCGTCCAGATCCGGGGCCGCAGCAGGATCTGTCCGGACAGGCCGCCGCCGAGGTCCCCGATGCCCAGCAGCGACAGTCCGTAGTGGGCGGAGATGCGGGCGACGAGGCAGATCATGAGCACGGTCAGCGCGAGCGCGGCCGCCATGTGCACGGCGTGCTGCCAGGTCCGCACCCGGGCGGGGGAGCGGGTCGCCATCAGGAAGGCGGCGCCCAGCAGCAGGACGGCGTCGACGGCCACCAGCCACCACACCCGGCCGTCGTACTCGGCGAGGGTGCTCAGGTTGAGGGTGGAGATGTCGCGGGTGCGCAGCACCTCGTCGAGGACGTGCGGCATGGGCAGTCCGAAGGGCCCTTCGACGCGGCCCTCCCAGGAGGCGCCGAGGCCGATCGTGAAGGCGAGCCAGACGAGGTTCGGAAGGCCGAGCAGGATCACCGCGAAGGTCTCCGCGACGTGACCGCGGGTGGCCGCGACCACCAGGGCGACGATGCCCCCGACCGCCACGGCGCACAGCAGCAGGGCGACCATGGCGTAGGCGGCGGGGCGCACCGACTCCTGGAAGCGCACCAGCCGGGCCGGCAGCGGAGCCCGCGGTGAGACGAGCAGCGCCAGGACGAGGACGCCCGCCAGCCACAGCAGCCCGAACACCACGGTGACCGGCAGGTCCGTCTCGAAGCCCACCTTCGGGGAGGCACCGAGCAGGTCGCCGAGGTCGGACACGATGCCGTCGCCGAGCGAGATCTCGAAGGTCTGCCGTGCCGCGAGCGCGATCCCGATGAGCCCCACCAGCCACACGGCGGCGACCCGGGCGGCCCAGCCGCCCAGTTCCGCTGCTCCGGCCACCGCCCGGTGCCGCAGCGGGCGCAGGAACCCCGCGGCGATCACCAGGGCTCCGGCGAGGGTGACCGACAGCGGCATGACGGTGAGGCCGGCCTGGGTGTCCGCGATGTCCCCGGCGTCCCCCGAGAGCTCGATGCTGCCGCCGACGGCGGTCACCACGGTCGCCGCGACCACTCGGGGGAACGCGTTGTCCGGGAGATCGGCCGCACCGGCCGCCCACAGCCCGAGGGCGGCGACCACGCCCATCACGATCAGCCCGGCCAGGACCGTGAGGACGGCCTGGATCCAGCCGTGGCGGGCGACTGCCTGGTCGGACGGTGTCTGGGGGCTCACGTGGCCACGCTAAGCAGGACGGGAGAGGTCCGCCCGCCGGAGGGGGCCGACCGCGTCCGGCCGCCCCGGACGGCGGACCGCGTCCGCTTGCGGGGGACGCGGGGCCGGGGCACACAATGAGCCCATTGTGGAATGAAGCGGCACAGAAGGTACGAGGTGCCGCGCGATCTCTACGCAGGGAAGAAGAGCTCGTGAGCGTCGAACCGCCGTCCTCCGGCCGTCCCACAGGACCTCCGTCGGGCCCGCTGTCGGGCCCCTCGCAGCCGGGTCCGTCCCAGCCGAGCCCCACGCAGCCGAACGCCCGGCCCCCGCAGGGGTCGTCGGGCGGTGATCCGGGTGCGGGCGGCCCGGGCGGCGGTGACGGTGGCGGCAGCGGACCGGGTGGTCCCTCCGGACGCGGCGGCGCGAGCAGGGGCGGCGGGGGCCCGGACCGACCGTGGTGGCGATCGGCCCCCCGCGTGGCGGTGATCGCCACCGCCGTCGTGGCGGCGGTGATCCTGGCCGTCGTCCTCACCCGGCCGGACGACTCGTCCGGCGGCTCGGCGAACTCCGGTGGCGAGGTCTTCCTGCAGCCCGCCGCCGAGACGGGACCCGACCCGTACACGGAGTCCACGGCGAAGGACAGCTCCACCACGCCCGAGACCCCCGCACCGCCGAGCGGCACGTCCGAGTCCGCGAAAGCGGTGCGCGCCGTGGACGGTTCGGCACCCGGCCTCTACGGCGGGACCCGCAAGGTCGCCGCCTGTGACGTGGAGGAGCAGGTCTCCGCCCTCCAGAAGGCCCCGGCCAAGAACAAGGCGTTCGCCTCGGTGGCGGGGGTCCAGCCCTCCGACGTCCCCGCCTACCTGCGCTCGCTCACTCCGGTCCAGCTCCGCATGGACACGTGGGTCACCAACCACGGCTACCGCGACGGTGCCGCCACCAGCTACCAGGCGGTCCTTCAGGCGGGCACGGCCGTGCTGGTCGACGACCGCGGTGTGCCGCGGGTGCGCTGTGCGTGCGGCAACCCGCTGACCCCGCCGGTCCCGCAGAAGACGGCACCCAGGACGAAGGGCGACGCCTGGCCCTCGTACCGGCCGCAGAACATCGTGTTCGTCACCCCGGCGACGACGGTCGTCAACGTCTTCGTCCTCTTCGACCCGGAGCACGAGGACTGGTTCCGGCGCGAGAAGGGCGACACCGGCGAGAACGACAAGAAGACCAAGCCGCCGGCCAAACGGCCGTCCCCGTCGGTGAGTTCGTCGAGCTCCGAGTCCGCGTCGCCGTGCGTCTCCCCGCACGGGGTGCCGCCGTCGGGCTGCGAGACGTCGTCCGGGCCCTCCTCCTCGTCCCCGTCGGCGCCCTCGTCCAAGACGTCCGCGCCTCCGTCGCCCCCGTCCCCGCCGACGTCATCGGCCCCGGAGCCGCCGCCGGACTCCTCCGCCTCCGGAGCGACGTCGGAGTCGGCCGCCACGTCCGAGTCCGGATCCTCGCTCGGCGGGCCGCCGCCGGTCACCGGTGACCGGGTGCTCTGAACCGACGGCTCCGGACGGACGGGCCGGCCGGAGCCGGCTCAGCCCGTCCGGACCACCAGGGCGTAGTCCCCGAGGCCGAGCAACCGGTCGCCGGGGATCTCGCCCAGCGCGGTGTAGATCTTCTCGACGCGGCCCGTGGCCGGGTCGAAGGCGATGTCCTTGACGGTGCCCCGCTCGTCGCCGTCCTCCGTCAGCACCTTGGCGCGCAGGGCTTCGCGATGCTCCGGGGGTGCGGGCGGGGCGTCCGGCGCGGGGTCGGGCCGGACGAGGGCGGCGTCGGGGCCGAACGCGTGGAAGGCGCTCCAGGCGATCGCCGTCTCCTTGCGGCCCCGTGCCCCCGAGATCCGGGCATGGGTGACCGTTCCGGACGCTGCGTCCAGGGTCAGCGACTCGACGACGCCGATCTCGTTCGCCTCGCCCAGCGTCACGACCGGCAGCCCGCGGGCCTGGGAGAACATCATCACGCCGTCGTCCCCTTCTCGAACCCGTCCGGAACCCCCGTGTGCGCGTTCTCCTCGGGCTCCGGTGCCCGGTCCGCCGCGCTGCGGATGTGGAACGCCTCGACCTGGCTGACGAAGCCCGCGAGGTCGTCGGCGACGAACCGGGTCGCGTCGGCCGGAATGACCAGGGCCTGCCCGGACACGGCGAGCGTCTCGCCCCGGGGGACGAACACCTTGTGCCGACGCCGCTTCGATCCGGGCTCCAGGGCCTCCCGCGCGGCGATCCGGAAACCGACCACACGCCCGCTGGTGCCGCCCTCGATCACGATGTCCAGCACCGTGCCGACCTCGGCGCCCGCGTCGGTCAGCACCCTGGCTCCCAGCACCCTGCCGTGCGCCGCCTCGCCCCGCGCGACGACCGCCGCCGGTTCGGCGAGCGCGTCGGGCCCGCTGATCATTACCGCGTGCCGGCCGAGCGAGTGCACCGCGCTCCAGGGCAGGCTCTGCTTCAGCGGACCCGCGAGCAGCCCCCGGCCGCTGAGCGTGAATCCGGTGATCCGGCCCGCCGGACCGTCGAAGACGGTGTCCTTGACCTGGGCGACCACATCACCGCCCAGCGTGACCACCGGGCGTTTGGCCAGGCCGCGCGCGCCCATCAGCTCGCTCACGGCGCCCCCCTCCTGCCGCTCCTGCCGAAGCCGCGTCCGCGCTGCACCGCGATGACGGTCCCCGACCGCCTGCTCGACTGCACCCACACCGCCGCCACGGCCAGCAGCATCAGCGCAGCGACAACGACGACCAGCCACACCCACCAGGCCACCGTCCACCTCCGGTCATTGAGGCCTCTCGGCCGTAGTCGGCCGATCCGGCTCAGTCCGTCTGCCCCGGGCGGACCGGAGGATGCACCGTTCGGCCGGGCGGCGGCCGGGGCCCGGGCGGCGGCGATTCCGCCGGGAGAGAGGTATCGGATCGTTACGTCGGGCAATTATTGCCCGAGGTCAACGACCGGCTACGGTAGGGCGGAACACCGCTCCACGACGGCGCCCGCCGTCCGCCTGCGACCACCCCCATGCCCGCAGACATCCCTGTCCCCGAAGACATCCAGAAGGATCGCTGTGCATTCAGGTCGGAGTCCAGGTCAGGCGGCCATGTCACTGTCCGTGCGCGAGACCGGCCGCGCGTCCGTGATCACCGTCGACGGAGAACTCGACCTCGACAACGCGGGTCAGCTGGAGGAGGCGATCACCTCGGCGGCGCCCGCCAGGCCGGGCCCGGTGGTCCTCGACCTGGCCGGGGTCACCTTCGCGGACTCGACCACGGTCAACGTCGTCCTCAGGTGCTACAGCGCGCTGGGGACGCGGCTGCGGCTCGCGGCTCTCTCGCCCTACCTGGACAGGCTGCTGGGCATCACCGGCGTCTCGGACGCGCTGCCCGTGTACGGCACGGTGGCCGAGGCGCTGGAGGCCGACGAACCGCACGAGGACTGACCCCGGCGACGCCGGACCTCCTCGCACGGAAACGCTGCACGGCACCGACGGCTCGGCGCGGCGGCGCCCCATGGCACCGGAGCGCCGCGCCCGCAGCCTCTCGACGACGCCGGACCGTCTCTCAGGACGGCCCCCGGCCGTGCTCCGGACGCACGCGGGCCAGCGACGGGCCGAGCGACCACAGTCCGGCCAGCAGCGCCCGGAGGTCGGCGTCCGGCATGCGCAGCAGCGCTTCCCTGATCCAGGCGGCGCGCTGTTCCCGCACCGCGTCGAGGACGCTGCGGCCGTGCCGTGTCAGGTCCAGCGACACGCCTCTGCGGTCCTCGGAGATGAGGGAGCGTGTCAGCAGCCCGGCCCCTTCCAGGCTGTCGCAGACGCGGCTGGCCCGGGAGCGGCTGATCTGCGCGCGGTCGGCGAGCGCCGAAAGACTCAGACCGGGGCAGGTGCCGACCAGGGTCAGCGCTCGCAACAGCGAAGGCGAGAGCCGGCTGTCGACCGACATCGCCGTCCGGGCCGACACGGCCACCAGGATCTCCGCGGCGGCCGCCAACTGCTCCGCCGCACGAAGCAGTACGTCCTCCCGTATCTGAGGGGTCTGGCCTTCCATCAGTCCGCAACCTCTGTGATCGCACCGCACCCGGTGACCGTTCGCGCTCTCCGAAAAGGGGCCCTGCCCTGTTGCTGCGGGATGACACCGTTCCCATGTGGGAATCCTGTGACGAACGTCGCGGGCCGGCCCCGCGCGAGCGCTTCCCCACCCTCGGGGGACCCGGCGAAAATCGGTGGGACTGAGAAGGAGTTCCCGGGGTACGAGCAGTCTGCAGCAGCGTCTGGACCCACCGGCTTCCGAGAGAGACACGCATGATCGAGCACTTGGGCGGAGCAGTGATAACGACTCGCTTCGACGTGCCCGTCGAACCGCTCAGGCGGACGGCGCACTACACAGGCGAGCCGGGGTGCATCGCCGAAGCACGAGCCTTCGCCGAGCTCTTCCTGGAGCAGCTCCGCTCCGAGTGGTGCGCGAAGGTCGCCCCACAGGCCGGCGGCGACCTCATGCTGATCGTGAGCGAACTGGTCACCAACGCGGACCGGCACAGCCAGGGGCCGTACATCCTGGAACTCGAAGGCACCGACAGCTCGGTCACCGTCACGGTCTACGACAGCAGCGCCACCCTGCCGCGCCGCTTCCCGCGCGACCCCAACCGGATCGGCCGCCACGGACTCGAGATCGTCCACGCGCTCGCCACCGAGGTCACGGTCGGCCGTGTCCCGGTCGGCAAGTGCGTCAGAGCCGTCCTCGACCTGCGCCCTTGAACCGGAGACCCACGGTGGGAGTACGGCCTTGTCGGGGCCCGGCCGAACGTGACGGGAGCCTCGCCCGATGGGCCATCCGTGGGGCCGCTCGCCGCGCCGCCGCAGTAGGCTCACGGAAGCCGAAGGCCGGCGCAGGTGATTCGAGGGGATGAGCGTGGCAGATCGCCCACTGGGGATCGGTGAACGCGACGTGGTGTCCCGTCCGGGGACTTCCGACCCGCTCTGGGAGCTGGACGACGCGCCCACCCTGCTGCTGGTCGAGGACGACGCGGGGGACGCCCTGCTGGTGCGCGAGGTCCTCGCGGACAGCGGCCTGCCGATGGACGTCACCTGGTGCAAGTCCCTGGCCGAGGCCCGTGCGTACCTGAAGCGGTCGCGGCACGCCGTCTGCGTGCTCCTGGACCTGCATCTGCCGGACACCCACGGACTGAGCGCGGTACGGCTCGTCCGCGACGAGTCGCCGGACGCCGCCGTCGTGGTGCTCACCGGCGTGGCGGAGAACGAGGCGGGACTCGCCGCGGTCGCCGAGGGCGCCCAGGACTTCCTCTCCAAGGACGGTCTGGGACCCGAGACGCTGAGCCGCGCGGTCCGGTACGCCCTCCAGCGCAAGCAGGTGGAGAGGTCGAGCGCCGAGCTCCAGGCCAGCCGTCTGCTGGCCCGGGAGAACGCGCGCCTGGAGCGCGGACTGCTGCCCACGCCGCTGCTGCGCGGTGACCGGTGCGCCGTGGCCTCCCGCTACAGCCCGGGCCGCGATCACGCGCTGCTGGGCGGAGACTTCTTCGACGTCGTGGAGAGCGCCGACGGAACCGTGCACGCGGTGATCGGCGACGTCTCGGGCCACGGCGCCGCAGAGGCCGCCCTCGGGGTCTGCCTGCGGGTGGCCTGGCGTGCCGCCGTCCTCTCCGGATGCGTCGGCACGGAACAGCTCCGCCTGCTGGAGGAGATCCTCGGCGCCGAGCGGGCCGCCGACTACATCTTCGCCACGCTCACCGTCCTGCGGCTGAGCGAGGACCGCAGCCGGCTCCACGTGATCCGGGCCGGGCACCCCGGAATGCTGGTACGCACGTCCGGCGGCATCGACCTGCTGGAGCCGCCCCCCGGCCCCGCGCTCGGGCTGATCCCGGGCCACGCCCGGTGGCCGGAGACCGAACTGCCCGCGCACGACATCAGCGCGCTGACCCTGTTCACCGACGGCCTCTTCGAGGGCGTCGTGGCGCAGGACAGACGCCTGGGAGAAGAAGGACTGCTCGAAGTGGCGAGGAAACACAGAGGCCTGAACGGGCGGGCGTTCGTCGACGCCGTGGTCGACGAGGTCGGGGAACTGACCGCGGCCCACGGCGGGCTCGCCGACGACGTGGCCGTCCTGCACCTGACGACGGACGGCGCCTCATGACGCGTCCGGCTGTGTCCACGGAGCCCGACGGCACGACGGGCGGTGCCACGGGCGAGCGGCGCAAGGCCGTCGCGCGGCTGAGCGTGCAGGGCTGGATCCACGTCGTGCTGGCGGCGAACGTCCTGCTGGTCGTCGCCTTCGCCGTGGCCGGCGGCGTCCTGCAGACCCGCGCGGACGACCGCACCGACCGGCTCACCGACCGCATCCAGCCCGCACGGTCCCTCGCCTACCAGCTGGAGACGTCGCTGGTCGACCAGGAGACCGGCGTGCGCGGCTTCGTGCTGAGCGAGGACGCCGGCTTCCTCGAACCGTACGAGTCGGGGAAGCGGGACGAGAAGGAACTGCACGACCGGCTGGTCACGGAGCTGGCCGGGCATCCCCGGATAGCCGCCGACCTGCGCGACGTCCAGCGGGCCGGCGAGACCTGGCGCCGCGACTTCGCGGAGCCCCTCGTCGCGGCCACCCGGACCTCCGCCTCCGGTGGACGGGACACGGCCAGGCTGGAGGCGAGCAAGGCCAAGTTCGACGAGACGAGGACCCTGCTCGCGCAGCTGGAGAAAGACATCCTCCGACTGCGCGACGACACCCGCGCCTCGGCAGATGACAGCCGCCGGCTCCGCACCTATTTCTTCATCGGCATGCTCGCCGCTTTCCTGGCGAGCGGCCTCGCGCTGACGCTGCTCCTGCACCGGATCGTGGGACGCCCGCTGAGGGCTCTGGAGGCGGCCTCGGAGGAGGTGAGCGCCGGCGACTTCAAGCACCGGATCGAACTGGACGGGCCGCGGGACCTGGAGGCGGTGGCCCGCGCGGTCGAGGAGATGCGCGGGCGGATCGTCGACGAGCTGTCCGCGTCCAAGGCCCGCGAGGCCCTGCTGCGGAAGCAGGCGTCGGAACTCGACGCCCAGACGCTCGAACTGAAGCGCTCCAACGCCGAGCTGGAACAGTTCGCCTACGTCGCCTCGCACGACCTCCAGGAACCGCTGCGCAAGGTCGCGTCCTTCTGCCAGCTGCTGGAGAAGCGCTACGGGGACCAGCTGGACGACCGCGCCAAGCAGTACATCGACTTCGCCGTGGACGGCGCCAAGCGCATGCAGATCCTCATCAACGACCTGCTGACCTTCTCCCGGGTCGGGCGGGTCGGCGAGGAGCAGGCCGCGGTCCCGCTGGACGACGTACTGGACCGCGCACTCGCCAACCTCAGCGTCTCCCTCGACGAGACCGGGGCCCGGGTGGTGCGTGAGGGACCCCTGCCCACCGTGACCGGCGACCCCACGACCCTCACGATGCTGTGGCAGAACCTGATCGGCAACGCGGTGAAGTTCCGCCACCCCGACCGGGCGCCCGAGGTCGTGGTCAGCTGCACGGCGGAGCCCGAGGACGGCAAGTGGCAGCTGTGCGTGAGGGACAACGGAATCGGCATCGAGCCCGAGTTCCGGGAGAAGGTCTTCGTCATCTTCCAGCGGCTGCACGGCCGCGACGAGTACGACGGGACGGGCATCGGACTTGCTCTGTGCCGGAAGATCGTCGAGCATCACGGAGGCGGCATCGGGCTGGACGGTGTCGCCGGTGAGGGCACGCGTGTGTGCTTCACCCTGCCCGCGATGCAGCCGGACCCCGCCGACCGCGTCGAGGCGTCGCGCCCACACGAAGGAGCACGCACGTGACTTCCCCCGCGGAACCCATTCAGGTCCTGCTCGTCGAGGACGACCCCGGCGACGAGCTGATGACCCGTGAGGCGTTCGAGGACAACAAGATCCGCAACACCCTGCACGTGGTGCGGGACGGCGAGGAGGCGCTCGACTTCCTCTACCGCCGGAACCAGCACGCGGACGCGCCCCGGCCCGACCTGATCCTGCTGGACCTCAACCTGCCCAAGTACGACGGGCGCCAGGTCCTGGAGCGCATCAAGTCGGACGACGAACTGGCGCTCATCCCCGTCGTCGTGCTGACCACGTCCTCCGCCGAGGAGGACATCCTGCGCAGCTACCGACTGCACGCCAACGCGTACGTGACCAAGCCGGTCGACCTGGACCAGTTCATCGCCGCCGTGCGCCAGATCGACGACTTCTTCGTGACCGTGGTCAAGCTGCCCAAGAACACCTGACCGCCCCGCGCGGTCATCCGCGTCCGCCGGGCCGGCCCGCCCCGGGCGTTCCGGGGTCCGGAGCCGGCACCGGCGGCGCGACGAGATGGTCCCGCGTCCCCGTCTGAGCCGGCAGACGCTCCGGCCTTCCGGCCGAAGACACGCGCCGGCCTCCTCGGTGAGCCTGCGGACCATGAGCAGCGCCGACGGCCCCATGGCGTCGCAGGACGTGATGTCGGCGCAGTCCGGACGGAGTTCCGTGGTCCCGGGGCGCTCGGCGAGCTGCCGTGCCGCGGCCGACACGAGACGGTCGGCGCTGTCGCGGTCCAGAGCGCCGCCCAGCCCGATCCACCGGGTGCGCGGATCGGTCGCCGACGGGGTGACGGTGGGCCGGATGGACTGGGGCTGAGTCGTCATATCGACTTTCCGGGGCGGGAGCTGGGGCGGTGGTGCCGTGGGACGCGGCGTCGCGGGCCTCGCCCACCAGGCGAGCGGCCCGGGGGGAGTCCCGTAGCTCCTGGCGCAGCAGGTCCAGGGCGGGAGCAGGGCCCGGCCCGGAGTGCCACGGGCGCCGAGGACGGACGTGACACCACCATGGGACCCGCCGTCCATGAATGCGGCGTGGCGGGGCACAGTGAGAGAGGCGGCACGACCTTGCCGGCCAGGAGATCCGTCGACACGCAAGGGTGGGGCCAACCATGACGAGGCGTAGAGCACGGCTGCGGACGGGCAGCGCGATCCGCGGCCTGCCGGGCGCCCGGAAGGTGATGCGGGCGGGGCTCAGGAGCGGCGGCGTGCCCGGTCGGCGCAGGGTCGCGGCGGGCGGTCTGCTGTGGGCCGCCGCGGCCGCGGCGCTCGGTGCCTCGGGCGACCGCACCGCGCGCCGTGCGGCGCTGCGGGGTCTCGGCACGGTCGCCATCGCGTCCGCTGCCACGCGTGCGCTCGCGCGTCCGGCCGCGCGCAAGGTCCAGCCGCTGGAAGCGGCCGGACACGCCGCCTCCGCCGCCGCGTTCGCGGCGGGGGTCGTTCTGGAGGCGCCCCGCTACGGGCTGCTCGTCGTGCCCGCAGCCACCGCGCTGACCATGGCCCGGATACGGTCCCGGGTCCGGCACCCGGGCGACGTGGCGGTGGGCGTCGCGATCGGCGTCGGCGCCGCCGCGCTCACCGCGCGCTGGTGGCCGGTCAAACCTGAGGCGGCCGCCGCGGCGGCGCCCCCGCGACGGCCCGCACCCGCGCTCCCGTCAGGCGCGGGACTGCACGTCGTGGTCAACCCCTCGTCCGGTCTCTCGCGGAGCTCCGACACCCCCGACGTGGCCGACCAGGTGCGGGCCCTGCTCCCCAAGGCCGAGGTGACCGTTCCCGGGCCGGGCCAGAACCTGCCCGACCTCCTGGAGGAGGCCGCGCACCGCGCCAAGGAGCAGGGTGGTGCCCTAGGCGCCTGCGGCGGCGACGGGACGATCAACGCCGCGACCGAGGTGGCGGCCCGCCTGGGCGTACCGCTCGCGGTGTTCCCCGGCGGCACCTTCAACCACTTCGCCGTGGATCTCGGCAACCAGACCGCCGAGGACGTCGCACGCGCCGTGCAGGACGGTGACGCGGTCGTCGCGGACATCGGCCGGGCCAGGACGCCCGGGGGTCCCGAGCAGGTGTTCGTCAACACCTTCAGCCTCGGCGTCTACTCGGACCTGGTGAGCGCCCGGGAGCTCCTGGAGAAGCGGATCGGGAAGTGGCCCGCGCTCGTGGTGGGCCTCGCCAAGGTGCTCGCCACGGGCAGTCCGGTGAGCGTGTCGGTCAACGGCCGCCCCAAGCGGCTGTGGCTCCTGTTCGCCGGCAACGGCATCTACCACCCGGCCGGCTTCGCGCCCACCTACCGGACACAGTTGGACGACGGGCTGCTGGACGTGCGCGCCGTCGACGGCGGCACCCCGCTCGCCCGGACGCGGCTGCTGATCGCCGTGCTCACGGGCACCCTGCACAACAGCCGCGTCCTCACCACCGCGCAGGTCCGCAGCCTGCGGCTCGAAGTGCTGGACGGTGACCCGCGGTTCTCCTACGACGGAGAGGTGGCGAGCGCCGCGGCGCCCCGGCTGGTCCTCGACAAGGTGACGCGGGCCGTGACCCTGTACCGGCCGGCCGACAAGGACCAGTGGCTGCGCTGACCGGATGCGCGGCCGTTCGGACGCTGGTGAAGGTGCGGGGGTCAGGCCCGCTCGACCCGGTTCAGATCGCTCAGCATGCCGCTGCGCAGCTGCTGGATGATCCGCTTGATCAGTCGCGAGACGTGCATCTGGGAGCAGCCGAGGCGCTCTCCTATTTCCGCCTGCGTGGCCTCCTCCACGAACCGCAGGTGGATGATCTGCCGGTCGCGCTCGCTGAGCTCCGCCACCAGCGGTGCCAGCGTGTGGAAGTCCTCGACGAGGCGCATGCCGTCGTCCTCGACCCCGATGAAGTCGGCCAGGACGGCTTCGCCGTCCTGGCTGCCGTCGCCCGTGAGCGCGGCGTCCAGGGAGGAGGAGTTGTAACCGTTTGAGGCGATCTGCGCCTCGACGACCTCGTTCTCGGACAGGTTCATGAGGGTGGCCAGTTCGGCCACGCTCGGGTCGCGGTCCAGGCGGCTGGAGAGTTCCTCCCGCGCCTTGGCCAGCTCCACACGCAGTTCCTGCAGCCGGCGCGGCACGTGCACCGCCCACGTAGTGTCGCGGAAGAACCGCTTGATCTCGCCGACGATGTACGGCAGCGCGAACGACGTGAACTCGACCTCGCGCGAGATCTCGAACCGGTCGATGGCCTTGATCAGACCGATCATCCCGACCTGGGCAATGTCCTCCAGGTCGTCGCCGCGGTGGCGGAAGCGGCCCGCCGCGAAGCGGACCAGCGACATGTTCATCTCGATCAGCGTGTTGCGCGCGTACTGGTACTCGTGCGTGCCCTCTTCGAGTTCCGTCAGGCGCTGGAAGAACTGGCGGGACAACTCCCTCGCATCGCGCGGTGCCACGGCACGCGGATCCTCGATGACGGGCAGTGCGTCCCGACCAGTTCCGGTCCGGGCGGACTCCTGGGTGACCTTCGACCGGCTCACGGCGGTGACGGTGTCCATTACCTCTCCCACGAAACTGTTCGCCCTTCCGAGCATCGTGTTCCGCGACTACCCCGTAAGTCCGAACCCATGTCCGTCTCTTCGGAGCAAACTTTCTGACGGGATGTCAGCTCGTGAGGACGGAGTCGTCGGTCGTGCGAGCTCCGGGCAGCCGGAAGCGGGCGGCGATGAGGGCCGCGTCCACGTCCTTGGTACCGGTGGCGACGCAGAGCGTGTAGGCCAGATCGTCCATACGCTGCCGGACTTCCGCGCCACCGCTCTCGGCGTGCAGCACCCGCAGCGTGTCGTACTGCTCGACGAGGTTGCTCAGAACTGCGGGGTGGGCCATCAGCACGGTGTTCTCCTGATCGGACGGGCGGTTGACGGCGATCGGCCGTCAACCGGTGATCTTTCTCGACGGCATGTACCCGGCGGCTTCCGCCGTAAGCCGAGTCCTGCGGCCCGACCGCGACGGGTCCTTCGGCCCTCCGGCCGCGGGACGTCGGTCCCGGTACGGACACCGCGGGGGCGCGGCCCGCCTGCTGGGACAACGGCGGGCCCGCCCTCGGGGTCACGGACGTGTGGTGAAGCGACCCGGGTGACGGACATCCGGTGGCCCGGCCCGTCGGTCGGGCCACCGCACGAGGCGACGCCCGCCCGTCACTCGTCGACGGCCGCCCCGAACGCGGCGTCCACCGACGGCGCGCCGAGCGAGGCCGCGTCGTACGTCCAGGAACCCGTGGCCGAGATGCCGCCCGTCCCGGCGGACAGGACCCAGACGAACCCGTCACCCGTGTTCTCGCCGGGCGCCGAGGCCAGCAGGCCGAAGCGGCCGTCGGCGTTGGGGTCGGTCAGCCGGACCTGCCCGCCCCACTTGTCCCCCTTCTCCACGACACCGGGGACGTCCGCCGAGTTCTGGTCCCACGACTTGGCCCCGCTCGCGGTGAGCCCGGCGCCGGTGCCGCGCAGCACCCAGACGGCTCCGGCGTCGGCCACCGTGCCCACGTCCTCGCCCGACGCCCCCACGGCCACGTCCGCGTAGCCGTCCCCGTCGGTGTCCGCGACGGAGAGGTCGCTGCCCCAGCCGTCACCGGCCTCGGCGGTTCCGGGCACGCCCGAGGTGTCCTGCGTCCACCACTCGGGTTCGGCCGCGGGCCCGTCCGGCCCGCCGTACCGCACCCCGACCAGGCCGCCGGTCATCGACTCCCCGCCGTCGTCGGGGGAGTGCGGTTCCCCGGTGACCAGGTCGTCGTAACCGTCGCCGTTCACGTCGCCGGACGCGGCGACCGGTCCGCCGCGCAGGTCACGCTCGTACGTCAGCCCGTCGGCGTGCCCGGACAGCAACGCCGACCAGCCGTGCCCCGGTTCGCCGCCGACGGTCACGCCCGACACGATCAGGTCGGCGTAACCGTTGTCGTCGTAGTCGCCGGTGGTCAGCGACGCGGGCAGGATGTCGCGCTGCTCCGCCCGCGCGGAGAGCCGCTGCTGCGACCGCTGCTCCAGTGCGTTCGGCGCACCGGACTCGTACCCGAACAGTTCCAGGTTGTTCTGGTCGAGCACGGCGAGCAGGTCGCCGGGGGTGTCGTTCGTGAAGTGGGCGGCGGCGAGTCCGGCGCCGAACCGCGCGCCGGCCGTCGGCTCCCGGGTCTCCAGCCAGTCGCTCGCGGCACCGGTGAGGCCGGACTCGGAGCCCCACAGGACGGCGACACCGCCCGCGTCCTCGACGGTGCCGATGTCCTCGCCGGGGATGCCGACGACCGCGTCGTCGTAGCCGTCCCCGTCCAGGTCCCCGGTGGCCACCGCCCGGCCGAACGCGTCGCCGGGCTCGGCGGCGCCCGCGACACCGGACGTCGACTGGCTGAACCGCGCCGCGTTCCGGGTTCCGATGCCTCTCGACGATCCGTACTGCACGGTGACGAGACCGGCCCCCTTCCGGCCGCTGACGGTCGCGCCCGGAGCGCCGACCAGGACGTCCTCGTACCCGTCGCCGTTGAAGTCGCTGTTGCGGTCGTCGGCGTGCGTGCCACCGGGCGTCCCGGCATGGGCGGACGGGGCGGTCGCGATGGCCGCACCGGTCACGAGAAGGAATGAGGCCGCGGCGAGGGCGGCCGAACGGTGGTTGCGCACGAGCGGCTCCTTTGGAGAAAGGACGGCCGGGCAGCGCCGGGGGGTGTCCGGAAAGGGCCCGTTCCTTGTCCGGCGCCCTGTTCGACGCCGCGTGGGGCGCAAGGGTTGTACGGGGAGGCGGTACCGGTTCCGGGGCTGCGGGACACGGCCGGAGACCGTATGCGGCCCCCGGCGCCGGGGGCCGCAGTGAGGAGGAGTACGGGGCACGACGGCACGCGGACCTCCTGGGCGGGCATGCCGACGGCCGGGCGGGTCGGCGGCGCCGACGGGCCGGGCGGAGGCCGCGGCCGGCCTTTTCACAGTGACGAGTCCTCTGTCTCCCGCACACGGCCCGTCCGCACGGTGCCACGGGGCGCACGGTTCCACCGACAGCGGAACGCCGGTCCGTACCCCCTGCGGCGCTTCTACAGTGAGGGATGTGAGCAACCACGTGTCGAACGAAGCCCGCGTCATTCCGCTGCGCCCGGCGGCGGGGCCGTCACCGGCCGCGGCTCCGGCCCGCGCACCGCAGGGACCGCGGCCGGCCCGTACGCCGCAGGCGGTGCCCGGCGCCGGGCCCGCGCCCAAGGAGCCCCTGCTGCGCGACCTCGTCGGCGACGTGCTGCGCCGCGAACGCCTCGCCCAGAAGCGCACGTTGCAGGACGTGGCCGACGCGGCCCGGATCTCCATGCCCTACCTCTCCGAGCTGGAGCGGGGCCGCAAGGAGGCCTCGTCCGAGGTCCTCGCGGCCGCCGCCCACGCCCTCGGACTCGGCCTCGCCGACCTGCTCTCCCTGGCTCAGGGCGAACTGGGCCGCCTCGCCGCGCCCCGGTCCAGGGGCTCCCGACCCGCCCACGGCGGACGCGCGTCGTCGGCCTCGCCGTACAACGGCCTCTGCCTGGCGGCCTGACGGGACGCGAGCGGTCGACGCTCCGGCCGGGTGCACGGTCGGAGCGTCGGCGGCCGACGCGCGGTTGCCGCCCGCCCGGCCGCAGCGCGGCCGACCGTGCCGCGTGCGACCGGGTGCCGCGCGGCCCGGGGATGCCGTCTCAGACCCTGGCGAGCCTGCGGCTGAGTACCTCGTCGGCCAGGCCGTACGTGACCGCCTCCTGTGCCGTGAAGACCTTGTCGCGGTCCATGTCCGCGCGCAGGGTCGCCACGTCGTGGTGGGTGTGGCGGGAGAGCACGTCCTCCACCTGGGAGCGGATCCGCAGCATCTCCTTCGCCTGGAGGCTGAGGTCCGACACCGTCCCCTGACGTCCCCCGCTCGCGGGCTGCCCCAGCAGCACCCGGGCGTGCTCCAGCACGAACCGGCGCCCGGGGTCGCCGCCCGCCAGCAGCACGGCGGCCGTCGACGCCGCCTGGCCCACGCAGAACGTCGAGATCGGCGCCTGCACGAAGGTCATGGTGTCGTAGATCGCCATGAGCGAGGTGAACGAGCCACCGGGGGAGTTGATGTAGATCGCGATCTCGCTCTCCGGGCTCGACGACTCCAGATGGAGGAGTTGCGCGATGACGACGTTGGCGACGCCGTCGTCGATCTCCGTGCCCAGGAAGATGATCCGCTCCGACAGCAGGCGGCTGAAGACGTCGTACGACCGCTCGCCCTGCGGGGTCCGCTCGACCACGTTCGGGATCGTGTAGGAACCCATGTCACAGCCCCATCCGTCGTCGTGACGCGGCCGGCCGGACGTCCTCGAGGGACTCCACCACCCGGTCGACCATCCCGTACTCCAGCGCCTGTTCGGCCGTGAACCAGCGGTCGCGGTCGCCGTCCCGGGAGACCGTCTCCTCGCTCTGCCCGGTGTGCTCCGCGGTGATCCGCTCGATGGCCTTCTTGGTGAACTCCAGGTTCTGCGCCTGGATCTCGATGTCGGCCGCGGTGCCGCCGATGCCGGCCGACGGCTGATGCATCATGATCCGCGCGTTCGGCAGGGCGAAGCGCTTGCCGCGCGTACCCACGCTCAGCAGGAACTGCCCCATGCTCGCGGCGAATCCCATGGCGAGCGTGGAGACGTCGTTGGGGATCAGCCGCATGGTGTCGTAGATCGCGAGACCGGCGGTGACCGAACCGCCGGGACTGTTGATGTACAGGCTGATGTCGGTGCGCGCGTCCTCCGCCGAGAGCAGGAGCAGTTGCGCGCACACCCGGTTCGCGGAGATCTCGTCGACCTGGGTGCCGAGGAAGACGATCCGCTGCCCGAGCAGTTGCGCCGCGAGATGGTCGTCGAAGCGGGTGGCGGGGGTGTCCCCCTCCTCGGCCCGTGGCCTCAGGGCCGGGTCCCAGCCGGTGATGGGTGGCGTCATCGGTCCTCCTTGTCGTGTGCGGCTGCTGTCGCCGCGCACTTCACTGTCGGCCCGGACGCCGTGCCGAATCGACTTTCTCGGCCCGCAGCAGATTCGCCAGGAGCAGAGGGATCCGGGGACTCGCCGGGCGGGGCACCGAAACCCCCGCCAGGTCCGATTCAGCCGGTCCCGCTCGCCCGCAACTGCCGGAAGAAGGCACGCACGTCCCCCGTCAGGAGGTCCGGTTCCTCCATCGCGGCGAAATGCCCACCGCGGTCGAATTCCGTCCACCGCACGATCGTGTTCGTCCGGTCCGCGATGTGCCGCAGCGGGATGAAATTGTCGTACGGGAAGACGGCGAGCGCGGTCGGTGTGGTCGAGGGGTCGGGCGGCGAGCCCCAATAGTCCGCGTGCGCACGCTCGTAGTAGAGACGGGCGGACGAACCGGCGGTCCCGGTCAGCCAGTAGAGCATCACGTTGGTGAGCAGCTGATCCCGGTCGACGGCGTCCTCGGGGCGCTCCTCCGAATCCGTCCACTGTTTGAACTTCTCGGCGACCCAGGCGAGTTGTCCCACCGGGGAATCGGTCAGCGCGTAGGCGAGGGTCTGCGGGCGGGTGGACTGCAGATCGGCGTAGCCCTGTTCCTCGCGGAGCCATCGCCGCCCGCGCTCCCACGAGGCGAGCGTGCGTTCCCGTTCCTGCGGGGTCAGCGGAGCCAGTTCCTCTGGGGTCGGCTCGGCGAACGCGGAGCCGGACGGCAGCAGATTCAGATGGACGCCGATCACCTCCTCGGCGCGGATCCGGCCAAGCTCACGGGAGACGGCCGCTCCCCAGTCCCCGCCCTGCACGCCGTACTGCCGATAGCCCAGGCGGCGCATCAGTTCGGCGAACGCGCGGGCCACGCGCTGGAATTCCCAGCCGGACTCCCGCGTGGGCCCGGAGAAGCCGAATCCGGGAATGCTCGGCAGGACGAGATGGAACGCGTCGGCGGGGTCCGCACCGTGGGCCCGCGGATCGGTCAACGGGCCGACGACGTCGAGGAATTCGACGATCGAACCGGGCCAGCCGTGAGTGACGAGGAGCGGGGTCGCGTCGGGTTCGGGGGAGCGGATGTGCGCGAAATGCACGGTGGCTCCGTCGATTTCCGTGAGGTACTGCGGCCATTCGTTGAGCCGCGCCTCCGCAGCTCGCCAGTCGTACGCGTGCCGCCAGTAGTGCACGAGGTCGCGCAGATACGTACGGGGGACTCCGTACTCCCAGCCCGCGTCCGGCAGTTCGTCCGGCCACCGCGTGCGGTCCAGGCGGAGGCGCAGATCCTCGAGATCGGCCTCGGGGACTTCGATGCGGAAGGGCCGGATGAGGGCGGAGGTGTCTGTCGGCGTAACCATGTCTTCGGATGCTATCTCCGCACCCACCGACCCCGGCCACGCATTTTCCCCGCGGCCGGCCCGCCCGCCGTGACCGCGACGAGCAGGCGGGAGTCCTCGGTCATCCGGGGACGGCGGGGGACTGTGCGACGGTCGCGGCCGCCGCGGTGAGCCCGCCCAGGACGGCGGTCAGTACGGGGTCGCCCTCCGAGCCTGCCCGGACCGCCGCGAAGACATGTCGAGTGGGCGGCCGGCCCTCGGGAGCCCGCAGGACCACCCCCGGCCGGTGCAGCGGCTGCACCAGACGCGGCACGAGGGCCACCCCGAGTCCCGCCCCGACGAGCGCCGCCAGCGACTGCCAGTCGTTCACCGCGTGCCGGATCTCCGGCGTGAAGCCCCCGGCCGCGCACATCGACCGGGTCACCGCGCCGCAGCAACTGTGCGCGTCCCCGACGATCCAGGGTTCGGCGGCGAGTTCCCGCAGGGGTACGCGGTCCGCCTCCGCCAGGCGGTGACCGGCGGGCAGTGCGACATCGAGGACGTCGGCGAGCAGGTCGGTCCGCGCGTAGTGCCGGTCGGTGGACGGGGGAGCGGCGGCGAAGTCCACGGCCACCGCCACGTCGATCTCGCCCACGTCGAGCCGGGTGAACAGATCGGGCGGCTCGGCCTCGACGACGGCGATGCCGATGTCCGGACGCGTGCGCGCCAGCTCGCCCAGCGCGACGGGCAGGAGCCCGGAGATCGCGCTGGAGAACGCCCCGACGGTCAGGGTGCCGCGCCGGCCGTGGCTCCAGGCGGCGAGGTCGGCGCGGGCGCGCTCCAGCTGGGCCGCGATCAGGTCCGCATGCTGGAGCACCACCCGCGCCTGTCCGGTCAGCCGGACGCCGCGCCCGTGCCGCTCCACCAGCGGCACGCCCAACTCGCCTGAGAGCGCCGCGAGTTGCTGCGACACCGCGGAGGGTGTCAGACGCATCGCCTGCGCTGTTCTCGCCAGGCTGCCGCGCCGCTCCAGCTCCCGCAGCGTGCCGAGTCGGCGCAGGTCCACGGTGAAGCCACCGCTTACCGGTTCCATCCACAAAGATTAACTGGACCTGATGAGCCCCGGGCGTCGACGATCCTCCGTATGACCGCGACCCCCGCCCCCGCCTCCTTCCTGATCCTGCACGGCTGGCGGAACCACCGGCCGGCGGGCCACTGGCAGCACTGGCTGGCCCGTGAACTGGCCGACCGGGGCAGCCCGGTGGACTACCCGCAGTTGCCCGACCCCGACCACCCCGACCTGGAGGTGTGGCTGGCCCGGCTGCGGACCCTGCTCGACGCACCCCGGGACGGCCCCGGCACCGAGCGCGTCGTCGTCTGCCACAGCCTCGCCGTTCTGGTGTGGCTGCACGCGGCAGCCCGTGGGGCGGTCCGGGCCGACCGCGTCCTGCTGGTCGCACCGCCGTCCGCCGAGGTGCTGGCGCGGCACGACGCGGTGGCCGGGTTCGCCCCGGCCGGGGCCACCGCCGCGCAGCTGGCGTCCGCCGCCGAGGTGAGCCGTCTGGTCGCCGCGGACGACGATCCGTACTGCCCCGGCGGGGCGGCCGCGGTCTACGGGGAGCCGCTCGGCCTGGACACCGACGTGATCGGCGGCGGGTCCCATCTGGACCTCGACGCGGGCTACGGCGGCTGGCCATCGGTCCTGCACTGGTGCCTCGACCCCGCCGTGCGGATCACCTCCCGGGACGCGGCCGGGTGACCCGAACGGGGGCACGCGGCGCCCGCCGCGCCAGGTGCTCCCCGCGCCGCCGATGAGTTTTCGGACGAGGATCGGTCGACAGAGGTGAAGAGGTTCCCGCCCGAGGAGGTACCGCATGTCCACCGACGGACTCGTCACATGCCTGTGGTTCGACGGCCAGGCCGAGGAGGCCGCCGACTTCTACGTCTCGGTCTTCAAGGACTCCCGCCTCGGCAGGGTCGGCCGCTACACCGAGGCGGGCCCCGGGCCCGCCGGGTCGGTGATGGTCGTCGAGTTCGAGGCCAACGGACAGAAGTTCGTGGGCCTGAACGGAGGCCCGCAGTTCACGTTCAGTGAGGCCATCTCCTTCCAGATCCCCTGTGCCGACCAGGAGGAGGTGGACTACTACTGGAACCGCCTCATCGAGGACGGCGGCGAGGCCGGTCCCTGCGGCTGGCTCAAGGACCGGTTCGGCGTGTCCTGGCAGGTGTTCCCGTCCCGTCTCATCGACATGATCGGCGACCCGGACCCGGCCAGGGCGGCGCGTACCACCCAGGCCATGTACGGGATGAGCAAGATCGACCTCGCCGCGCTGGACAGGGCCTACGCCGGGGAGTGACACCCGGCGCCCCGGCCGAGCCCGTCGCCCGTCCCCGTCGGCGGTCGGCGGGCCGGGTCACGCCCGGACGGTCCGTGCCCTGCGCATCGGCTTCACCCCCTGACCGCCGTGCAGCGCCGTGTACGCACCGCCACGGCTCAGCAGGTCCTCGTGCGAACCGCTCTCCCGTATCGCCCCGTCGCTCATCACGACGATGCGGTCCGCGCCCCGGATCGTGGAGAGCCGGTGCGCCACCACGAAGGCCGTCCGGCCCTGCATGAGCCGGGCGAGGGCCTGCTGCACCAGCGCTTCCGACCGGGTGTCCAGCGCCGAGGCGGCCTCGTCGAGGATCAGCACCCGGGGGTCCCTGATCAGTGCTCGGGCCATGGCCGGCCGCCCGCGCTGACCGCCCGAGAGGCGGGCCCCGTGCTCGCCCACCACGGTGTCGAGTCCCTCGGGGAGCCGGTCGACGAACTCCAAGGTGTTGGCGTCGCGCAGCGCCCGGCGCACCTCGGCGTCGTCCATCCCGTACGCGACGTCCTCCCGTACCGTGCCGTCGAACAGGATGGACTCCTGGGGCACCACCGAGACGAAGCGCCGATAGGTGCGCAGGTCGAGGGAGTTCATGTCGGTCCCGTCGAGCAGCAGCCGGCCCGACGTGGGGCGGATGAAACCGATGACGAGGCTGAGCACCGTGGACTTGCCCGCTCCCGAGGCGCCGACGAGCGCGACGGTCTCACCGGGGGGAGACCCGCAAAGGGAAGTCCCGCTCGGCAGCCCGGTCCTGGTCGTAGACGGACCCGACGCTCTCGAAGGTCACGGCGCCGCGCAGCGACCGCAGTTCCCGCTTGCCCGCGTTGTCCTCCAGTTCCGGTGCCTGCAGCACCTCGCCGACCGAGCGCACGGACTCCAGTCCCTTGGTGATGAAGGGTGCCAGGGCGCCGAGCGTCGTCGTCGAGTTGGTCAGCGTGGTGAGGAACGCGCTGAGCATGACGACGTCCCCGGCCGTGAGGTCCCGGACGCCGTAGTACGACGCGGTGATCAGCGGCAGTAGCCGGACCGGGCTGTGCTCGACGGTGAAGACGACGAACGCGGCGGCCAGGCGACGGCGTTCGGCGCGGAACAGGTAGGCGAGCGTGCGGACCGGGTGTTCGCCCCGGTAGTGGTGGTCAAGTGGCCTTTCCGGCAACGCCATCGAGGTCGTCCTCCTCGGTACGGGTGTCAAGGGCAAGCGCTTACTTCCCGGGCTGGTGCGCAGTGCACGCGGCGGGGGGCGCCGTCTGCTCCCCGGAACGCCCTTGTGTCCTGCTCAACAAGAAAGGGCAACTATCTCCGCACTGACTGTGGACTGAGCAACATCACCATGCAATTCTCCAACAACTGAACGCAAAAAAGCGATCCTTGCTCTCTTGTGCACTTCCGCGTCCCCCCGTGACACCGCTCCAGGGCAGGAGAAGGATGACCAGACACCGTTGGAGAGGCCGCTTGCTGGCCGCTTTGCTGACCACAGCGCTCGCCCTCATCGGGCTCCCCGCGCTGACCGCGACCGCGACGGCGGCCGGCGGACCCAATCTCGCCGCCGGCAAGAGCGCCACGGCGAGCAGTTCCAAGACCGAGTACGGAGCACCGCACACGACCGACGGCAACGCGGCCACGTACTGGGAGAGTTCGGGCTCGGGCTTCCCGCAGTGGGTGCAGGCCGACCTCGGCGCCGCCACCCGGATCGACGAGGTGGTTCTGAAGCTCCCCGCGGCCTGGGAGAGCCGGAGCCAGACGCTCGCGGTCCAGGGCAGCGGCGACGGCACGGGCTTCGACACCATCAAGTCCTCGGCGTCGTACGCCTTCACACCGAGCGCCGGCAACACCGTGACCATCGCCTTCCCGGCCACTCAGGCCCGCTTCGTGCGGATCAGCATCACGGCGAACACCGGCTGGTCCGCCGCGCAGCTCTCGGAGTTGGAGGTGCACGGCGCCAGTGACTCCTCCGGGAACCTCGCCGCGGGCAAGCAGTTCACCGCGAGCAGCAGCACGCAGACCTATGTGGCCGCGAACGCCGGCGACGGGAACCGGGCCAGCTACTGGGAGAGCCGGAACGGCGAACTCCCGCAGTGGGTCCAGGTCGACCTCGGCTCGTCCGTGCGCGTCGACCGCGTCGTGCTGCGTCTGCCGTCCGGCTGGGGTGCCCGAACCCAGACGCTCACACTCCGGGGCAGCACGAACGGCTCGGATTTCAGTGACCTCACCGCTTCCAAGGGCTACGACTTCAACGAGGCGAACGACCTCACGCAGAGCCTGGCCTTCAACGCCGTCACGACGCGCTTCGTCCGGGTACTCGTCACGGCCAACACAGGCCAGCCCGCCGGGCAGTTGTCGGAACTCGAGGTCTACGGGCCGACCACGGGCGACACCCAGGCGCCGACCGCACCCGCCGACCTCGCCTACACCGAGCCGGCTGCCGGCCAGATCAAACTGACCTGGAAGGCCGCCACCGACAACGTCAAGGTCACCGGCTACGACGTCTACGCCAACGGCGAGCTGCGCACCTCCGTCGCCGGCGACGTGACCACGTACACGGACACCCAGCCCGCCTCGGCGACCGTCGCGTACTCCGTGCGTGCCAAGGACGCCGCGGGCAACCAGTCCGCCGACAGCAACACCGTCACGCGCAAGGGCGATTCGGGCGACACCCAGCCCCCGACCGCGCCCGCCGACCTGGCCTTCACCGAGGCCACCAGCGGCCAGGTCAGGCTCACCTGGCGGCCCTCCACCGACAACGTCAAGGTCACCGGCTACGACCTCTATGCCAACGGGACGCTTCGCAAGAGCCTCGACGGCGACACCACGACCTACACCGACGCCCAGCCCGCGTCGGCGACCGTGACGTACCACCTGCGTGCCAAGGACGCGGCCGGCAACCAGTCCGCCGACAGCAACAGGGTCACGCGCAACGGCTCCACGAGCGACGACGTGAACCTCGCCGTCGGCAAGCCGATCACCGCCTCCTCCAGTGTGTTCACATTCGTCGCGGAGAACGCCAACGACGACAGGACCAGCACCTACTGGGAGGGCGGGCCGGGCAGCTACCCGAACAGCCTCACGGTGAAGCTCGGCGCGAACGCCGACGTGGGCACGGTGGTCCTCAAGCTCAGTCCGGACGCCGCGTGGGCGGCACGGACCCAGCGGATCCAGGTCCTCGGGCGGGAGCAGAAGGCCGCCTCGTTCACGAGCCTGTCCGCCGCCCGGGACTACACCTTCGACCCGGCGAGCGGGAACACCGTCCGCATCCCCGTCACCGGCCGCGTCGCCGACGTCCAGCTGGTGTTCACCGCCAACTCGGGCTCCTCCGCCGGGCAGGTCGCCGAATTCCAGGTCCTCGGCACCCCGGCCCCGAACCCGGACCTGCAGATCACCGGCATCACCTCGACGCCGGCGAGCCCCGTCGAGTCCGATGCGGTGAAGCTGACCGCGACCGTGCGCAATACCGGCACGGACGCGTCGGATGCCACCGACGTCGAGTTCCGGCTGGGCGGCACCAAGGTCGGCACGGCCGCCGTCGGCACGCTGGCCGCCGGCGCCTCCACCACGGCCACCGCGGACATCGGCGCCCGCGAGGCCGGGACCTACCAGGTCGGTGCCGTCGCCGACCCGAGCAACAAGGTCGTCGAGCAGAACGAGGGGAACAACTCCTACACCAGCCCCACCTCCCTCGTCGTCAAACCCGTCTCCAGCTCCGACCTGGTGGCCTCCTCCGTCGGCTGGTCGCCCAGCGCGCCCGCCGAGGGCAACACCGTCACCTTCTCCGTCACCCTGAAGAACCAGGGCACGGTCGCGTCGGCGAGCGGCGGCCACGGCATCACACTGACCGTCCTCGACTCGTCCGGTGCCACCGTCAAGACCCTCACCGGCTCCCACGACGGCGTCATCGCGGCCGGCGACACCGCACCCGCGGTCAAACTCGGCACCTGGACCGCGGGCAAGGGCAAGTTCACCGTGAAGACGGTGGTCGCGGCCGACGCCAACGAACTTCCGGTCAAGCGCGACAACAACACCACCAGCCAACCCCTGTTCGTCGGCCGCGGCGCCAACATGCCGTACGACATGTACGAGGCCGAGGACGGCACCACCGGCGGCGGCGCCCAGACCGTCGGACCCAACCGCACGGTCGGTGACATCGCCGGAGAGGCCTCCGGCCGCAAGGCCGTCACCCTCAACAGCACCGGCAACTACGTGGAATGGACCACCAAGGCCGCCGCCAACACCCTGGTGACGCGCTTCTCCATCCCGGACTCCGCCGGAGGCGGCGGAACGAACTCCACCCTGAACGTCTACGTCGACGGCAAGTTCCTCAAGGCCGTCGACCTGACGTCCAAGTACGCCTGGCTGTACGGCGCGGAAACCGCACCGGGCAACTCCCCGGGCTCGGGATCGCCTCGGCACATCTACGACGAGGCGAACCTGATGCTCGGTCAGACCGTCCCGGCGGGCAGCCGGATACGGCTGCAGAAGGACGCCGCCAACGACTCCAGGTACGCGATCGACTTCGTCAGCCTGGAGCAGACCTCGGCGCTCCCCAACCCGGACCCGGCCACGTACACCGTGCCCGCCGGCTTCTCCCACCAGGACGTGCAGAACGCGCTCGACAAGGTGCGCATGGACACCACCGGCAAGCTCGTCGGCGTGTATCTGCCGGCCGGTGACTACGAGACGTCGAGCAAGTTCCAGGTCTACGGCAAGGCGGTCAAGGTCGTCGGTGCGGGGCCCTGGTACACCCGCTTCCACGCCCCGTCCTCGCAGGAGAACACCGACATCGGCTTCCGGGCCGAGGCCAGTGCCAAGGGCTCGTCGTTCGCCGGCTTCGCGTACTTCGGCAACTACACCTCGCGCATCGACGGCCCCGGCAAGGTGTTCGACTTCTCCAACGTCTCCGACATCACCATCGACAACATCTGGAACGAACACATGGTGTGCCTCTACTGGGGCGCCAACACCGACGGCATCACCATCAAGAACTCGCGGATCCGCGACATATTCGCCGACGGCATCAACATGACCAACGGAAGCACGGACAACCACGTCGTCAACAACGAGGCGCGGGCGACCGGCGACGACAGCTTCGCTCTCTTCTCCGCGATCGACGCGGGCGGGGCCGACGAGAAGAACAACCTGTACGAGAACCTCACGTCGATCCTGACCTGGCGCGCGGCGGGCATCGCCGTCTACGGCGGGTACGACAACACCTTCCGCAACATCCACATCGCCGACACGCTGGTCTACTCCGGCATCACCGTCAGTTCGCTCGACTTCGGCTACCCGATGAACGGCTTCGGCACGGCTCCGACGACCCTGGAGAACATCTCGATCGTCCGGGCGGGGGGCCACTTCTGGGGCTCCCAGACCTTCCCCGGCATCTGGATGTTCTCCGCCTCCAAGGTCTTCCAGGGGATCCGCGTCAACAACGTCGACATCGTCGATCCGACCTACAGCGGGATCATGTTCCAGACCAACTACGTGGGAGGACAGCCGCAGTTCCCGATCAAGGACACCGTGCTCACGGACGTGACGATCACCGGAGCCCGCAAGAGCGGCGACGCGTACGACGCCAAGTCCGGCTTCGGCCTCTGGGCCAACGAGATGCCGGAGGCAGGGCAGGGTCCCGCCGTCGGTGAAGTCACCTTCCACAACCTGAAGATGAGCGGCAACGCCCAGGACGTGCGGAACACGACGTCCACGTTCAAGATCAACCTGTTGCCGTAGCGCACCACGCGCCGCGGCCGGACCACCACGGGTGGCGGGGTACCCTCCCCGCCACCCGTGCCCCGCGTCCCCGCACCCCCACGACCCGCGTACCCGCGCCGTCCGGGCCCGCTGCACGCGCCCCGTTGATCGACTGGTGACCCGGGAGACCCGGGCTTACCTTGGGGAAGTGAACGTCGGCGCCCCACGCCGACCTGCGACGCACGGTGATTCCATGACGGCCGCACAACCGACACCCCCGACGTCTGCCCAGGCCCCGGAGCGGAGCCACGGCAGCGGTATCGCACTCCTCGTCATCGCCTCGTGCCAGCTGATGGTGGTCCTCGACATCACCATCGTGAACATCGCTCTTCCTCACATCCAGACCTCGCTCGGCTTCTCGACCGAGAACCTGTCGTGGGTGATCAACGCCTACACGCTGACCTTCGGCGGCCTGCTGCTCCTCGGCGGACGGCTGGGCGACATCCTCGGCCGCCGCAGAGTCTTCGTCTTCGGCGTCCTGCTCTTCGTGTTCGCCTCCCTGCTCGGCGGACTCTCCCAGGAGGCCTGGCACTTGCTCGCGGCGCGCTCGCTCCAGGGCGTCGGCGGAGCCATCGCGTCCCCGACGGCGCTGGCGCTGATCACCACCACCTTCCGCGAAGGCCCGGAACGCAACCGGGCATTCGGCGTGTTCGCGGCCGTCTCGGCCGGTGGCAGCGCTATCGGCCTGCTCGCGGGCGGCATCCTCGTCGAGTGGCTCGACTGGCGCTGGGTCCTCTTCGTCAACGTGCCCATCGGCCTGCTGATCGTGCTCGCGACCCCCCGCTACATCCGCGAGTCGGAGCGCCACCCGGGCCACTTCGACCTCCTCGGCGCCTTCACGTCCACACTCGGCATGGTGCTGCTCGTCTACGGCTTCATCCGCGCCTCCGAGGACGGCTGGACCGACAGCGTGACCGTCGGCGCCTTCGTGGCCGCGGTCGTGCTGCTCGCCGCGTTCATCGTCAACGAGCGCCGCTCGAAGCAGCCCATCACGCCGCTGTGGATGTTCCGTGACCGCAACCGCGCGGGTGTCTACGGGATGATGCTGACCCTGGCCGCGGCGATGTTCGGCATGTTCTTCTTCCTGACCCTCTTCGTGCAGAACATCCTGCACTTCAGCCCGCTGCGGGCCGGCCTCGCCTTCCTGCCGGTGAGCGCGATCATCGCCGTCGGTGCGGGCGTCGCCTCGCAGCTGCTGCCGAAGTTCGGACCCAAACCGTTCATGGCGGTGGGCTCGATCCTGGCCGCCCTGGGACTCGGCTGGCTGACGCTGACCGATGTCGACAGCACCTACCTGGGCAGCATCCTCGGCCCCATGCTGGTCTTCGGCTTCGGCATGGGCATGCAGTTCGTGTCGCTGACCCTGATGGCGGTCTCCGGGGTGTCCCCGCAGGAGTCCGGCGCCGCGTCCGGCATCCTCAACGCCACCCAGCAGGTGGGCGGCTCGCTCGGGCTGAGCGTGCTGGTCACCGTCTTCGGCACGGCCAGCCGGAACGAGGCCACCGATCAGATCCGGAACTTCATGTCCGAGGCCACCCCCGCCCAGCGCCTGGAGTTCCGCCGCACCGGGGAGCTCCCACCACCCTGGAGCGACCAGGTGCTGACCTCGGGCATCTCCAGTGCGTTCGTCGTCGCGGCCGTGCTCGCCGTGGTGGCCGCGCTGATCGCCGTGATCGTCATCCAGGTGCGCCCCGACGACCTGGAACGGCTGCAGGGCGGCGCCGTCCCGGGCATTCCGGCCGGTGGCCCCGCCGAGGACCCGGTTTCCGGTGCGGTGGCGGCGCGGGACTCGGACACCCGCCAAGGCCCACCCGGCTGAGGCACGCGGCCTCCACCCCGTCAGCGCGCGCGAGACCGGCGACCACCCGGATGTTCGCACGCGCGATCCGGGCGATCCCGGGCGAGCGGACCGGGCACGGCTTCGGTGGGGACGTCGTCGGTGCGCGGCAGAAGTGCAGCGGGTCGTCGTCGCGGTGCAGCGCGGTGCGGCCCGTCTCCGGCAGCGGTCCGTCCGGCCGTTTCCACGATGAGCGGCCTCCGCATCCGGCCACTCCCGCGCCGTCCGCCGAAAGGCTCTCCCGGGCGGGAACGGGCCACGGCACGAGGGGAAAGGGCCGCGTCGGCCAGGTGTACCGCCCGCCCTCCGTGGCCGAGGACGTGTCGGGTTCTCGTCGTTGACGGGTCGCCCCGTCCTCCGATCCAATGCCCCTGTCCGCCCGGCGCCGTTGCACCAGGTCCCAGTCAGGGGTGAACGCCGTGATCAAAGGCGCCAAGGCGCTTCTCGTGCCGCTCGCGCTCGTCCTCGGATCCGCCGCACCCGCGCCGGCCGCACCCGCGCCGGCCGCCGCGGCCTCCGCGCACGGCTGGGTGGGCACGTGGCAGGCACCGGCCGTGGTGGGCGCCTCCACGTCCGAGGTCGCCTCGGGTGACTCGCTGCGCCAGGTCGTGCACGTCAGCGTCGGAGGTCCACGCGTCCGCATCCGGCTGTCCAACGCGTTCGGGTCCGAACCGCTGGCCCTGGGCCGGGTGACGGTGGCGGTCCGGGCGGCCGGGGCCGACGCCGTCCCCGGCACGGTGCGCCGCGTGACGTTCGGGAGCGACGTCGTGCGGCCCGGCGAGGATGTGCGGAGCGAGCCCGTACGGCTGGACGTGGCGCCCGACAGCGACCTGCTGGTGAGTGCCCATCTCCCACGGGTGCCGGCGTTGCAGACCGTGCACCCGCTGGCCCGGCAGGTCGCGTACGTGGCCAGGGCGGCCGACCGGGCCGCGGACGTGTCCGGAGCCGCGTTCACCGCGACCAGCCGGCAGCGCTTCTACGTCACGGGTGTCGACGTCCTCGACCCCCCGGCCCGCGGCGCGGTGGTCGCGTTCGGCGACTCCATCACGGACGGATACGGGTCCACGGAGGGCGCCGACCACCGCTGGCCCGATCTGCTCTCCGACCGTCTGCAGAAGCTGCCGCGTCACCGGCAGCTCGGGGTGCTCAACGCGGGCATCAGTGGCAACCGGCTGCTGCGGGACGGCGGCGGCTTCGGGGTGAAGGCGCTGGAGCGGCTGGACGAGGACGTCTTCTCGCGGACGGACGTCCGCACCCTCGTCCTCATGGAGGGCATCAACGACATCCAGCAGGAGCCGCACCAGACGGACCCCGCGGCGATCACGGCGGCCTACCGGGAGATCGTGCGGCAGGCGCACGCCCACGGCATCGAGGTCGTCGGGGCGACCCTGACCCCCTTCAAGGGCTGGCGCGTCTACGACGAGACCCTGGAGGCCACCCGCCTCGCCGTCAACGACTACATCCGGACCGGCGGACTGTTCGACCACGTCGTGGACTTCGACCGGGCCGTGCGCGACCCCGCCGACCCGCTGCGCATCCTGCCCGCCTACGACGAGGGCGACCATCTGCATCCGAACGACGCCGGTTACGCGGCCATGGCGGCGGCCGTCGACCTCGGCACCCTGTGACGCTCACGCGCCGGGTGCGGGTTCCGCGAGGAGGTCCGGCAGCTCCGCCGGCGGCAGCGGCCTGGCCAGGCGGCGTCGAACCCGGCGGCCCGTGACTCACCGCGGTCGGCACCCCGGCTGAACGCGGAGACGGCGATGAGCCGGATCCGGTCGCCGTGCGGACGGGCGCGCACCGCCCGGGCGACGGCGTGGCCGTCGACGTCGGCGTGGCGTCCCCCCGTTCGGCGATGCGGCCGGCGCGCAGGGGATGCCGGGGTCTTCGCCTCTCCCTGGTGCCGGACCGTTGGGCCCCGGTGCCCGAGGCGCGGGCGGTCCGCGCGGGACCGGGCCGGCCTCGAACGGTGCAGGCGCCGCTCCGCCGTACGGGCACCGGCCGGTGGGCGCCGGGCGGTCAGTGCCGGTGCGGCAGGTCGTTCACCAGGACGGCCGCCCCTTCGAAGCGGCCCGCCTTGAGGTCCTGCAGTGCCTCCTGCGCCCGCGAGAGCGGGTAGGCGTGCGTCGTGGCCCGGACGCCGTACCGCGCGGCCAGCGTCAGGAACTCGCGTCCGTCCGCCCGGGTGTTGGACGTGACGCTGCGCAGCTCCTTCTCGTAGAACAGCTCCTGTTCGTAGTGCAGCGGCGGTGTGTCGCTCAGATGGATCCCCGCAACCGCCAGGACACCCCCGCGGTCGAGCGCGCGGAGCGCGACCGGGACCAGGTCGCCCACCGGAGCGAACAGGATCGCGCTGTCCAGGGGCTCCGGGGGAGCGTCGTCCGCGCCCCCGGCCGAGGCGGCGCCGAGTTCGAGTGCCAGCCGCCGCGAGGCCGCGTCGCGCGTCAGGACGTGCACGGTGGCGCCCTGGGCGCGCGCCACCTGCGCGCACAGATGGGCGCTGCCCCCGAAGCCGTACAGCCCCAGGCGGCCGCCCGGCGGGAGCGACGCCCGCTGCAGCGCGCGATAGCCGATGATGCCCGCGCACAGCAGGGGCGCGAGGGCGACGTCGTCGATGTCCCGCGGCAGGCGGTAGGCGAAGGCGGCCGGCACCGTCGTGTACTCGGCGTAGCCCCCGTCGGCGTCCCACCCCGTGTACGCGGAAGCGGGGCAGAGGTTCTCCGCCCCGCGGACGCAGTACGCGCATGTGCCGTCGGCGCTCCGCAGCCACGCCACGCCGACCCGGTCGCCCTCCGCGAAGCCGTTCACGGCCGCCCCGGTGGCCACCACCACGCCGACCACCTCGTGCCCCGGTGTCACCCCGGGCCTGCGCACGGGCAGGTCGCCCTCGCTGACATGCAGATCGGTCCGGCACACCCCGCAGGCGCGAACGTGCACCAGAAGCTCGTCGGCTCCGGGTACCGGAACCGGTTTCTCGACGAAGCGCAGCGGCTCCTGCTCGATCGGCCCGGGCCGGGCCACCTCCCACGCGTGCATCATCACTGTCCCGTCCCGTCGACGACCGCCCGTGCTCTCTCCCCGTGCTGCCCCAGTCTCGTTCAGGTCGCCGCGCTCGGCGCGCGACACGGGCCCGGGCTGGCTAGCGTGAGGAGCGAAACCATCCAGCGAATCGGAGAAGGTCGACGTCATGGCCGTACAGCTTGAAGGAACACCGTGTTGGGCCGACGCGATGTTCGGCGATGTCGAAGGGGCCAAGAGCTTCTACGGAGACGTGCTCGGCTGGACGTTCGGCGAGTCGTCGTCCGAGTTCGGCAACTACACGCAGGCGTACGCGAACGGGAAGGCGGTGGCCGCCGTCGTGCCGCCGATGCCCGGGCAGGAGGGCCAGTCCTCCTGGTGCCTGTACCTCGCCTCGCCGGACGCCGCCGCCACCGCCCAGAAGATCCGCGACAACGGCGGCGAGGTCCTCATGGAGCCGATGCAGGTCGGCGACTTCGGCACCATGGTGCTGGCCCGCGATCCGAGCGGTGTCGTCTTCGGTGTGTGGCAGGGCGGGGTCCACGAGGGCTTCGAGGCGGTCGCGGTGCCGGGCGCCTACTGCTGGGCCGAGGTGTTCACCCGTGAGCCGGAGAAGTCGGACGCGTTCTTCCCGGCCGTCTTCCCGTACCGCGCTCAGCAGATGGACGACGAGCAGATGGACTTCCGGATCTTCCGGGTGGGTGAGGATCCGGTGCTGGGCCGGATGCGGATGACGGACGACTTCCCGCCGGAGGTGCCTCCGTACATCAACGTGTACTTCACCGTCGAGGACTGCGACGCGGCGGTGGCGAAGGCGACCGACCGCGGCGGAGTCCTGCGGTTCGGCCCCATGGACAGCCCCTTCGGCCGCTTCGCCGCGCTGAGCGACCCCCAGGGGGCGGCCTTCACCGTGATCGACGTCAAGACGACGCAGGGCGAGATGCCCAAGCTATCCGACGTCTCCTGACCGGGCCGTCCGCCGTGTGGAGACGTCCCGGCACTGCTCCGCACGACCGTGCCGTGGGCCGAGGCCCGGCCCTTCCCCGGCCGGGCCGTCCCGCTCGGCCGGCCGGGCTCGGACGGCCGTTCCTGCGGACGCCGCGGACGGTTCCTCAGCCTGCGGAACGGCCTGTCGGCGTGTCCGGGTTCGCCTCATGCGGGCAACCGTGCGGAGCGGCTGCTCGTCTCCTCCTGCGGCCGCGCCCGTTCCGGGCGGCACACGCCCACGGGGACCGGGAGCGGAAGACACCGCGTGCTCCGCATTCACTTCACCCCGCGCGATCTGCGGAACGTGCGCGCCGCCCGGCAGCCCGATCCGCTCCGGGAACTCGTGTGCGCCGTCTGCCGCTCGGAAGGCGGGCAGGGGCCGCTCGGATTCGGCCACTGGCGCCGCGGACCCGCGCCCGCCTCGCCGTCGACGGGACCGCGGACCGTGCCCTGCGCCCGTTACGCCGACTGATTCCCGCCGCCGGACGCATCCCGGACTTCCTCACGCCGCCCGTCACCGGCGAGGGCCTCGCGGCGGGCCTCGACCAGGTGCGCGCGACGCCGCGCACGCGAACGGTCCGGGAGCTGTCGAGGCCGGCCGAGGGCCGTCCGGCCCCGACTGGGCCGTCCCGCTCGGCCGACCCGGCTCGGACGGGCCTCAGGCTGCTGACCCGCGCGCCGGGCCGCTCCTCCGGGCCCTCCTGGAGCCGTACGGGCCGCAGATCCGCAGCGCGGTCGTCACCGACGTGGACCTGCGCACGTTCGCGCTGCTCGACGGCGGCACCCGGGCCCTGCCGGACGGTCTCGGCCCGGCGGGCCGCCGGTGCTCGAAGTGGACTACCCCGTCCGGCGTGATCTCCATCGGGATGGATGCAGCCTGCTCCTCGTCCCCGGCTATATCTGCTGGCGGCGGCCCACCGCACTCGCGGACCCCGGCGGCGACCCGTTCCTCGTCCATCCGATGGCCGAGCCTCCGTCGGCCGTGCCCGCACCGCGGGGGACGGTCTCGAACGGGCTTCTCGGCCGCACCCGCGCCACGGTGCTGAACGCGGTGACCGGGCCGCGGGCCCGGACGAGCTCCGAGGTCGCCCGTGCCGCGGGCATCTCGCTGCCCGGCGTCAGCCACCAGATCGGCGTCCCGCGGGACGGGGGACTGGTGGCCGGCCACCGCGACGGCGAGCACGTCCTGCCCGCGGCGCCCCTCGGACAGCGGCTGATCGCCGGGAACGGCGCTCCGGCCGGGCGCCCCGGGCCCGGAGCGCCCGCCGGGGCGTGGCATGATCGGGGGCATGCCTGAACGTGTTGTGGCCGCCTGTGACGGGGCGTCGAAGGGGAACCCCGGACCCGCCGGCTGGGCCTGGGTGGTCGCCGACGACGCGGAGACCCCCACCCGCTGGGAGGCCGGCCCGCTCGGCACGGCCACCAACAATGTCGCCGAACTCACCGCGCTGGAAAGGCTGTTGACGGCTGTCGACCCGGACGTCCCGCTGGAGATCCGGATGGACTCCCAGTACGCGATGAAGGCCGTGACCACCTGGCTGCCCGGCTGGAAGCGCAAGGGCTGGAAGACGGCCGCCGGGAAGCCGGTCGCCAACCAGGAACTCGTCGCGCGGATCGACGCGCTGCTCGACGGCCGCTCCGTCGAATTCCGCTACGTGCCCGCGCACCAGGTGGACGGCGACCCCCTGAACGACTTCGCGGACCGCGCCGCAAGCCAGGCGGCCGTCGTCCAGGAGCCCGCGGGCAGCGATCTCGGGTCCCCGCAGCCGCCGCCGTCACCGGACACGCCCACGGCCGGGGCTCCCCGCCGCCGTCCCACCGCCAAGTCCGCCCGATCGGGCGGCGCGGGGGGCCGAACGGGCGGCGCGGCACGGACGATCAAGGCGAAGTTCCCCGGCCGCTGCGTCTGCGGCCGCTCCTATGCGGCGGGCGAGCCCATCGCGAAGAACGCGCAGGGCTGGGGCCACCCGGAGTGCCGTACGGCCGAGGCCGACGCCTGAGTGCGCACGTGGCGCACGGGGTCGGCCCCGGCCGTGGACGGAAGGGGGCGGCTCACACCACGGAGCCGCGCCAGCCGCCCGTCTCCAGTCCGCGGGACTCGATGTACTTCTTGAAGCGCTCCAGGTCGCCCTTGGTCTGGCGCTTCACGACGCCGAGCTTGTCGCCGACGGTCTCGGCGAGGCCCTCCGGTTGGAACTCCATCTGCAGCATCACCTTCGTCCGGCCCTCGCCGAGGTGATGGAAGGTGACCACACCGGCCTGCTTGGCCTCTCCGCCGACCGTGGTCCATGCGACCCGCTCGTCCGGGATCTGCTCGGTGATCTCCGCGTCGAACTCCTTGCTCACGCCGTCCACCTTGGTGACCCAGTGCGTGAGGGTGTCCGTGCGCTGCTCGATGCGTTCGACGCCGCTCATGAACTCGGGGAACGTCTCGAACTGGGTCCACTGGTTGTAGGCGGTGTGAACCGGGACGCCGACCTCGATGGATTCCTCGACCTGTGACACGGGTTACCTCCTCGTCGGACGTGCGCCCGGACCACCCGGACGCGTCAACGCGGGTACCCGACGCATCCGATGCGAATCCCCGCGTTCCGCTTCCGGCCGAGTGCGGAGCCCGCGCCGAGCTCAGGCGCTGTCGAAGGTGTAGTGCGGCGTGTGGTCCAGCAGATCGGCCGGCCGCACGTCGTTCCACGGCTTCATCGTCTTGTTCAGGTCGATGACGTTCGGCGTCCCGACGACGGGCAGATAGCCCGAACCCGGGTGCCGGCGCTGCCAGTCGGCCCACAGCTTGTCGATGAAGGCGTGGTGGAGCCAGAAGACCGGGTCGTTGGGGGAGACGCCGGTCGCCATCTGGCCGCCCACCCAGACGTGCACCCGGTTGTGGAGGTTGACGCCCCGCCAGCCCTCCAGGTGGTTGCGGAAGCCGTCGGAGGAACTGTTCCAGGGGGCCGTGTCGTACGTCGGCATGGCGAGCACGGACTCGGCCTCGGCGCGCGTCGGCAGTTCCCGCGTGCCGCCGCCGAGGGCGCGCCGCAGGTAGGTCCGGCTGTCCACACGTATGGTGACGGGCCAGTTGCCCGCGGACGCGGCGAAGGGGCCGTCCATCACCCGGCCGTCCAGACTGCGGCCGGTACCGCCCAGGAAGTCCGGGGCCCACAGGGAGGAGCGGGGCGAACGGTCCGTGCTCCAGTCCCAGTACGGCAGTGCGACGGAGGAGTCCACCGCCTGCAACGCCTGCTCGAACTCCAGCAGGAATCTGCGGTGCCAGGGCAGGAACGACGGTGACCGGTGGCCCGTGCGCTCGCCGTTGTCGGTGTCGCCGAGGATGAAGGCGTTGTGCGTCGTGACGAACTCGTCATAGCGGCCACTGCGCTTGAGGCGCAGGACGGCGTCGACGAAGCGCCGCTTCTCGTCGGTGGTCAGGGCGGCCTGGTTCTTGCGAACGGTCATGAGCGGGTCTTTTCCGGTCTGGTCGCGGGCGGTTCAGTGAGCGGCGGGGACGAAGGGGATCAGCGGCGCCCCCTGCAGTTCCACGACGGCGGCGCGGGCCGCGGCGCGCGGTGTGGGCACGGGGTCGTAGTGGCTGACGACGCTGATCCAGCTGCCGTCCGCGTTCTGCATCACGTGCAGTTCCGCACCGTCGACGAACACGCCGTAGGCGGAGCCGTGATGATGCCCGCCTCCGGTGGGACGGCCCTCTATGCGGCGGCCCCGGTAGACCTCGTCGAAGGGTTCGGGTCCCGTGCCGTGGCCGGGGTGTCCGGCGGCGGATGCGGCCCGGGCGGTGACGGCCGGTGATCCGGCCGCAGCGGCGAGAGCGGCCGCGGCGCCGAGTGCCCGGCGACGGGTGAGTTCGGGCATGTCAAGTCCTCCTGGAGCAGCTCTGATTGCTGACCCGGCATGCCTATCGGTGGGA
Organism: Streptomyces sp. NPDC026417; assembly: GCF_055567695.1. NCBI lineage: Bacteria > Bacillati > Actinomycetota > Actinomycetes > Kitasatosporales > Streptomycetaceae > Streptomyces > Streptomyces sp. NPDC026417. The sequence continues at coordinate 138,474 of NZ_JBVHPY010000003.1, forward strand.
CGGAGAGCGGGAGAAATCGCCGGGACCCGGTTGGCTCCGATCCGGACAATCACCCACATGTCGTGCAAGGTTGAACCAGGATGATCTTGCCCGTTTCGGGCCCGCCGGGGGCGTGCGGGGGCAAGTTACCTCCCGCGCGGCCGTCTGCGCGCCGAGGATCTTGCGGAGGCGGGAGGTGAAGGTGGTGCGCCTCACGTGCGAAGACTGACGGGAAAGCGGAGGAGTTCGGGCGTGCGGGGGCCCGTTCGGCCCGGTGGTGCGGCTGTCTCAGTCGGACAGGGCGGCGCCGCAGCGGGTGCAGAAGCGGGCGTCACTCTCCGTCGCCATGCGTCCGCACTCGGCGCAGACCTGGCGCAGCAGGCAGGCGGGCTCGCCGCCCGCGGACGGTTCGGCGGCCGTCGGTGCCGGGGCCGGGACCCCGGACGTGCGGGGGCGGACCGTCAGGCAGTACATGCCCGACTGGCCCGCGTACAGGCGGCCGTCCGAGTTCCGGGGCAGCCAGACCGCGGTGTGCGCTGCCACCTCCTCGCCGCCGCCCGGCGAACGCAGGAGGCCGTGGCCGTCCAGCACGATCACCAGGGCCTCGGATCCGTCGGGAAGTTCGACCGGCTCGCCCGCCGGGGTCCGGGCGGCCCCCACCTCCAGGCCTGACTCGGGAAGATCCAGCCGCCGGACGGCGACCCGGCTCTCGCCGGTACGCACCGGCTCGTCGAACGCGGCCAGGACGGGGGCGACGGGCGAACGCATGGCGGTACCTCCTGGTGCCGGTCGAGGGCGAGGCCGAGATCGTACGCCCGGCGGTCCCCCGGGTGGTCACCGTTCTGGGGGAATGGAAACGACCCGCGGGAACGTGGGGGCTCGTACGCCTGACCCCCTTCCCGGGCCCCGCGGACCGCCCGCCCTCCGCTGCTACTCTTCGTGACCAATCCACACTCGTGCGTAACCAAAGGGGAGTGCGCGTGAAGATCGCGTGCGTCGGCGGCGGACCCGCAAACCTGTACTTCTCGATCCTGATGAAGCTCCGGGACCCGTCCCACGACATCACCGTCCACGAGCGGAACCCGGCCGGATCCACCTACGGCTGGGGTGTGACGTACTGGGGCGGTCTGCTCGACAGGCTGCACGAGGGCGACCCCGCATCGGCGGGCGCCGTCGCCGACGCTTCGGTCCGCTGGAGCGACGGGGTCGCCCACGTCGGCGGCCGGACGACGGTGCATCACGGCGACGAGGGGTTCGGCATCGGCCGGCACCGGCTGCTCGACCTCCTCGCCCGGCGGGCGGCGTCCCTGGGCGTGCGGATCGACTTCGCGCACGAGATCGCCGCCGACGACCCCCTCCCGGAGGCGGACCTCGTCGTCGCGGGGGACGGGGTCAACAGCGGGCTGCGCGAGCGGCACGCCGCACACTTCGGCAGCGACATCGTGCTCGGGCGCAACCGCTACATCTGGCTCGGCACCACCAAGGTCTTCGACGCCTTCACCTTCGCCTTCGTCGAGACGGGGCACGGCTGGATCTGGTGCTACGCCTACGCCTTCGGTGAGGACCGCAGCACCTGCGTCGTGGAGTGCTCCCCGGAGACCTGGACCGGCCTCGGGCTCGACCGGCTGAGCGAGGCGGACGGGCTGGCCCTGCTGGAGAAGCTGTTCGCCGATCTCCTGGACGGACACGGGCTCATCGGGCGGGCGCAGGCCGACGGCAGCGCCCAGTGGCTGAACTTCCGCACGCTCACCAACCGGACCTGGTACCGCGACAACCTCGTCCTGCTCGGTGACGCCGCCCATACGACCCACTACTCCATCGGTGCGGGCACCACCCTCGCCCTGGAGGACGCGATGTCGCTGGCTGCGGCCCTCGGTGCCCACGCCGCCCGGGGAGCGGCCCACGCCGACCCGGCGCCTGCCCTCGCCCGGTACGAACGGGAGCGCAAGGCGGCCCTGCTGCCCGTCCAGAGCGCCGCCCGGCACAGTGCCCAGTGGTACGAGAACCTGCCGCGCTACATCAACCTCCCGCCCGCGCAGATGTTCGCCCTGCTCGGACAGCGGCATTCGCCGCTGCTGCCGTACGTCCCGCCGCAGCTCTACTACCGGATCGACCGGGCCGCCGGGCAGCTGGAGACGCTGCGCCGGTTCAAGCGGTGGCTCGGACCGCGGCTGGCCCGCACGGTGCAGGCCCGCTCCGGGCGCTGAGGGGAGCCGCCGGGCCGCCGCGTGGCCGAGTCCGGCGGCCTGCGCAGGGCGCGGGGTGCCCGCCGGGCCACGGCACCGGGTGCACCTCTGCCGGACGGGCGCACTAGGTGAATGGCGATTCACTCGATAAGGTGAATTGCCATTCACCTCCTTTCTCCGTGCCGAGCTCTGGAGTGTTCATGACGGCAGGCGACGTGCGCGGTGTCCGGGACCGCCTGACGATCCCGGTGCTGGCCTTCGGCGGGATCCTGATGGCCGTGATGCAAACGGTCGTCGTGCCGCTGCTGCCCGACCTCCCGAGTCTGACCGGCGCCTCCGCTGGCGCCGTGTCCTGGACGGTCACCGCGACCCTGCTCTCCGGAGCCGTCCTGACCCCGGTGCTCGGCCGCGCCGGGGACATGTACGGCAAACGGCGGGTCCTGCTGGCCGCGCTGGCCCTGATGACCCTGGGGTCGGTGCTGTGCGCCCTGACCTCGGACATCGGCGTGCTCATCACCGCACGTGCCCTCCAGGGCGCGGCGGCGGCCGTGGTGCCCCTCTCCATCAGCATCCTGCGGGACGAACTCCCGCCCGAGCGCACCGGCTCGGCCGTGGCGCTGATGAGCTCCACCGTCGGGATCGGCGCCGCCCTAGGTCTGCCCCTCGCCGCGCTGATCGTCCAGTACGCGAACTGGCACATGATGTTCTGGGCGACCAGCGTGCTCGGGGCGGCGGGCCTCGCCCTCGCCTGGTGGGCCGTCCGCGAGTCGCCGGTCCGCGAGCCCGGGCGCTTCGACACGCTCGGCGCGCTCGGTCTGGCCGCGGGCCTGGTCTGCCTGCTGCTGGGTGTGTCGCAAGGCGGCCAGTGGGGCTGGGGCAGTCCCACGATCCTCGGGCTGTTCGCCGCCTGCGCGGTCATCCTCTCGGCGTGGTGGGTGCAGCAGCGGCGCACCGAGCGGCCTCTGGTGGACCTGCGGCTGGCCGCCCGGCCGCGCGTCGCCCTGCCGCATCTCACCGCACTCCTGACCGGCTTCGCGTTCTACGCCAACTCCCTGGTGACGGCACAGCTCGTGCAGGCCCCCGAGGCCACCGGCTACGGGCTCGGGCTGTCGATCGTCGCGACCGGTCTGTGCCTGCTGCCCGGCGGCGTGACCATGCTCCTGCTCTCGCCGGTCTCGGCCCGCATCTCGGCCGCGCGCGGCCCCCGGGTGACGCTGGCCCTCGGAGCGGCGGTCATCGCCCTCGGCTACGTCATACGCATTGCGGACAGCCGCGACGTCTGGGTGATCATTCTGGGCGCCACCGTCGTCGCCACCGGCACGACCTTCGCCTACTCCGCCCTGCCGACGCTCATCCTGCGCGCCGTACCGGCCGGGCAGACCGCATCCGCGAACGGCGTCAACGTCCTGATGCGCACGGTCGGTCAGGCCGTGTGCAGTGCCGCCGTGGCGGCCGTGCTCGTCCACCACACCCGCCCGCTCGGCGGGGTCCCGGTCCCCACCCTGCACGGCTACCTGCTGGCCTTCGCGATGGCGGGTACCGTCGCCCTGGTGGCCTGCGCCGCCGCGCTGACCATTCCCGTCGACCCGGCGGGATCCGCGGCCGGCGACACGCGGCGGACGGGCGGCCGTACCGCAGCCGCCCGCGGCCGCAGGGCACCGGCCCCCGGTGAGCCCCGGGAGGACGAGGCACTCGAAGGAGCATGAGCACCATGACCACCCCGCCCTCCGGCCTCGCGCCGACCGCATCGCCGCGCCGGGACGCGGAGACGACGAAGGCGGCCATCCTGCGGGCGGCCCGCCATCTGCTGGCCCGGCACGCGCACGCGGACATCACCCTGAAGGCCATCGCCGACCGTGCGGGCGTCAGCGCACCGCTGATCCTGAAGTACTTCGGGAACAAGGACACGCTCCTGGCGCAGGTGATGTCCTTCGAGGCGGACGCCCGTGCCCTGCTGGACGCGCCGCTGGAGAGCCTGGGGCGCCACATGGTCCGTCATCTCGTGGTCAGTCAGCGGGACCACGGCGCCGACCCCATCCTGCGCATCGTCTTCGCCCCCCTCCAGGGGGAGCAGGGCGAGATCCTCCGCGGCAACTTCCGCACCCAGGTCAGCGACCGCCTCGCGGAACGACTCACCGGGCCCGACGCCGGACTGCGCGCCGAACTGGCGGTGAGCACCCTGCTCGGACTGGGTGTCATGTACGGCATCGCCCGCGGCCCCCGGCTGCGCGGCGCCGACGTGGAGGACATCGTCGAGCGGTACGCGCCGGCGGTGCAGGCACACCTCACCCCGTGAGGCGAGAGCCCGACGGACGGATCTGCGGCCGCGGCGGGGCGAGACCGCGGAACGGGACTCGCGGGCCGGCTCCGCCCACCTATGATCCGTGATCATGAAGCCCATCACCTACGCCAACTCCGCAGAGATCGCACAGGACTTGGCCGCCGGACAGCCCGGTCTGGTCGACACCATGTCGACCATGCGGGCGATGCGCCGGCTCAAGCCGGAACCCGTGCCGCGCCCGCTGCTCGAACAGCTGATACAGGCCGCCGTGTGGGGGCCGAGCGGCGGGAACATGCAGTGTTACGAGTACGTCGTCGTCACCGACCGCGAGGTCATGGCCCGTCTCGCGCCCCTGTGGCGCCGGTGCGTGGACGCGTATCTGGCGACCACGGGCAAGTACGCGCCCGCCGGCATGGACGAGGCGGCGTACGGACGGATGGTCGCCGCCATCGAGTACCAGCGCGACCACTTCGCCGACACTCCGGCCCTCGTGGTGCCCTGCTACCGGTTCCCGGAACCGCGCTTCGAGCCCGAGGGCCTGCGCGTCTGGGCCGAGTCCCTGGGGCCGGAGGCGACCGCCCGCATGGCCGAGGGCCAGGAACGCTTCGCCGCCCTCGCCGAGGGCTCCTGCGTCTACCCGGGAGTGCAGAACCTGCTGCTCGCCGCCCGAGGTCTGGGCCTCGCGGCCAATCTGACGATCTGGCACCTGTTCCTGGAGCAGGAGTGGCAGCGGGAGCTGGGCATCCCCGAGGACATGCGGACCTTCGCGGTCGTGCCCGTGGGATGGCCGGCGGGCCGGTTCGGTCCCGTGCGGCGGCGCCCGGTCGCCGACGTGGTGCACTGGGACCGCTGGTAGCGCGGGGGCGGGCGGACCGCTCGGGCTCCGCGGGGCGGGTTCCCGTCCTGCGGCGGATCCGGTTCGTGGGAAGCCGGGGCGGCCCCTGCCCGGTGGCCGCACCGGTTCCGGGCCGGATTCAGTGCACGCCCTGCGGACGGAACTGGATGCTGATGCGGGGGCCGGTGGCGCGCGCCGTCTTGGGGACGGCGTGCTCCCAGGTGCGCTGGCAGGAACCGCCCATCACGATCAGATCGCCGTGGCCGAGCGGATAGCGCAGGGTCTCCCCGCCGTGGCGGGGGCGCAGGGCCAGGTCCCGGGCCGCGCCGACGGAAAGGATCGCGACCATGGTGTCCTCGCGCGCGCCCCGGCCGATGCGGTCCCCGTGCCACGCGACGCTGTCACGGCCGTCACGGTAGTAGCAGAGCCCGGCTGTCGCGAAGGGCTCCCCGAGCTCGGGGGCGTACCGCGCGCCCAGCGCGTCGCGTGCCTCGTCGAGGACGGGGTGCGGAAGCGACTCGCCGACCCGGTAGTGGCAGAGCAGCCTCGGTACGGCGACGACCTGCTCGTACATCTGGCGGCGCTCGGCGCGCCAGGGGACCTCGGCCGCGAGCTGCTCGAACAGGGCGTCCGCGCCGCGGAGCCAGCCGGGCAGCAGATCGATCCAGGCCCCGTCGCCGAGCTCGGTCCGGCGCAGTCCGCCGAGGGGGTTCAGCCCCACGTCGTCGGTCTGGTCGAACAGGGAGCCCTGGAGATGCATGGACATACCAGCAGCGTACCTCGGTATTCGAAAATATGTTCCATGGTGTGACCGGATCGGAAGTGCCGCCTCCGCCGAGGCAACCCCGCCGCCGTCGGCGCCGTCTTGATCGACAGCGGGTCGGCGGCCCGCGCGGTGGTGAACCAGGGGTCCGCGGTGGATGTCCGGTGCACTATGCGCTCCGTGTATACGCATGGTGTATAGAGGGGTGCGGGAGGGGGCGGGAGCAGGTGAGAGGCCCGGCCCCGCCGCGCGGCCGCCCGCCCGGTGACCTCCCACACCGGCCGTCGGGACCCAGCCGTCCCGACCGGCGCAGACCGAAAGGCACTCATGTACGGCAAGGCCTTCGCCCCGGAGTACCAGGGCGCATTGACCACCCTGTCGGTGAACTCCTCGCTGACCGACGTCCTCGCGGCGGGCACCGAGCAACTGCGTGCCGCCGAGCGGGCCGGAGCACACGGAGAGGCGGCCCGCTCGGGCCTCGCGGTCGCCGAGGCGCACCGTCGCCTCGGCCAGGTGGCGGACGCGGACCGGGCCTGGAAGGCGAGCTACCGGACCGCCCGCGGGGCCGGGGACACCGGTGCCATGGCCTGGGCGATGTGGAGCGGCGGCACCCTGGCCCGGCAGCGCGGCGCCCTCCCCCTCGCCCGGCGCCTGCTGCGGCTGGCCGCAGAACTCGGGGAGGCCGCCGGGGACGTGGTGGTGCGCGGCTACTCGCTCGCCGGCCTGGCGGAGACCGGACGGATCCAGGGCGACTACGCGGCGGTGACGGCCCTGCACGAGCAGCTCCTGGCCGAGGCGCGGAAGCGTGGCGAGGCCCGCCACACCGTGTGGGCCCTGGAGGGCATCGCCCAGATACACCGCAGCATGGGCTCCTACGACACCGCGTACGCGATGTTCGAGGAGGCCGCGGGCATCGCCGCCCGCGCCGAGGACCGGCGCGGCCACGCCTGGGCGCTGCGGGGACTCGCGGACATCGTCTCCGCACGCGACGGGGACACGCGCCGCGCCCTCGAACTGCTCGGCGAGGCCGAGGTCTCCTGCCGGGAGATGAACCTGGTGAGCGCACTCGCCTACAACCACAAGATGCGCGGCAACGTCCTCTACCGTGCCGGGCGTTACCCGGAGGCCGAGGACGTCTACGCGCTGGCCCTCGCCGAGTTCGAGGGGATGAGCGAACCACGCGGCCGGGCGTTGGCCCGGCTCGGCCTGGTCAAGTGCCGGGCCCGGCTGGGACGCGACCGTGCCGAGACCGCAGCGGACCTCGCGGAGCTGAGCGGCGTACTGAAGGACATCGGCCTGCGGCACGGCCACGCGATGATCGACCGCGCCCGCGTGGAACTCGGCCTGACGGCGGCCCCCGCCGAGGACTCCGCGGCCGGTCCGGCCGCGGTCGTCGTCCCCGCCCCGCGGGCCGGTGACGCCCGGGACGACGCGGCCGGTGCGGACGGCACCGGCGGGCGACACGCCGCGGCCGGCGATGCCCGGGACGGCGTGGAGGCCGGCCGGTGACGGCGCTGACCACACCCCCCTACACGGGAATGCGGACGCTTCCCGCCGACGCGTCGCCCTTGCTGCGCCGCTGCCGTGACCTGGTCGCCCCGGCCCTCGCCGAGGCGGTCGGCACCCTGCACCCCTGGGTGGCGGAGATGGCCGGATACGCGCTGGGCCGTCGCGAGGTCGGCGGAGCGCCCGCGACCCGGAATACGGGCAAGGGGGTTCGGCAGGCCCTCGCCGTCCTCGGCGCGGAAGCCGTCGGCGCCCCCGCCGAGACCGGAGTCCCGGCCGCCGTCTGCGTCGAACTCGTGCACACCTTCTCGCTGTTGCACGACGACATCATGGACGGCGATCCGCTGCGCCGCGGCCGTCCCGCGGTGTGGAAGGCGTACGGCACCGGCCCTGCCGTACTGGCCGGCGACGCCCTCTTCGCTCTGGCCGTCGAGACCCTGGCGGCCGTCCCCGCGCCGGACGCGGTACCCGGGACGCGGGAGGCCGCCCCTCTCTCGGCGGGGGTGCGGCAGCTGACCGGCGCCCTCGGTGATCTCGTCCACGGCCAGGCGGACGACCTGCTGTTCGCCCGCCGTCCCTGGTCGGGACCCGACGCGGTGAGTGCGCAGGAGTACGCGGTCATGGCCGAGCGCAAGACGGGCGCCCTGCTCGGATGCGCCCTGGCGCTCGGCGCCCAACTCGCCGGAGCGCAGCGGGAGACGGTCACCGGCCTGGACCGGGCCGGCCGACACCTGGGCGTGGCCTTCCAGATCGTCGACGACCTCCTGGGCATCTGGGGCGACCCGGCGGTCACCGGCAAGCCCGTCCACAGCGATCTCCGTCAGGGAAAGAAGACCCTGCCGGTGCTCGCCGCCGTGGAGGCCCCGGGTGGCGCCGAGTTGGCCGGTCTGCTTCACTCCGGAAGCGCCCTCGACGACTCCGCCGTACGCCGGGCCGCGCACCTGGTCGAGCGGTGCGGCGGCCGCGCGGCGGCGCTGGGGGAAGCGCGGCGTCATCTCGCGGCGGCCGACGCCCTCCTGGCGTCGCCGTCACTGGTGCCGGGCGCACGCGCGGAGTTGCGCACGCTGCTGTCCGCCCTCAGCCACCGCACGCTCTGACATCCGTCGCGCTCCCCCGGCCCTTCGGGCGGGCCCGGGGGAGCGCGACATACGTCACATTCACCCCTTCCGGGAGCGGGAGCGGCGAACGCCGCATCACCTACGTCGGGGCCCGACAGCCCCCGCGGCGCCCAACAACGCCGCGCGCCAGGGCGGTCGGCGACCCCACCGCCCCTGCACGAAGGAACTCAGTGCGTAGACCCCACATACGCAGCCTGGCGATCGCCGTGGCGGTGACGACGACCGTCGCGCTCCCCCTGGGCCCCGCCGTCGCGGACGCCCCCGATCGCCCGTCCCGAGCCGGGAGTCCGGCTTCCTCCACGGTGGACGCGGCCCGCGCCGCCGCCTTCGCCCATGCGGCGGACACGGGTGTCACCCAGGGCGACTCCCTGCGGGCCAGGGACGTGATGGCCGACCCGGACGGCAAGCGGCACGTCCGCTTCGTCCGCACCCACCGCGGGCTCCCGGTCCTCGGCGGCGACCTGGTCGTCCACCTCGGTCCGCGGTCGGCGTATCTCGGCGCGACCCGGGCCGCCGACCACCTCGTCCGGCCGGCCACGACCGAGGCCGAACTGACGGCACATCAGGCCGAGAGCAGGGCCGCTTCTGCGGCGCGTGGCGAGGCGGGCGACGCCGAACTCGTCGTGGACGCGCGGAACGGGGCGACGGCACTCGCCTACCGCGTGCGGGTGACGGACAGCGACACCACGCAGGCCGGCGGCTCCCGCACGGTGGTCGTGGACGCGGAGTCCGGCAGGATCCGCAGCAACACCCCCGACAGCGACGAGTTCGTCTCGCCCTCCCTCGGCGAGACACTGCGCCGGCGCGGTGAGCGGGCGACCCCCGCCACCGGTACGGCGGTCGCCGTTCCGCCCGCGTTCGCCGGGGCTGCGGACGGTCTGCGGGCCTCCTCGCCCACGGGCAGGGCGGCGGCCCCTTATCCGAGGACCGCCACCGGATCGGGCCGCTCCCTGTTCGTCGGCAAGGTGCCGCTGACCACCACCCGGACGGCACGGACGAGGTACGTCCTCAAGGACCCGACCCGCTGGAACACCGAGACCCGGGACGCGAAGGGCCGGGAGCCGGAGGCGTTCTCCCGCGGCGTGAAGTTCACCGACGGCGACAACAAGTGGGGCAACGGCCGGACGTCCGGGCGGGCCACGGCCGCCGTCGACGCCCAGTACGGCATCACCAGGACCCTGGACTTCTACCGTAAGTCGTTCGGGCGCAAGGGCATCGGGAACGACGGGAGGGGCGCCCGGGCCATGGTCCACTTCGGAAAGAAGGTCGGCAACGCCTTCTGGGACACGGCCTGCGGGTGCATGCTCTACGGCGACGGTGACGACGACCTGTTCACCAAGCCGCTGGTCGTCCTCGACGTCACCGGCCACGAGCTGACCCACGGCGTCGTCGCCGCCACCGCGGCCCTCGAACCGACCCGGGTGGACGCGGACGGCGACCAGTACGGCGAACCCGGCTCGCTCGACGAGTCCCTCGCGGACATCTTCGGCTCGGCCGTCGAGTTCGCCGCCGGCAACCCCGAGAACCCGCCCAACTATCTCGTCGGCGAGAAGCTGGGACTGGCACAGAAATTCCTGCGCCGCTTGGACAAGCCGTCTCTCGACAAGCTGGAGAAGACGATCGACTTCTGGTCGCCGAGAACCGCCGCGGCCGAGGTCCACGCGGGCTCCGGGGTCTCCTCGCACGCGTTCTACCTGCTGGCCGAGGGCAGCGGCCGCAAGACCATCGGCGGTGTCGTGCACGACTCGCCCACCTACGACGGCGCGAAGGCCGCCGGCATCGGCCGCGCCAAGGCGACCGCTGTCTTCTACCGGGCGCTCACCCGGTACATGGTCTCCACCACCGACTTCCACGACGCGCGCGTCGCGACGTTGAAAGCCGCTGCCGACCTGTACGGGCGGGGCAGCACGGAGTACCGGAGGGTGGACCGCGCCTGGGCCGCCGTCAACGTCACCTCCGCCAACACCCCTGCACCGCGGCACTGAAGGAGCGGGGAAAAAGGGGTGCCCTCCGTTGGGGGCACCCCTCAGCGGGCGGCCGGATCAGTGCTGCTGCGTCTTCTGCGGTGTCGCCTCGCTGGGCCGCACCACCACGAAGCCCTCGCCGTCGAGCTTGAGCTGCACCGCCTCGCCCGAACCGCCGCGGAGCATCGAGCCGAACGACTGCGACCGGTGCAGCGAGGTGGTGAGCCGGGCGCTCCAGCCCACCACCGCGTCCGTGTCCACGTACACCGGCTGCTGCGGCGACACGGGGATGACCAGCGGGTTGCCCTCGCAGATCAGCCCCAGCCGGCCCTGCCCCGTGAAGACGCTGTTGAACAGGCCGCCGCCCGATATGCCCGCGCCCTTCACGGTCTTTATCTCGTAGGACAACGAGGCGTCGAAACAGAGCACGTTGCGGCCGTTGACCGTGAAGACGTCGCCCGGCTCGACGTCCACGATGAAACAGTTCTGCGCCTCGTGCGCGAACCAGGCCTCGCCCTGCCCGCGCACCGCCATCAGCGCCAGCCCCTCGCCGGTGACCGCCCGCTTGAGCATGCCGCCCACACCCTGGCCCTTGCGCTCGAACTGCAGCGCCCCGCGCCAGGCGATCATCGCCGCCTGCCGCGCGAACATCTCCCCGTCGACGGCGTATCTGATGGACTTGGCGTTCTGCACGGTCATGCCGGGCGCTGCGGCCGGCTGCACCATGTGGTCACTGGAAAAGAGGTCACCCTTCATGCGGGCATCTTGGCCCGGAGCACTCGGTTCCGCCAAGATCACGCACCGGCCGGCCACCATCCGGGACCCGTCAAGTTCATTTCTACAGACGGGCGTTGCCGAGCCTGCTCACCATGGCCGGGTCGCGGTGGTCGAAGAACAGCGACGTGCAGAGGTCGAGGGCGGCGATCAGCGCCAGCTGTTCGTCGGTGAGCACGAAGTCGAAGACGTCGATGTTCTCCGCCATCCGGTCCGCGCGCACCGACTTCGGGATGACCACGACGCCGCGCTGGACGAGCCAGCGCAGGACGACCTGTGCCACGGACTTGCCGTGCTTCTTGGCGATGTCGCTCAGCACGGGGTGGGTGAAGAGGTCGTTGCGGCCTTCCGCGAAGGGTCCCCACGACTCGATCTGGACGCCGCGCCCGCTCATGAGCTCCTGGTCGGCCGTGCGCTGGAAGAAGGGATGCGTCTCCACCTGGTTCACGGCCGGCGTGACCTCGTTGTGGTCGATGAGGTCGACGAGGCGGTCGGAGTGGAAGTTGGACACGCCGATCGCCCGGACGCGTCCCTCCCGGTTCAGGCGCTCCATGACGCGCCAGGAGCCGTACACGTCGCCGTAGGGCTGGTGGATCAGATACAGGTCGAGGTGGTCGAGGCCGAGCTTGCGCAGCGACGTGTCGAAGGCGCGCTCGGTGCGCTCCTCCCCGGCGTCCTGGATCCAGAGCTTGGTGGTGACGAACAGTTCGTCCCGGGGGATGCCGCTGTTCCCGATGGCCCGGCCGACGGCCTCCTCGTTGCCGTAGGCGGCGGCGGTGTCGAGGAGGCGGTAGCCGGCGGCGAGGGCTTCGGTGACGGCCTGCTCGGTCTGCTCGGGCGGGATCTGGTAGACGCCGAAGCCCAGGACGGGCATCTCGACGCCGTTGTTCAGGGTGACGGTCTGCATGGCGTTCTCTCCTTCGTACGGGGCGCGGCGCGCCGTGGGCCGCGCGTGGCGCGAGGGCGTCGCGGCGGTGACGCACCCCGGGCATCGGGCCGGGGTGCCCGCCTGTCCGTAGCTCAAGCGCCGGAGCCCGCTTCGGCCACCGCTGGGGTCCGGACGGGCGGCGGACGGCGTGGACACGGGCGGCTCTCCGGTCGGTGCGCGGGGCGGTTCGACGACTGCCTTCCCACCTGCTCGCCGAGCGGCCGGGGAAACGGGCCGGTCCTTCGCGGGCGGCGCCCTGCCACGGCCACCGCGCTCCTCGCAAGCGCGGTGCGCTCCCGAGGCGCGCGGGCGGGCCCCTTCGTACGCTGGACGGGGAGGTGACTCATGACAGTCCGCCGGATCGGCCTGGTCGTGCACGGAGGACGCCGTGAAGCCGTGGACGCCGCAGCCAGCGTCCGCGCCTGGTGCACGGAGCACTCCGTCCAGTGCACGGACATCGACGTGTGGCGCGACGGTGGCCGGCACAGCGCCCACGAGGAGAACGAGGCGGCGGGCGATCCCGACCTCGTCGTCACCCTGGGCGGTGACGGCACCTTCCTGCGTGGGGCCCGACTGGCCGCCGAGAACGACGCACTGGTACTCGGCATCGACCTCGGCCGGGTGGGCTTCCTCACCGAGGTGTCCGCCTCCCTGGTCCGCTCGGCCCTGGACGCGGTGCGCGAGGACCGCCTCGTCGTCGAGGAACGCATGCTGCTCACGCTGCGGGCCTCCCGCGCCCTGGAGGTCCCGGCGGACATGGGGGCGCTGATGCGCTACGGCCGCGGTCCGCTCCTGCCGCCTCCCCGGGTCCGCGCCGACTGCGAGACCGGTGACGAATGGGGCGTCGCCCTCAACGTCACGGCGCTGAACGACATCGTCCTGGAGAAGCTGTCGCGGGACCGCCAGGTGTCCGCGGGCGTCTACCTCGCCGGGAGGCTCCTGGCGTCCTACTCCGCCGACGCGCTGCTGGTGGCGACACCGACCGGCTCGACCGCCTACAGCTTCGCCGCCGGCGGGCCCGTCGTCTCCCCTCGTACGGACGCGCTGGTGTTCACCCCCGTCGCGCCGCACATGACGTTCAACCGGTCGGTCGTGGCGGCCCCCGACGAGCCCGTCGCCCTCCGCCTGCTCGAACGGTCCGGCCAGGCAGCCGTCAGCATCGACGGCCAGGTGCGCGGTGTCCTGGAGCCCGGGGACTGGATCGGCGTCTACGCCTCTCCCCGGCGGCTGCGTGCGGTCCGGCTGGGGCCCACCGACTTCTACGGCCGGCTGCGGGAGCGGATGAAGCTCACCGACGCCCCGGCCGCGCTGGCGGACGGAGACGCCGCGCCGCTCTGGCCGCTGACCACCCCGCCGCCTCCGGACCTCGCCCATCTCGCCATGCCCCCGATGCCCGACCCGCCCGCCTGAAGACGGTCCGGCCGCGAAGCCCGGGCGAGGGGTGCACGAAGGTAGCGGCCGGATTCCGACCGCTACCCGGGGGACCATGGGCGCATGCCGAAGACCTCAGCGCGTCTGCTGTCCCTGCTCTCCCTCCTCCAGGCGCGCCGGGACTGGCCGGGCGCCCTGCTGGCCGAGCGGCTGGGGATCAGCCCGCGCACCGTGCGCCGGGACGTGGACCGGCTGCGTGAGCTCGGCTATCCCGTGCTGGCCACCAAGGGCCCCGACGGCGGCTACCGGCTCGACGCCGGCGCACGACTGCCCCCGCTGCTGTTCGACGACGAGCAGGCCGTGGCCCTGGCCGTCGCCCTGCGGGTCGCCGCCACCACCGGCGCCGGCATCGACGACGCCGCCACGCGCGCCCTGGCCACGGTCCGGCAGGTCCTGCCCGCACGGCTGCGCCACCGCGTCGACACGCTGCAGGTCACCGCGGGCGAGCCCCCGGCCGGCCCGCCGGGACCCCGGGTGGACGGCGAGGTGCTCGCCGCCCTCGGCGCCGCGGTCCACGCCCGTGAGGTGCTGCGCTTCGACTACCCGCCCGCTTCCGCGCCGGACGTGCACGAGACCGGTTTCGGGCCTCCCGTGCGCCGGGTGCAGCCCCATCACCTGGTCGCGCGGGGCGGTCGCTGGTACCTCCTCGCCTGGGACCTCGACCGGGAGGACTGGCGTGTCTTCCGCGCCGACCGGATCACCCCGCGGACACCCACCGGGCCCCGCTTCTCCCCGCGCGAGGTGCCCGGCGGTTCGGTGGGGGCCTATCTGACCGGCACATTCCGGGGTGCGCGGGGGCCGGGCGACTGGCCCTGCCGCGGCGAGGTGATCCTCGCTCTCCCCGCCGCCGAGGTGTCCCGCCACACCTCCGACGGGATCGTCGAGGAACTCGGCCCCGACCGGTGCCGGCTCGTCCTCGGCTCGTGGTCGTGGACCGGCCTGGCCGCCGCGGTCGCCCGGTTCGGCGTCGGCATCGAGGTCGTGGGGCCCCACGAGCTCAGGGTCGCGTTCGGCGATCTGGCCCGCCGCTGTGCGGACGCCGCGGCCGGACCACCGGCGCCGCGGTCCGCGGCCGGGGGAGCGGACGTGAACCCGGCGGACACGAAGACGTCCGGGCCGGCGATGGTGCCTGCCGGCCCGGACGTCACGCGTCACGTCAGACGAGGTCGAACCGGTCCAGGTTCATGACCTTGTCCCAGGCCGCGACGAAGTCCTTCACGAACTTCTCCTTCGCGTCGTCGCTCGCGTAGACCTCGGCGACGGCGCGCAGCTCCGAGTTGGACCCGAAGACCAGGTCGGCCCGGCTGCCGGTCCACTTCACCTCGCCCGTGGCGGCGTCGCGCCCCTCGAAGGTGCTCTGGTCCTGCGAGGTCGCCTTCCACGTGGTGCCCAGGTCGAGCAGGTTCACGAAGAAGTCGTTCGTCAGCACACCGGGGGTGGTGGTGAGGACGCCGAGCTGCGAACCCTGGTGGTTCGCGCCGAGGACGCGGAGGCCACCGACCAGGACCGTCAGCTCGGGAGCGCTCAGGGTCAGCAGGTTCGCCCGGTCGATGAGCAGGAACTCGGCCGGCAGGCGGTTGCCCTTGCCCAGGTAGTTGCGGAACCCGTCGGCGGTCGGCTCCAGCGCGGCGAACGACTCGACGTCGGTCTGCTCCTGCGACGCGTCCACCCGGCCCGGCGTGAACGGGACCTGGATCTCGAAGCCGGCGTCCTTGGCGGCGCG
Source organism: Streptomyces sp. NPDC026417 (assembly GCF_055567695.1). Taxonomy (NCBI): domain Bacteria; kingdom Bacillati; phylum Actinomycetota; class Actinomycetes; order Kitasatosporales; family Streptomycetaceae; genus Streptomyces; species Streptomyces sp. NPDC026417. The sequence goes on from NZ_JBVHPY010000003.1 coordinate 153,962, forward strand.
TTCGACGCCCGCGGCGCCCGCCAGCACGATGAGGTCGGCGAACGAGATCTGCTTGCCGCCCGTGGCGGAGGCGTTGAAGGACTGCTGGATGCCCTCCAGGGTGCGCAGGACCGTCGCCAGCTCGTCGGGGTCGTTGACCTCCCAGCCGTTCTGCGGCTCCAGGCGGATGCGCGCACCGTTGGCGCCGCCGCGCTTGTCGCTGCCGCGGAAGGACGAGGCCGAGGCCCATGCGGTGGACACCAGCTGGGACACGGTCAGGCCCGACGACAGGATCTGGCCCTTGAGCGCCGAGACGTCACCGGCGTCGACGAGCTCGTGCGTCACCTCGGGCAGCGGATCCTGCCAGATCAGGGTCTCGGAGGGAACCTCCGGGCCGAGGTAGCGCACGACGGGGCCCATGTCACGGTGCGTCAGCTTGAACCAGGCGCGGGCGAACGCGTCCGCGAACTGGTCGGGGTTCTCGTAGAAGCGCCGCGAGATCTGCTCGTAGGCCGGGTCGAAGCGCAGCGCGAGGTCGGCCGTCAGCATCGTCGGCGCGTGGCTCTTGGACGGGTCGTGGGCGTCGGGGATGGTGCCGGCGCCGGCACCGTCCTTGGCCACCCACTGGTGGGCGCCCGCGGGGCTCTGCGTCAGCTCCCACTCGTACTCGAAGAGGTTCTTGAAGTAGCCGTTGCTCCACTGCGTGGGGGTGCTGGTCCAGGTGACCTCGAGGCCACTGGTGATGGTGTCGCCGCCCTTGCCGGTGCCGAACGTGTTCCGCCAGCCGAGGCCCTGCTCCTCGAGCGAGGCGGCCTCGGGGTCGTCGCCGACGTGGTCCGCCGGGCCGGCGCCGTGCGTCTTGCCGAAGGTGTGACCGCCCGCGATCAGGGCGACCGTCTCCTCGTCGTTCATCGCCATCCGGCGGAAGGTCTCCCGGATGTCGCGGGCCGAGGCCAGCGGGTCGGGGTTGCCGTTCGGGCCTTCCGGGTTGACGTAGATCAGGCCCATCTGGACCGCGCCCAGGGGGTTCTCCAGCTCACGGTCGCCGGTGTAGCGCTCGTCACCGAGCCAGGTGGTCTCGGGACCCCAGTACACGTCCTCGTCCGGCTCCCAGACGTCCGCACGGCCACCGGCGAAGCCGAAGGTCTCGAAGCCCATGGACTCCAGCGCCACGTTGCCGGTGAGGATCAGGAGGTCGGCCCAGGACAGGCTCTGGCCGTACTTCTTCTTGACCGGCCACAGCAGGCGGCGGGCCTTGTCGAGGTTGACGTTGTCCGGCCAGCTGTTGAGGGGGGCGAAGCGCTGCTGGCCGGCCCCGGCGCCGCCGCGGCCGTCGCTGATCCGGTAGGTGCCGGCGCTGTGCCACGCCATGCGGATCATCAGCGGGCCGTAGTGGCCGAAGTCCGCGGGCCACCAGTCCTGGGAGGTGGTGAGCACCTCGGCGATGTCACGCTTGACGGCCGGCAGGTCGAGCGACCGGAACGCCTCGGCGTAGTCGAACTCCTCGCCCAGCGGATTGGAGACGGCGGGGTTCTTGGCCAGGATCTTCAGATTGAGCCGCTCGGGCCACCACTGGCGGTTGCCGCCTCCCTGCGTCGGATGCGCGGCGCGCCCGTGCGCGACCGGGCAACCGCCCTCGCCCTCGCCCTCCGTCGTCTTCGGGTCGGTGACGAGTGCATCGTGGTTCTCAGTCATGGGGGTCCTTCCGGGCCGAGCGGGTCACTGTGCTCAGGAACTTCGGGCGGTGGAAAAACGGTGGGGCAGGGGGCCCGGGAGAGGCAGCGGCCACCGGAGGCCGGGAGGCCTTCGCCGGCGGAAACGGCCGGGTGGGGATCCCGTACGCCGCGCGGGTGGCCTCGGCGCCGGGCGGGTCACCGTCCCCGAGGCTCCACGACCGCGCGACGCAGGGCGCCGTGGCACGCGAGCCGGCACTGCGCGGCCTCCCGGTGCCCGTCACGTCTCAGTCTCCTGCCGCACTGGGTCGTCCTGTCCCTTGGCTATTGCCGGAACCGATCCTACGATGGACACAGTCCAAGTCAATAAGCATGCCAATTCCACAGGGGATCGGGATCCGGACATCCACCGCGGAACGCCGAACATCCCATCGAGCCCGAATAGGTGAACCGATATGAGCGACCTGCTGGAGCGACTGCGCGGGCGCGGCTGGCGGATGACCTCCCAGCGGCGTGTCGTGGCGGAGGTCCTCGACGGCGACCACGTCCATCTGACGGCCGACGAGGTGCACGCCCGCGCGGCCGAGCGGCTGCCCGAGATCTCCCGTGCCACCGTCTACAACGCCTTGGGGGAACTGGTCTCCCTCGGCGAGGTCATCGAGGTCTCCACCGACGGCCGGGCCAAGCGCTACGACCCGAACGCGCACCGGCCCCACCAGCACCTGGTCTGCTCCGGCTGCGGCACGATCCGCGACGTCCACCCCACCGGCAGCCCGCTGGCGGACCTCCCCGCGGAGGAGCGGTTCGGGTTCACGGTGTCCGAGGTCGAGGTCACCTACCGCGGGCTGTGCCCCTCCTGCTCCTGACGCGGGCGAGGAGAGGGCCGGCCGGACCCGCGGCCAGCTCGGGCGTGTTCACCCGGTCGCACCACCGACGTGCGTGACCCCGAACGGCGCGAAGGCGATCCGAGTCCGTGAGCCGTCGTCCGCCCAGCGCACCTCGACGGCGTCGTCGTCCGTGCTCACCCCGGTGACCGCCCCGGCGAGCGGCGCGGGATCCGGTTCCGCCGTGAGCGTCGCCAGGCACGCGTAGAGGCTCGTGCCCTCCGCCTCGCCGGTGAGCCGGGGGACCCGCGCCCAGCGGGCGAAAGCCGTGCCCTGCGGCGCCCGGACCTCGTCCCGCCCGCTCCAGCCGCTCAGGGGGTGGAGCGCGCAGACGGGAGAGCCGTCGGGGCCGGTCGCCCAGCCCGTCTGCTCGACGGCCGCGCCGGGCGGGGCGCCCACGACGCGGTGCACCCGCAGCTCGTACCGGCCCCGCACCACCGTGACGCTCTCCACGCGCAGTCCGGGAACCGTCGGCGGGCCCGCCGCGAAGACGGGCCGGTGCCAGGAGGCCGCCCAGCCCCAGCCGTCGCCGTGGCCCGCCCCCAGCGGATGTATCCGCCGCCGCACGCTGCGGGCTCCGCCGACGACCAGGCCCAGGTGGTTGTCCGCGACGTTCCCGGCGGCCGTGGGGCCGGTACGGGTGGAGTACGCCTGCCGTCCGTAGAGCGGATCGTTCCCGGCCGCCGACTCGCCCTCGTGCGGGCGGACGTGGTCGCTGCCGTGGTTGTGCAGCCGGACGATGCCGTCGGCGCCCGTGCTCTGGACCAGCAGTCCCGGCGCGGGCAGCGCGAGCACCCGGTCGGGCCCCTCGCTGGGAGCGGGCTCCTCGCGGGCGGTCCAGAGCGGGTGGTCGGCGGGCGCGAGCAGTCCGACGAAGGCCTTGGACGCCCAGTACGGCGAGGCGGGACCCGAGTAGCCCTGCAGGGTCGCGGAATGCGGGCCGTGCCAGCCGAGACCGAGCAGTCCGTCGGCGTCGACGGCCCCGCGGTCCAGGAAGTAGCGCAGCGACCCGCTCATGAGCCGCCGGGACGCGCCGGGAGTCAGCGGGGTGTGCCCCGTGACGGCGCCGAGCGCCACCGCCGAGCCGGCCGCGAAGCGATAGGTGAGCGAGCGGCCGAAGTGCACCGGTGCCCCGTCCGCCCCGAAGAGCAGGGAGAAGCTCTCCAGGTGCTCGCGCAGCCGGGCCCCGTACGGACCGCTCGCCCCGTCGCCGGCGAGATGCGCGTCGAGTACCGGATACAGGTGCAGGGCCCAGCCGTTGTAGTGGTCGAAGGCCCGTCCGTCCCCGTCGGCGTACCAGCCCTGGCCCCGGTACCAGCCCTCCAGCAGGGCGAGCGCCCGCTCCCGCACGCGTGCCGTCTGCGTGTCACCCCGGCCGACGGACTCCAGGAACCCCGCCACCGTGTACGGGAACAGATACCAGTTGTTCGGCGCCGGTACGTGCCGCAGGGCGCCGCGCAGCCACTCCTCGGCCCGGTCCTGCTCGTCGCCGTCGAGGCGGTCCCACAGCCACGGCCGGGTCAGGCGCAGGCCGAGCGCCACGGACGCGGACTCCACCATCGGCTGACCCTGCACGTGGTGGTCCAGGATCAGCGGCCAGGACTCGGTGTCGTCGCGTCCGGGTGTGCGGGTGCCGGCCGCGAGTCCCCGCGCGTACCGGTCCAGCCAGCGGTGCGGGTCCCTGCCGTCGGCCCCCGCGACGCGGAAGGCGGCGGCGAGGAAGGTGCGGGCGTACCCCTCCAGGCCGTCGGAGCGCACGCCCGACACCGAGGGGCGGCCGGGCAGGTCGAGCAGGGCCGAGCCGGGGGTGGCCCAGCGCCAGGCGGCGCGCAGCAGGAGGTCGGCGGCGGTCTCCCAGTGGGCGCGGGTGTAGCCGGTTGCGGAGCTCGCCGTGCGGTCGTCGGCGGGAAGTCCGGGCAGCGTCATGCGAGGTGGGCCAGCCTTTCGTGTCGGACGGGATGGGCGAAGCCGTCGCCCGCGGCCCACCGGGCGACCTCGCCGACGGCGAGCTCCGCCAGGCGTGCCCACTCGTTGCCCTGGGATCCGGCGAGATGCGGGGTGATCAGGGCGTTGTCGCAGTCCCACAGGGGGTGGTCGGGAGGCAGGACCTCGGGGTCGGTGACGTCCAGGACCGCACGGATCCGGCCGTCCGTGACCGCTTCGGTGAGGGCCGCCTGGTCGACCACCGCCCCGCGGGCCGTGTTGATCAGCACGGCGTCGTGCCGCATCGAGGCGATGAGCCGGCCGTCGACGAGTCCGCGGGTGGCGGGAAGCAGCGGTGTGTGGACGCTGACGACGTCGCTCCGGGCGAACAGGTCGTCGAGTTCCACCGCCTCCACCCCGAGCGCTGCGGCGTCCTCCGGGGTGACGAAGGGGTCGTGCAGCAGCACGCGCAGGTCGTGGGGGCGCAGCAGGTCGATCACCCGCCGTCCGATCAGGGAGGCGGACAGGATGCCCACCGTGCGGCGGAAGTTGCCGACCTGCCGTGAGGTGCCGAGCCAGGAGTCGCGGCGGCGCGTCGTGCGGTGGTCCCGGGCGCGTTCGAGGACGCGCTTGCCGGTGAGCAGGATCATGGCGACGGTGTACTCGGCCACGGGCAGGGCGTTGGCCGCGGCGGCGGAGGACACCGCAAGGCCGCGCTCCCAGCAGGCGGGGGTGACGTGGTGGCGTACCGAACCGGCGGAGTGGACCACGGCCCGCAGCCGCGGGGCGGCGTCGAGGACCGACGCGTCCAGGACCGGGCAGCCCCAGCCGGTGACCAGGACCTCCACGTCCCGCAGCACGGAGCGGGCCCGGTCCGTGCCGAAGTCGTCGAGGGCCGGCGGCGGCACGAGATCGCAGACCCGGCCGAGCGCCGCCAGGGCGTCGGGGGTGAAGACGGCGGCCGCGGCGTCGGGGCCCATGGCGAGAGCGGTCCGCGGGAGGGCGGGGCCGCCTGACGAGATGTGCATTTTGCTCCTGAGGTACGTGTGTGTCGTGCCGAGCCGGGTGTCATGCCGGGCCGGCACCCCGGCCGCGGCCCGGTCCGGCCGGGCCGGCGCTATTTCACCGCGCCCGCGGTCAGGCCCGAGCGCCAGAACCGCTGGAGCAGCACGAAGGCGGCGATGAGCGGCAGCACGGCCAGCAGCGAGCCCATGATCACGACCGGGTAGTACTCGGGGGAGACGGAGGCCGAGCTGTTCCACGTGTACAGACCGAGGCTGACCGGATAGAGGTCCTGGTCCGACAGCATCACCATCGGCAGGAAGAAGTTGTTCCATATGGCCGTGAGCTGGAAGAGGAAGACGGTGACCAGACCGGGTCCGAGCATGCGCAGCGACACCCTTGCGTAGGCGGTGAGTTCGCCCGCTCCGTCGACCCGGGCCGCCTCCAATACCTCGTCCGGAACGTAACCCTGGCTGAAGATCCGCCCGAGGTAGACGCCGAAGGGGTTGAACAGCGCGGGGACGAACACGGCCCAGAAGCTGTTGACCAGTCCGGCACCGGACGCCATCAGGTACAGCGGCAGCGCGAGCACGGTCTGCGGCACCATGACGGCGGCGAGCACCAGCCCGAACAGCTTCTCCTTGTGCCGGAAGCGGTACTTGTCTAAGGCGTAGCCGCACGCGACGCTGACCAGCGCGCTGACCGCGGCGCCGACCACCGCGTACAGCAGGCTGTTGGCGTACCAACGGCCGTACAGACCGCCGTCCATGGCGAACAGGTCTTGCAGGTTCTGTGCGAACGAGAAGTCGCCGGGCGACAGCACGTCGCTGCCGAACAGCGCGTCCCGGTTCTTCGACGCGGCCAGCACCAGCCACAGCACCGGCAGCAGGGTGTACAGGACACCCATGCCGACCACGGTGTTGACGGCGGTGCGGCCCAGCAGGCGGGGGCGCAGGGCGGTGGGGGAGCCGGTGCTCATCGGGCGGCCTCCTGGCGGGCCCCCGCACGGTTCGTCCAGCGGGTGACGCCGTACGAGAGGGCGATGGTGCAGAGCAGCAGGATCACCGAAGCGGCGGCGGCGAGGCCGTAGTTGTTGCGCGTGAACGCCGCGTCGTAGATGTACATGCTCGGCGAGAAACGGGAGTTGATCATCGGGGTGGACTGACTGAGCAGCATCGGCTCGGTGAACAGCTGGAGCGCCCAGATGAGGGTGAACATGGCGACCATGACGATGGAGGAGCGCACCAGCGGCGTCTTCACGCGCAGGGCCGTGCGGACCGGCCCCGCCCCGTCGATCACCGCGGCCTCCAGGACCTCGCGGGGGACGGCCTGCAGCGCCGCGTAGAAGATCACCATGTTGTAGCCGAGGTTGCTCCACAGGGCGATGTTCACGATGGCCGGCAGCACGGTGTGCACACCCAGGAAGTCGATCGTGACGTCGGCTCTGCCGAGGAGGTCGACGACCGGGCTGATGCCGGGCGTGTACAGGTACAGCCAGATCAGGGCGGCGATGATGCCGGGCACCGCGTGCGGCAGGAACAGCCCGAGCTGCGCCCACGCCCGCAGACGGACCACGCCGGAGTCGAGCAGCAGGGCGAGGGCGAGCGCGCCGATCACCATCAGCGGGATGTAGACGAGGCAGTAGAGCACCACCACCCCGAGGCCGCCGAGGAACGTCGGGTCGGAGAGCACGGCGGCATAGCTGCGCAGTCCGACGAAGACCCTGCGTTCGGGCCCGAAGCCGAGCCCCGGCTGGTCGTCGCTGAAGAAGCTCAGCCACACGGCGGTACCGACCGGCACCAGAAAGACCGTGGTGAGCAGGAGGAAGAACGGCGCCATCAGGACACCGCACGCGACGCGTTCCCGGCGGCGGGCCGGGGTGCGGACGGCGGACCCGGTCGTGGAGCCGGCCCGGCGGGTCGTCGCACCGACCGGGGGAGCGGTGGTCGTCATGGAGGTCACCTGCCTTGGTGAGGTGAGGAGCGGTCCGTGTCGGTCAGTCGCTGTGCTCGGTGGTCGCAAGGCCCAGCGCCTTCAGGTCCGGCATGGTCCCGTCCTGGGCCGCCCGCACCGCGTCCATGAGCGACATCCGGCCGGCGCCCGCGCGGGCGAAGCCGTCCTGCATGACCCGGTTGGTCGCCGTCATCCGGGGGCCCCAGGTCCAGCCGTCCCGGATGATCGCCGCCTCCTGCGCGAAGAGGCGGTAGATGTCCTGGCCGCCGTAGTACGAGCGGTCGAAGGCCTTGCGCCCGACGGCCACCAGTGCGGGCGCGGCCGGATACTGGCTGCTGGTGCCGCTGGAGAGGCGGGCGCGCAGGGCGTCGGGGTGCGAGACCTGCCACTCGATGAACTCCATGGCGGCCTCGGGGTGTTCGCTGTCCCGGGTGACCGCGAAGGTCGAGCCGCCGTGCGTGCCGACCGCGGGGCGGGCCGTGTCCCACTGGGGCATGGGGGCGAGGGACCACGTGCCCCGCTGACCCGGGCGGGCGTTCATCTGGGCCCCCGCGTCCCAGGCACCGCTGAGCCGGACCAGGACCAGCCCCTCACCGATCTGGGCGTCGCTGCGCCGGCTCTCCACCTCGTTGACGTGCACGAGGTCGTCGTCGACGAGGCGCTGCCAGTAGGCGGCGACCTCCCGGGTGCGGGCGTCCGTCAGCGAGACGTTCCAGGCGCCGTCCCGGGTGTCGAACCACTGGGCGCCCGCCTGCCATGCGTACGCGGCGAACTGGGTGGCACCGTCGGTGGGGAACAGGACGAGCCGCCTGGTGCGGGATCTGCGCCGTACCGCCCGGGCGGCCTGCTCGAACTCGTCCCAGGTGCGCGGTACCTGCAGCCCGAAGTGCTCGAAGAGGTCGGTGCGGTAGTGCATCACCATGGGCTCGACGTCGAGCGGAACCGTGAAGACGCGGTTCTCGAACGTGGTCAGCCCGAGCGCCTGGGGGAGCAGCTTCGCGCGCAGCCGGTCGCTCGCCAGCGAGGTGATGTCGCGGGCGACGCCGTCGATGGCGAAGCCGGGCACCTGGGGGTACTCGATGGTGGCCACGTCCGGGGCGTTGCCCGCCCGCGCGGCATTGCTGAGCTTGGCGTAGCCGCCCTGACCGCCCGACGGGATCTGCTGGAAGTCGACCTGGACGCGGTCGTGCGTACGGTTGAAGGCGTCGACCACCTCCTGGCTGCCCCGCAACGCGGACCAGAAAGTGATGCGGGTGGTCCTGCCCGTGCTCTGCGATCGGCGGCTCTCCCCGGAGGAACAGCCGCTCGCCGCACCCGCGAGGGGGACGGCGGCGACGGCGGTGAGCAGGGACCGGCGGCTCGGTCGGCCAGGCATGGATGCCTCCTGCGGCTCAGGTGCGAGACACCGGCATCCTGATCGACTGAGAGAGTAGCGGTCAAGAGACCGATCAGAAGAAACTAAAGCGGTCAAACGATCGGTGCTGTCGCGGTCGAGCCCCGCACCTTGAGCTCGGGCAGCAGCTCCACCCGGCGGGGCCGTCCGGCGACGTCTCCGAGACGGCCGAGACGCTCCAGCAGCAGGGCGGCGGCGACCCGGCCCACCTCGGACTTGGGCGGCGCGACGGCGGTCAGCGGGGTGCTGCCGAGCGCCGCCACCACGTCGTCGTAGGCCACCACCGAGCAGTCCCCGGGTACGCGCACCCCGCTGTCGGCCAGCTGCTGCACCAGCATCAGGGCGTCCACGTCGCCGTGCAGTACGGCGCCCGTCGCACGCCGTTCGCGCAGCAGGGCCGCCAGGGAGTCAGGCGCCGTCTCGGCGGAGTCCGCCCCGGCGTCCTTCGCGCTCAGCACCACCACAGCGTCCTCGATGTCGGCACGGGCGGCGACGATGCTCGTGAAGGCGGCCCGCAGGGCCCGCGCGGTGGGGCTGTCGTCGCGCGCCGCCAGGACGATCCGGCGGTGGCCCAGCGAGGTCAGGTGCTCCACGGCCAGCCACATGCCGTACCAGTGGTCCGAGCAGACCGAGTCGACGGCGTGCAGGGGGCTGCCGGGGCCGGGCCGGCGCTCCATGATCACCGTGGGCACGTCCGTGCGGGACAGCCAGTCCGCGTCGGCGTCCTGCGCCGCCGCGGTCCGCCAGCGCGGCGCGATCAGCAGGCCCCGGGCGCCGTCCGCCAGCGCCCGCTCGACGATGGGCCGCTCCGCGTCGGGCGCCTGCGGGGCGATGTGCAGGGCGATGCGTATGCCGGCCGCCTCCAGGACGGCACGCGCCCCGTCCATGGCCTCGTACAGGTAGGTGTGCCGCTCGGGCACCACCAGGGCCACCGGGCCGCCCTGTCCGCCCGCCCGGGCGGCCGGCGGGACGGCCGGCTCCAGGGCGGCGGTCACCGGACGGGCCACGCCGTGGCCCCGGCGCAGCCGGCCGGCGCGGGCCAGTTCCTCGACGTCCCGCCGGGCGGTGACGACCGAGACCTCCAGCTCGGAGGCGAGATCGGTCACCTTGACGGCGCCTCGGGACTCCACGACCGCGAGGATCCGCTGCCGCCTGACATCGCCCGGTTCCCGCATGCCCGTGATCCCCTCGCGGCGCGATCGCCTCATGTTCGTTTGAGCGTTTCGAGGCGAGCATACTGGGCCTACGTCTCCCACGGGACCGCAAGGGATCACCCGATCGGATCACCGGCCCGGCCGCAGGACCGGACCGGTGATCCGCTCAGCTGAAGGGGTCCAGCGTGATGTACGCCTGCTGCGGGTTGCCGTCGTGGACCAGCGACTCGTGGTTGCCGACGTCGTCGAAGGCGAACGCATAGGCCTTGCCGTCGGCCATCTGCGCGTGGATCTTGCGGGCGTAGTGGTTGGTCACCGTGTCCTGGTAGAAGCTCGCGGAGCCGGTGTCGGGCTGGTTGGGGTTGACCAGGAGCGTGGAGCGGTTGAAGCCCGCACACAGGGTCCGCGAGATCGGGCCGCGCACCAGGTCGTTCGGGGCGTCGAGGCGTTTGTAGCAGCCGAAGATGCTGTCGGAGTCCGGCTTCTGGAAGCTGGTGACGATCGCTCCCGCGCTGTTGGTGAAGTTCATGACGTTCCCGGAGACCCGGCCGTAGTACCTGGTGCCCGGCTGGTCCGCGAACGGTGTCACCGTGAGCGTCGACGAACTGTACTTCTGCCACACGCGGTTGACGTAGTCGTCCATCACACCGCCCGGCAGCGCTCCGGTCTCGATGCCGTGCCCGGGGGCGAGGGCGCGCAGGACGGTGCCGTCGGGTGCGGTCTGGATCAGGTTCGCCCAGCCGCCCGGCTGTCCGCGGAGGGCGCTGAAGAACCCGTTGTATCCACCCGGCTTGAGGTGACCGGTGTTCCTCGTGGTGCCGTCGGCGAGCTGGACCCCGACCGCGTAGGGGGCCGAGAACATGTCGACCTGCGTGCTGTTGATCCACAGTCCGCTGTCGTTGAGCGTGTACTCGGACCAGTTGAAGAGGATGTTGCGGTTGGGGTCGCTCGGATTCTGCACGGCCGGCTGCACGAGTCCGCCGGTCGTCAGTCGGAAGTCGAGCTTCCTGCCGTAGGAGAAGTAGAGCCGGCCGGAGAACTTCGGGATCCGGATCGTCTTGGACTGCCCGTTGGCCGGTCCCGCGATCGACGCGTCGGGCGCCGGGGTCGGCGGGTTGCCGCCCGCGGGCCAGGCGTGGAAGGTCCCGTTCGCGTCGGCCCAGCCCTGCTGGCCGGTCGAGAGCAGCGTGCCGAGGTCGTAGATGTAGACGGGGTCGCTGCGCCCGGAGTTGTTGGTGAACTTCAGCGGGATGGTCGCCGGAACGGCCGCCTCGGCACGGGACGGAGTCCCGAACGTCAGCAGTGCCGCGGCGAGCGTGGCCGCGGCCATCGCCAGGGATCGCCACTTGGGATTCTTGGGCACTCTCAGCCTCCTCACGAGGTGGATCTCCAACGGACGGAAGCCGTCCGGATTGCTTGAGAGCGCTCTCAATGTTGCGTCAGGTGGCGTACATGTCAACCAATCGCGCACGAGCTGATGCGCAACCGTCTTATGAGAGAAGGAATTTGACGGAGCGTTGGACTGCCACCTGGCGCCTGTGCCGCGCGTCGTGGGGGATTGACCTCATCGCTCGCCACTGGTTGAGTGGCTCATCCACTCAGCCACTTGCCTGCCGCCCTCGCTCACCCACCCGCCCCTCGTCCGGCCGGAGCGCCGGACCGCCGCCCGAAGAGGAGACCCCGTGGAGGCACTGCCCCGCGAGACGATCGTGGACGTACTGGAGCACCGGCTCCGCAAGGACATCCTCAACGGCCGCCATCCGACCGGCGGTTACCTTCCGCCGGAGCGCGAGCTGGCAGACGGCTACGGCGTCACCCGCACCAGCCTCAAGCACGCCTTCGGCCGGCTCGTCCAGGCCGGGCTGCTGGAGACCCGGCACGGAGTCGGGACCCGGGTGCGCGACTTCGTGCGGCTCGGGGGTGCCGATCTGCTGCCCATGCTGGTCCGTCACGACGCCAAGTGGGTCCACGAGGTGTTCGAAGTGCGGCGCAGCATCGGAGCGTTGATCGCCGAGCGGGCGGCGTCGAAGGCCGGTCCCGCGCAACGCGACGAACTCCGCGCACACTTGGCCGCCGTACGGGAGGCGGCCGGTGCCGACGCGGTGCAGCTGGCCGACATCGAGGTGCACCGCGCGCTGGCGAGGGCCACCGGCAACCGGGTCTACGTCCTGCTGACCAACACGCTCTTCAACGCCTATCTGCCCGTCCGCGCCGCACTGACGGGCCCCTTCACCGATCCCGAGGCCGCCCACGAACGGCTGGCGCCGGTGGTGGACGCCGTGGTCGCCGGTGACCGCCGCCGGGCGCACGCGGCGGCCGACGCCTACCTCGCGGAGACCGAGCGGATCATGCTGGAGGGACTCGCGTGAGGGGCACCGAGTTCACGGAGACGATGCTCGGCACGGTCCGGCTCGACGGCGAGAACCGGGAGCGCCGCATACGCCTCGACCTGCGGGCCCGCGCCGACACGGTCCTGCTCCCGCACCGGACGACCGCGGCACGCCTGAGCGGGCGGGTCCGCGTCGGCGGCTTCGCCGACGACGTCCGCGCCGAGGGCGAGCTGGAGGTGTCGCCGCTGGCGCGACGCCGCATCCGCTACCGGCTGTCGTTCGGCGCCGGCGGACGCCGGATCGTCCTCGACGGCTGGAAGTCCGTGACGCCGCGCCGACCGGTACGGTCCATGACCGTCCTTCCCTTCACGCTGTACGAGCAGGAGACGCGCGTCGGCGCCGGCGTCCTGCGGTTCCTGCTCACCACCGGCCTGGTCCCCTTCCTCCTCGGCTTCCGCTTCCCACGCCACTTTGGAGGCGGCGAGCGCCTCGGTTCGGACCGGGTGCGGGAGGCGGCCGAGCACCTGGCGCCCCGCTGGGACGGAACCCCCGGCCGCACCGAGGTCTGGTACACCACCCTCACCGACCCCGCGAGCGGCACCGGACTGTGGCTGCACCACGAACTGACGGCGCCCGCCGACGGGTCCGGGCCCGTGGCCCACGGTTGGGTCGCCGCCTTCCCGCCCGACGGGCCGGTCGAGCACGCCCGCTTCGGCCCCGTCCCGTGGACCGCCCCCACGGCGGGTTTCGAGGCCGACGGCGTCACGGCCCACCCGGGACGGCTGCACGGTGAGGCCGGAGACTTCGCATGGCGGATCACCGAACACCCGGACGGGCCACCGCTGTTCACCTTTCCCCGCTGGTCCTGGCGCCGCCCGCTGCTGCCGGCCGCACAGATGCTCCCCGCGGCTCGGGCGGCGTACGAGGGAGAGTTCTCCTACGGCGGGCGGACACTGAGGCTGGACCGTGCGCCCGGCGCCTCGGCGAGGATCTACGGGCACGGCAACGCCCGGCACTGGGCCTGGCTGCACGCGGACCTCGGCGACGGCGACGTCCTGGAGATCGTCGCGGCCGTGTCCACCCGGCCCGGTCTGCGCCGGCTGCCGCCGCTGGTCTTCCTCCGGCTGCGGCGCCAGGGCCGGACCTGGCCGCGGCGGGCCGAACGCACGGCGGTGGGCCGGTTCGGCCTCGGCCGCTTCAGGGCCCGGATCGGTCTGCCCGAGTGGAGCGTGACCGGGCGCACGGCACTGCGCCGGATCCGGGTCGAGGTCGTCCAGCCGCCCGCACGCACCCTGGAACTGGAGTACCGCGACCCCGACGGCGCCCGCGCCGTCTGCCGCAACAGCGAGTCCGCGGACGCCCGGGTGGTGCTGGAACGCTGGTGGGGCCACTGGCGCACCGAGGCGGAGTGGTCGCTGGCCGGCACCGCGCATGCCGAGGTGGGTGGGCGATGAGCGTCGACGGGCTGGTCGCCGCGCTATTGGCTGACGCGGACGGGGACGACTGGGCCGCGAAGGTGCCGCGGCGGCTCGACTCGGTGCTCGCCGCCCTGCCCGTCCCGGCGAGAGCAGGCGTGCGCACCGCCGTCGCGGCCCTGGAGGCGTACGCCCTCCTGCGTACCGGCAGACGCCTCGCGGCACTCGACGGCGACGAGCGCGAGACCCTGCTCGCCTCGCTCGCCGCCCGGCCCGCGCTCGTGCCCCTCCTCGACCTCCTGAAGGTGCCCGTGCTGCTGGCCGCCGGCACCGAGCGGCTGGCGGCCACGGAGGACCCGGCCCCGCGGGCGCCCGCACAGGGTCCGGAGGATCCGCCGCTCGACTGCACGCCCGCCGAGGAGTGGCCCGCGCGCACCACCGCCGACGTGGTGGTCGTGGGCTCCGGCGCGGGCGGCGCGGTGGCCGCCAGGACGCTGGCCCGCGCCGGACTGCGCGTGGTCGTCCTGGAGGAGGGCGCACACCACTCGACGGAGTCCTTCGGACGCCGGGCGCCCCTCGACCGGTTCGCCGAGCTGTACCGGGACGGCGGCGCCACCGTCGCGCTGGGCAACCCACCCCTGCTGCTTCCGGTCGGACGCGCGGTCGGCGGCACCACGGTCGTCAACTCCGGTACCTGCTACCGGACTCCGGACCACGTGCTCGACCGCTGGAGAGACCGGTACGGCTTCGGGCTCGCCGAGAACTTCGCCCCCCTGCTCGACGAGGTCGAACGCACCCTGCGCGTCGCCGTCCAGCCCCTCGACGTCCTCGGCGCCAACGGCCTGCTCGCACTCGCCGGTGCTGCCCGGCTCGGCTGGCGGGCCGGGCCCCTGCGGCGCAACGCCCCCGGATGCCGGGGCTCGTGCCAGTGCGTGGTCGGCTGCCCCACCGGTGCCAAGCAGAGCGTGCAGCTCTCGGTGCTGCCCGACGCCTGTGCCGCCGGAGCGCGCATCGTCACGGGGGCCCGCGTGCACCGCATCCTGGTGGACCGCGACGGACCCGGGACGCCACGGGCCGCGGGAGTGCGGGCCGGCCGGACGGACGGCAGCGAGCTGGAGATCCTGGCCCCGCTCGTCGTGGCGGCGGCCGGCGCCCTGCACACACCGGCCCTGCTGCGCCGTTCGGGACTGGGCGGACATCCGCGTCTGGGGCGCAACCTCAGCGTCCATCCGGCCACCAGCGTGGCGGGACGGTTCGCCGCGCCCGTCACCGCCTGGCGTGGTGTCCTGCAGAGCGCCGGGGTCGAGGAACTGCACCCCCGAGGCATCCTCATCGAGGCGACGGCCAGCCCTCCCGGCATGGGGAGTTTCGTCCTGCCCGGCGTGGGACGCGAGCTGCGGCGCGAGCTGGAGGGCGCGGCACATCTCGCCACACTCGGCGCCATGATCGCCGACCGTCCCTCCGGACGGGTCCACGGGCGGGAGCGCACCGTCGTCCGCTACGCCCTGGACCGCCGGGACGGCGAGCGGCTGATGACGGCCGTACGCGCCATGGGGCAACTGCTGTTCGCGGCGGGCGCAGAGGAGATCCTCACCGGTCTGCCGCTCGCGCCCCGCGCCCGCTCGCTCGCCGAACTGGACGAGCTGCTCTCCCGGGCCGGGCCGCGCGACCTGCACCTGTCCGCCTTCCATCCGACGGGCACCGTCGCGGCGGGCGGCGACCCGCTGCGGGCCCCGGCCGACGCCGAGGGCCGGCTGCGCGGGGTCCGCGGCGTCCTGGTCGCGGACGCCTCCGTGCTTCCGGGGTGTCCCGAGGTGAATCCCCAGCTGAGCATCATGGCGGCGGCGCTGGCGATCACCGGGACGCACCTCGAACGGGAGGGGGCGGCGGGGCCCGGCCGTCACGGGATCTGAGCCGGCGCCCGCCTGCGCCGGGCCCACCCCAATGGCCCGGCGCCGTTCGCGGCGCCGGGCAGCCGCACGGAGCATGGAGCGAACGCGTACGACGGGCGCCGCACCGGCGGGAAGAGGGACGAACGGCCATGAGCACACGCATCCCCGAGGCCGGAGAGCGGCCGAGTCGGGCAACTCGCACGAATGCCACCGCCCGCGACGGGGAGTGCGTCGGGGGACGCCGGTCCGCCGCTCCGTCGGCGCGCTCCGGCCGTCCGGGCCGTGGCCGCGGGCCCCTCGCTCTGCTGTCCGTCCTCGTCTCCGGCGCCGTGCTCGTCTCGTGCAGCACGGACAGCGGCGGTGACGAAGGCGGGGCCTCGGTGAGTTCCCGGCCGAGCGCGCCCGACGAGTCCTCCTTCTCGGGAACGCCGCCGTCCGCTCTGGCCTCCTCCGCGGCGTCCGCCATCGACTCCGCGCGCGCGTCCGCATCGGCGGCCGCCTCGTCCGCGTCCGCCGCGGCCTCCTCCTTCGGAGCGTCGGTCGCGGCCGACACGGCCCGCGCCTCCGCCGCGGCGGAGGCGGAGCTCAAGAAGGTGCAGGGCCGCGGCAACGCCCTCTCCGAGGTGGCGATGACCGGGCTGCCCAAGTCGCAGACCGGCGGGCTGCTCGCCGTGCTCGTCAGCATCACCAACAAGACCGACCGGAAGGCGTCGTACGCCGTGCAGGTCGACTTCAGGAACGCCGACGACAAGGTCGTCGAGACCCGGTACGTGGGCGCGCAGGACCTCGGCCCGGGGAAGCGGGCCCAGCCCGTGGCCGTCAGCCGGCAGCCCGCGGGGACCGAGCTCACCCCGTACCTGGCCAAGGCCCAGCGCTACTGACCGCGGCCCACGCCGCGGGTCCGGCCTCCTACGACTCCCGCACCAGGTGCACCGCGACGCTGGACCAGTCGCCCGGCGGCAGGCCGGGACGGAGGCCGTACTCGCCGAGCACGGCGGCATGGTGGACGGTGCCGGTGCGGGCGTCGCGGTAGCGGGCCCCGGGCGTGAGGCCCCGCAGCCGGAGCGGCAGCTCCGGGCCGCCGTGCCGTGCGACGCGCCGCCAGGCCAGCACCAGGGTCTCCGACCCGTCCGTAGCCGTGTACTGCACCGCCGAGGGGAGCTCGTGCGCGGGTGGCGCCGACCGGTCCAGCCTGCCGTGCTGCACGAGGTGCCGTACCCGCTTGTACGCGGCCACCAGGTCGGCCGCCTCCCGCAGTTCCTCCTCGGACCAGCGCGTGAGATCGCCGCCGATCCCCAGCGCTCCGGCCATCGCCACATGGAAACGGAAGCGCAGGGGGACCGTGCGGCCCGTGAGCTGGTTCGGCACGTCCGTCACCCAGGCGCCCATCGTGCGGGCGGGGTAGACCTGCCCGTAACCGTGCTGGATCCACATCCGGTCGGCGGCGTCGGTGTTGTCCGACGCCCACGCCTGGTCGGTGCGGGACAGGATGCCCAGGTCGACGCGCCCGCCGCCGCCGCTGCACGCCTCGATCCGCAGCCGCGGGTGGTCCACCCGCAGACGGTCCAGTACCTCGTAGAGATTGCGCACGTACTCGGGACCCAGGCGGTCGGCGCCGTCTTCCCGGCCGGGCCAGCCGGCCTCGCTGAAAGCCCGGTTCATGTCCCACTTGAGGAAGTCGATGCCGTGGTCGCCGACCAGTCGGGTCAGCCAGCCGTACGCCCAGTCCGCGACGTCGCGGCGCGCGAAGTTGAGCACGAGCTGGTTGCGCAGCTCGGAACGCGGACGGTCGGGGAAGTGCAGGACCCAGTCGGGATGACGGCGGTACAGATCGCTGTCCGGGTTGACCATCTCGGGCTCCACCCACAGTCCGAACCTCATGCCGAGTCCGTGCACCGCGCGGACGAGCGGGGCGAGTCCGTCGGGAAAGCGCTCCGGCGAGGGCGTCCAGTCGCCGAGCCCGGCGCGGTCGCTGCGACGGGCCCCGAACCAGCCGTCGTCGACCACGTACAGCTCGACGCCGAGCGCCGCCGCCCGTTCCGCCAGGGCCAGTTGACCCGCCTCGTCGACGTCGAAGCCCGTCGCCTCCCAGGAGTTGTAGAGGACCGGCACCTCCTCGCCGGGGTGCGGCACGACATGGGCGAGGGCGTACGCGTGCCAGGCCCGGCTGGCCGCGCCGAACCCGCCGTCGGTGCAGACTCCCGCGAACCGGGGAGAGGTGAACTCCTCGCCCGGCGCGAGCGGCACACTCGTGCCCTCGTGGGCGAGCCCGCCGGTGAAGCCGGCCCGGCCGTCGGGAGTGCGCTGCGCGGTGATCCGCCAGCTTCCGCTCCAGGCGAGGGCGGCGCTCCACACCCGGCCGTGCTCCTCCGTCGCCGTACCCTCGTCGAGCATCACCCACGGGTTGACGTGGTGACCGGTGATACCGCGGCGGCTGGTCAGCACCGTCTCGCCGTGCGCCAGGCGCTCACGGTGCAGCTGGTTCTCGGCGGACCACTGGCCGGTGACGTGACTGAGCCGGTAGTCCGCCAGCGGGGGCAGGGCCCAGGCGGCGGAGTCGGCGCGCAGCAGGGTGACCGGTTCCGAACCGTCGTTGCGGACGACGATCCAGCGCTCGACGACGTCGGTGTCGTCCCGCACGCGGTAGTGCAGCGCCACGTGCAGGGGCCGGCGGCGGTCGCGGAAGGACAGCACCAGCTCGCCCTCGTCGCTGCGGTGCCCCGTGGGCTGCCATTCGAAGGCGCGGGATCCGTCGGCGAACCGCACCTGCAGGGACGGCGGACCGTAGCGCGTCCCGCCGTCGACCGGGAGTTCCTCGCCGACACCGGGCGTCCCCTCGAAGCTGTTGCCCGCCGGGGTGCGGGCCACCGCGAGTTCGCCGGCCTCGGCGAGGGTGAGCCGCGGCCCCCAGGCGACATGGCACGGAACTCCGCTCTCGTCGACTCTCAGCGCGTACGACGTCCGTGGAGTGGTCAGCAGCCAGACGCCGGTGTCCGGGGCGAAGGAGATCATCGGCAGGGTTCCTCACGTCGTGGTGGCGCGGGCGGGACGTCGAAAGCCAACCGCGACCTTCGATCATGTGTCAATGCCTGCTCCAAATCCAACATTTGCAGGCAGTGGGAGTCTCAGAGAAGAGACTCGTGACGATCCCGCCTCTTTCATTGACAGCGGAAATTAAAGAGGCCTACGGTCCGGCCATGCGCTCGACCACCCGTACCGAGGCGTTCCCGGTCCACACGCCGGCCGCTGCCCAGATCTTCACCACGGTGCTGTCCCACGGCCCGCTCACCCGCTCGGACATGGCCGTCCGGACGCGGCTGTCGGCCGCCGCGGTCACCAAGGCGGTCCGGCCTCTGATCGAGGCGGGCTATCTCGTGGAGGACACCGGCGAGGACGCCCGGCCGGTCTCGCTCGGGCGCCCGGCCAGCCCGGTGCGGGTCGACGGCGGGAGGGCACTGTTCATCGGCCTCAAGATGACGGGCGACGAACTCATCGCCGTCCTCACCGACCTGCGCTGCCGCATCCTGGTCACCCGGCGGGTGCCGCTCACCTCGTACGACCCGCAGGGGGTGCTGGCGGTCGCGGGGGCGCTCGTCCGGGAACTGCAGACGGAGGCCGACGGTTTCGGGGTGGCCGTCCAGGGGCTGGGCATCGCCGTGGCCGGAGACGTCGACCGCGCGAACGGACTGGTGCGGTTCTCGCCGTTCCTGCGGTGGCACGACGTCCCGCTCGCCGAACTGGCGGGCTCGGCGACCGGTCTGCCGGTCACGGTCGACAACGACGTCCGCGCGCTGACGGTCGCCGAGCAGTGGTTCGGCGCCGGGGCGGGCCTGTCCGGCTTCGCCCTGGTGACGGTCGGCGCGGGCATCGGCTGCGGTCTCGTCGTGCACGGGCGGGTCGTCTCGGGGGCCCACGGCGTGGCCGGGGAGATCGGGCACGTCACCATCGACCCCGCCGGCCCCCGCTGCCCCTGCGGCAACCGCGGCTGCCTGGAGGCCATCGCCTCGGACTCCGCGATCGTCGGCCGGATCAGGGAGGTGACCGGCGTGCACGTCGCCGACGCGGCCGAGGCGGTGAGCCTGGCACGCGGCGGGGACCCGGGTGCCCGGGAGGTGTACGCACGGGCGGGCGAGGCGATCGGCCGCGGCATCGCCACCGTCGCGAACCTCCTCGGTCCCGAACGCGTGATCATCTCCGGCGAGGGGCTGGCCGCCCACGACCTGTTCGCCGAGCAGATCCGCGACGCGTTCGCCCGAGCCGCCTTCGGCTCGGCGGCGCGCTGCGAGGTGCGGACGCGCCCGCTCCCCTTCGAGGAGTGGGCGCGCGGCGCCGCGGCCACCGCGATCCAGTCCTTCATCACCCCGGACAGGAACTGACCGACGGTGGGCGACGCGGCCCGCGGACGACCTGGAACATCCCCGGGAGCCGACGACTTCGGGCGCGCCGCGGTCGGGGGCCTGTGCCGATGAGCCGGTCCGTCGGTGTCGGCACGCCCCCGCACCGGCCGGATCGCCTACGCTCCGGACGCATGACTGTCCTCGGCGTCGACATCGGGACCTCCAGCAGCAAGGGCGTGCTGGTCGACGACGACGGCACCGTGCTCGCCACGGCCGTACGCCCGCACACCGTCGACCGCCCGCGGCCCGGCCACGTCGAGATGGACGCTCAAGTCTGGTGGGAGGAGTTCGTCTCCCTGACCCGGGAACTCGCCGGGCACGGACGGGACATCACCGCCGTGGGCGTCAGCGGCATGGGCCCGTGTGTCGTCCTGACCGACGAGTCCGACGAGCCGCTGCGCCCTGCGATCCTCTACGGGATCGACACCCGGGCCACGGCTCAGATCGCCCGTCTGGAAGCCGAGTTGGGCCGTGAGGAAGTCCTGCGGCGCTGCGGTTCCCTGCTCTCCACCCAGGCGGTCGGACCCAAGATCGCCTGGGTCGCGGAACACGAGCCGAGGGTGGCGGAACGGGCCCGGCGGCTGTACATGACCGGCTCCTATCTGGTGCGCCGGCTGACGGGTGCGTACGTGCTGGACCACCATTCGGCGAGCCAGGCCGTCCCGCTCTACGACTCCGTCGCCCAGGACTGGTACGGCCCCTGGGCCCGGCGGGTCGCGCCCGGCATCGAGCTGCCACCCCTGCGTGCGCCCGGGGAGACCGCCGGCTGCGTCACACCGGAGGCGGCCGCCGCCACGGGCCTGACGGCCGGCACCCCGGTGATCACCGGCACCGTCGACGCCTGGTCCGAGGCGCTGAGCGTGGGCGCCCAGCGCACGGGTGACCTGATGCTCATGTACGGCAGCACCATGTTCCTGATCCACACGGTCGCCGACCGGATCCTGGTGCCCTCCTTGTGGAGCACCGTCGGCGCTCTGCCGGGAACCCGGAACCTGGCGGGCGGTATGGCCACGTCCGGCATGATCACCGATTGGCTGCGGCAGCTCTTCGGCGATCCCGGCCACGCCGAACTGCTCGCCGAGGCCGCAGCGTCCGGACCCGGCGCGCGGGGCCTGCTGATGCTGCCGTACTTCGCGGGCGAGCGGACGCCGGTCGCCGATCCGGACGCGCGCGGGGTGATCGCCGGGCTGACGGTGGAACACACACGCGGGGACCTGTACCGGGCCGCGCTGGAGGCGACCGCGCTGGGGGTGCGGCACAACGTCGAGGCGATGCGCGCCGCGGGAGCCGACATCCGCCGGGTCGTCGCGGTGGGAGGCGGCACCCGGGGAGGCCTCTGGACCCGGATCGTCTCCGATGTCACCGGCCTCGTACAGGAGATCCGCCGGGTCACCATCGGCGCGAGCTACGGCGCCGCGTTCCTCGCCGCGGGCGCCGTGGGAGCACCGGACATCGACGCCTGGAACCCGGTGCACGCGCACGTCGAGCCGGACACCCGTGTGCGGGCCGGGTACGACGAGCTGTACGAGCTGTACCTGGGTCTCCACCCGGCAACCCGTGACCTGGCCCACGCCCTGGCCCGGCGCCGGCGCGACGGGACCGGCGACGAGGCACCCGAGGGCTGACGCGGACGGGCGCCGCCGCAGCCGTACGTTTCCTGTCGGCGGGGCCGACGGGCACCGGTCGGCGGCGGACGCGAGCGTTCAAGAGCTGAAGTCAAGAGGGCTCATGTGCCCGGAGTCGGCGAGTTCGGTGTGAAGTATTGACGGCGCCATGACACTCCGGTTGACTCGCGGCCCAGCGCCGGAACCGGTACCGGTACCGGTTCCAGGGCGACGTCGCCCGCCGGTGCGTCAGGAGGCATCCATGCGCGTCACCATCGCCGATGTGGCTCAGGCGGCCGGCGTGAGCAAGACGACCGTCTCGCGGGTGCTCAACACGCGCGGCGAGGTCGACTCCTCGACCGCGGCGAAGGTCCGTGGCGTCATCGACCGCATGGGCTACGTCCCGAGCTCCGGCGCCGTCGGGCTGGCGCGCGGCAGCAGCAGAACGGTCGGCATGCTGGTCCCCTCCCTCACCTGGCCCTGGATGGGGGAGGTGCTGCAGGGCGTCGTCGACACCGTGGAGGCGGCCGGCTTCGGCCTGCTGCTCTTCACCTGCAACCGGGGCGCGGAGTCCGTGGCCCGGTTCACCCACCAGGTGTCCGCCCGCGCCTTCGACGGACTGCTCGTCGTGGAGCCGGAGAACACCCTCGACATGCTCACGGCGCTGCACCGGGACGGTCTGCCCGTGGTGCTCGTCGACGACCGCGGCCGACATCCCGAGTTCCCGTCCGTGACGGCCGCCAACGTCGAGGGCGGGGCGGCGGCGGCGCGGCACCTGCTGGCCGGCGGCCGGCGCCGGCCGCTCGTGCTCACCGGTCCGCTGCGCTTCGGCTGCGTACGCGACCGGCTCGACGGATTCCGTGCCGTGCACGCCGAACACGGCATCGGGGTCGACCTCGTCGTCGAGGGCGACTTCACCGAGTCCGACGGCCGGGCGCACGTGCTCCGGCTGCTGGCCGAGGGGCGGCGGTTCGACGCGGTCTTCGCGCACAACGACCTCGCGGCGATCGGCGTACTGGGCGCTCTGCGGGAGGCCGGGCTCCGGGTGCCGGACGACGTCGCGGTGATCGGATTCGACGACATCCCGGCTGCCCGGCACACCGAACCCTCCCTGTCGACCGTCCGCCAGCCGATGCGCGAGATGGGGGAGACGGCGGCACGGATGCTCCTCGCCCGGCTGGCGGAGGAGGAGTCGCCGGCGTCTCCCGTGGTCCTGCCCACGCGAGTCGTCGTCCGCGGCTCGGCTCCGGCGCGATAGCTCCCGCTCACCACACCCGTCCCGGCCCGCCGAGCGGCCCCCGAGGACGCAGGCGCCGGGCCCCTCCCCACGTCCGGCACCGCGCCACGGCCCACCGGAGCCCGGTCCGGCACCGCACCACGATTCACCGGCGCCCGCCCGGCACCGCACCACGCCCCCCCCGAAGCCCCTTCGGCACCGCACCCCACAACGCCCCACCGAAGCGCGCCCGGCACCGCACCGCACGACGCCCCACCGGCCCCCGTCCCGGGCGGCCCGTCGGCGCCACCGGCCCACGGGCGCAACCGAGCACGGCAGCGCCACCCCGTACACCGGCGCCGTCCCCGCACCGCCGCACGCCCGCACGCACCCGGCACCCCCAACGTCCTCAGGAGAGCCGCATGCCATCCCGTACACCCCGCACACTCATGACCGCCCTCGCCACCCTGTCCGCCCTCACGCTGCTGACCGCGGGCACGGCCGTCGCGGCGCAGGACCCCCAGTCCGGCGCCGTCGCCGCGGCGGCCTGGGACACCGACCGGGCCGCCGCGGCCTATGCCGCGAACCCGGCCTCCGTCACCGCCTCCGGCAGTGAGAACGGCGGCACGGCGCCCGGACTGGCCTTCGACGGCAACGGATCCACGCGCTGGTCCAGCCAGTTCGCCGACGACGCGTGGATACGCGTCGACCTCGGCGCCACCCTCCGCATCGACCGGGTCGCCCTGGACTGGGAGGCCGCCTATGGCAAGCGGTACGTCCTGGAGGTGTCCAGGAACGGCACCGACTGGACCCCCTTCTACACGGAGACCGCCGGCACCGGAGGCTCCGTCACCGCCCACACCCATCCCCAGGAGGTGACCGGACGGTACGTACGCCTGCGCGGCGTGGAGCGCGCCACGCCCTACGGCTACTCGCTGTACTCCTTCAAGGTCTACGGCGGCGAACCGGCCCCCGCCTCGGCCACCCGCTCCAACCTCGCCCTGCACCACCCCGCCTACTCGAACCTCTACCAGCACGCCGGCAGCTCACCCGCCTCGGCGACCGACGGCGGCTGGCCCGCGGACCTCAAGGGCGACGCCACCCGCTGGTCCAGCGACTGGAACGCCGACCGCTGGATCTCCGTGGACCTCGGCGCCACCTCCACCATCGACACCGTCGACCTCTACTGGGAGGCGGCCTACGCGGTGGACTACGAGATCCAGGTCTCCGACGACAACCGGACCTGGCGAACCGTTCACCGGCCCTCGGCCGCCGAGGTGGCCGCCCGCCGCGCCGACGTGAAGTCGCCGGGCGAGGCAGCGGGTCGCCACGACGGCGTCACCCTGGCCCAGCCGGCGACGGGGCGCTACGTGCGGATGCTCGGAAAGGAACGGCGCTCCTTCTACAACCCGGCACCCGCAACGGCCCAGTTCGGCTACTCGCTCTACGAGTTCCAGGTCTGGGGCACGGGAGGCAGCGCCTCCGCCGCGTATCCGGCACTGCCCGGCGAACAGTCCGGCACCTACCAGACGACCTTCTTCGACGACTTCACCGCGGCGGCCCTCGACCGCTCGAAGTGGCGCGTGGTCAGAACCGGCCAGGAGATGGGCCCGGTCAACGGCGAGTCCCAGGCCTACGTCGACTCCGCCGACACCATCAGCACGCAGAACGGCAGCCTCCTGCTGAAGGCCAAGTACTGCAAGGGCTGCACGCAGGCGGGCGGCGGCACCTACGACTTCACCTCCGGGCGCATCGACACCAACACCAGGTTCGACTTCACCTACGGCCGGGTCAGCGCGCGCATGAAGCTGCCGGTCGGGGACGGATTCTGGCCGGCCTTCTGGATGCTGGGCAGCAACGTCGACGACCCGTCGGTGTCATGGCCCGCCTCCGGCGAGACCGACATCATGGAGAACATCGGCTACGGCGACTGGACCAGCACCGCACTGCACGGCCCGGGCTACTCGGCCGACGGCAACATCGGCGCCCGCCAGACCTATCCCGACGGGGGCCGGGCCGACCAGTGGCACACGTACGCGGTCGAGTGGACCCCGACAGGTATGCGCTTCTTCGTCGACGACCGCCTGGTCCAGGAGACGTCCCGCAACAAACTGGAGTCCACCCGGGGGCAGTGGGTGTTCGGCCACAACCAGTACGTCATCCTCAACCTCGCCCTGGGCGGCGGCTATCCGGCCGGCTGGAACAAGGTCACCGCGCCGTACTGGGGGCTGCCCCAGTCCAGCGTCGACCGGGTCGCCGCCGGGGGAGTGCGCGCCGAGGTCGACTGGGTGCGCGTGGAGCAGAAGCGGTGACCTGATCGCCGACCGCCGACCGCCTGGGTGCCCCGCCCCGGCGGTCGGCGAGCGGCACCCGAACGACTCCGCAGGGGCCCCGGCCGGCCCGTGGCCCGTCAACCCTCCTCGCCCGCCCGCGACATGCGCAGGGCGAGGTCCTGGAGGAGGTCGGCCGATTTCACGTCGGTCCGTCCGGAGTCGTGCACCTCGGCAAGCTCGGAGAACAGGAACGCGAAGGCGCCCACGAGTGAGATGGTCGCGGGCAGATAGGCGTCCGCGACGGCCTGGCCGGCTTCGGCGGGGCCGGCGTCCGCGGGCACCTCGACACTCGGGAACACCTCCGTCACGAGGGCGCCGAGCTGGGTCTCGGTCGACTCGACCTCGGCGTCCTCGTCCTGAGCGATCCTGCGGACCATCGCGTTGGTCTCGGTGAGGACGCCGATGGCTCGCAGGATGATCTCCGTCTGTTCCATGCCGTGAGCCTAGACGTGCGGCCGCCTCCGTGGTCGTGACCGGCGGGTTCCGCTGCCCGTGGGGACCTCCGGTTTCCTCGCGGAGTCCGGTTCGCCGGACCCGTCGTGCGGGGGAGGCCGTGCGACAGCGACGGGGACGAAATGGTAGAAGCGGTCATGAGCATCTTCCGTTCCATCCGCCCGGCCCGCGTCCGATGACCGCCGGCATCGACACCCCGGACCGCCGCGGCCGCACCGGACTCGACCGTACCGGCCGGGATCTGACCGGCAACCCGCGCGTCAAGGTGCGGGACGTGACCCTCCTGTCCAGCCACTGGTATGTGGAGCGCACCACCACGTTCGACTTCCGGCGCGGCGACGGCACCTGGAGCACCCAGGAGCGCGAGACGCACGACCGCGGCAACGGCGCCACGATGCTGCTGTACGACGCGGACCGCGAAACCGTGCTGCTGACCCGGCAGTTCCGCTATCCCGTCTACGTCAACGGACACCCCGATGGCATGCTCGTCGAGACGCCGGGCGGACTCCTCGACGAGGAGGACGAGCATCCGGAGGTCGCCGTGCGCCGCGAGGTGATCGAGGAGACCGGGCACACCATCGGCGCCGTCCGGCACGTCTTCGACGTCTACATGAGCCCCGGATCGGTCACCGAACGCGTCAGTTTCTTCGCCGCCTCCTACGGTCCCTCGACCCGTACCCACGAAGGCGGCGGGCTGGACGAGGAGGGTGAGGACATCGAGATCGTCGAACTGCCCTTCCGCAGAGCCCTGGAGATGATCCGCACCGGCGAGATCGCCGACGCGAAGACCATCATGCTGCTGCAGTGGGCGGCCCTGGAGGGCCCGTTCAGCTCCGGATGAGGCCCGGGGTCACCGCGGCGGGCGCCACTCGAACAGGATGATCGTGGCGTCGTCCTGCAGTCCGTCGGTCTGGGAGTCCAGGATGGAGTGGATCAGGCGCCGCAGCACCTCCGGGGGCAGCTCACCGCCCGCCGTGGCGCGGATGACGGAGTCGGTGAACCGCTCCAGCCCGAACAGCCCGCCGTCCCGGGTCCGCGCCTCGGTGACCCCGTCGGTGTACATCAGGACGCGGTCGCCCGGCTCCAGGGTGACCTCGTGGACCTGCCGTGCCCGCGAGGTGAGGAGCGAGGGCAGCCCCATCGGCGGCTCCGGGTCGCGGTCCAGGGCACCGTCCACCACCCGCTCGTCGCGGATGAGCAGCGGCGGCGGATGACCGCAGTTGATCCACCGCAGCGTCCCGGAGGCCAGGTCGAGCTGGCACAGCACCGAGGTGCAGAACTGGTCCGGCAGCCACTCGCCGAGAGCCGCGTCGACGGACTCCACCAGTTCCGGCAGGTCCGCCCCGGTGCGGCGGGCGTTGCGGCAGGCGGCGAGCGACACCGCGGTGGTCAGCCCCGACGCCAGATTGTGGCCCATCGCGTCGAGGATCGAGACGTGCAGCGTCGTCTCGGTCAGCGAGTGGTCGAACGCGTCGCCGCCGATCTGGTACGCGGGCTCCAGGACCGCCGTCGACACCGCGTGCCTGGTGCCGATCGTGCGGGGTGGGAGGAAGGCGCGCAGCATCTCCGCCGGCAGCTGCATCGGTTCGGTGCGGGTGCGCCGGATGAAGGAGTCCTTGTACGCCCGCTTCGACGTGATCATCATGGCGAGCAGGGTGGCGAGCGTCCTGCCGCGCCGCAGCGCCAGGGGATCGAGGGCCGGGCAGTGCACCGCGAGGACGCCGAGGCGTTCCGCCCCGTCGAGCAGCGGGAACCACGCCGTCATCCCGCCGAGCTCGGACTCCTCCACACGCAGGGACTGCGTGCGGTAGGTCCAGCCGGCGAGGGAGTCGTCGATGTCGAGCACGGAGGCCACGTCCGTCAGCGGCACGAGCTGCCGCTGCTGCAGATCGGCGAGGTACACGACGGAGTGCTGCAGGCCGAGCGCCTTGGAACAGCGCGCCACCGCGGTCGTCAGGTCCAGCGCCGCATTGGCCGGGTCGGCGAGAAACTCCGTCAGGAGCGCTTCCTCGGTCTCTGCCGTCGCCACCCTGGCTCCCCTCGTCGCACGTCGCGGCCCGTGGTCCGGGCGCTCCGTGAAGAAGTCTCACACCGGTGCGGGCCCGTCGCCCGGCGACCACGGGTCCCGCGGGACCCCCGGCTGCCGTCACGCACCGTGTTCACCGGGAGTCCCTGGCGTGCCGGAACGTGTGGTCTGCCGCAGCCTGGATACGCGGGCTGCAAGACAACACAACCGTCCGGAGGAACACACAGACCATGGGCAGCGAGAGCAACGAAGAAGTCATGGGCGACGAGGTCTACCAGCCCGACGGGACCGAGGGCCGTGAGGACGACGGCATCCTCGACGCGGAGGACACCCTCTCCGACCGCGAGTCGGACCCGTACGAGGAGGGCTGGTCGCCGCCCGAGCGCCCGCTGGCGGTGGAGCACGAGGGGACGACGGCGCGGGAGCAGCGGGAGGGCGAGAGCCTGGACCAGCGGCTGTCGGAGGAGCGACCGGACCCGGCTCTCGCCGAGCCCGACGCCGGCGACGGTGTGGGCGACCTCCCCGACGGCGAGGGGGAACCGGTGGACGACGAGGTCGGCGAGGACCGCGCCGGCCGCCTGGTGGCTCCCGACGAGGGTGCCCACGAGGACGCCGAGAAGGACATGCTCGCCGAGGACGTGGGCATCGACGGGGGCGCGGCCTCCGCGGAGGA
This sequence comes from Streptomyces sp. NPDC026417, assembly GCF_055567695.1. Classification (NCBI taxonomy): domain Bacteria; kingdom Bacillati; phylum Actinomycetota; class Actinomycetes; order Kitasatosporales; family Streptomycetaceae; genus Streptomyces; species Streptomyces sp. NPDC026417. The sequence continues at coordinate 182,262 of NZ_JBVHPY010000003.1, forward strand.
GGCGGCCGTCCACCGCATCCCGGACGAGGACATCGACTCCCTTTAGCGGCGGGCCGCCACCGGCCCGTGCAGCCCACCCACCTGGAGGTCATCCGTGGATTCCGGATCCGCGCGCGACACCGCCGGCTCACCCGACCGCCACCACTCCGAGGTGACTCTCCGGGTGAACGGCAAACCGCACACCCTGACCGTCGACCACCGCTCCGTCCTGCTGGACGTGCTGCGCGAGGACCTCGGTCTCACGGGCGCCAAGAAGGGCTGCGACCACGGCCAGTGCGGTGCCTGCACCGTCCTGGTGGGCGGCCGCCGCGTCAACAGCTGCCTGCTGCCGGCGGTCGCCCTCGACGGCGACGACATCACGACCGTCGAGGGTCTGGCCGGTGGCGACGGCGAGACACTCCACCCGCTCCAGCAGGCCTTCCTGGACCGCGACGCGTTCCAGTGCGGCTACTGCACACCGGGGCAGATCTGCAGCGCCGTCGGCGCGGTCGCCGAGGCGGCGGCCGGACACCCCTCGCACGTGACCGACCCCGCCGTGCCGTCGGGGCGGCCCGTGCCGCTCGGCGCGGACGAGATCCGTGAGCGGCTCAGCGGCAACCTCTGCCGCTGCGGCGCCTATCCGCACATCGTCCAGGCCGTCGAGGACGTGGTCTCGTGAAGCCCTTCGCGTACGTACGCGCCGGCAGCGTCGAGGAGGCGACCGACGCGTACGCCTCCAACCCCGGCGCCCGCTACCTCGGCGGCGGCACCAACCTGGTGGACCTGATGAAGCTCGGGGTGGAGCAGCCCGCCGCCCTCATCGACGTCAGCCGCCTGCCCCTCGACACCGTGGAGGAACTGCCCGACGGGTCCCTGCGGATCGGGGCGACCGTCCGCAACAGCGACCTCGCGGCCCACCCCGCGGTCCGCGACCGCTACCCCGTGCTCTCCCAGGCGGTCCTCGCGGGCGCCTCCGGGCAGCTGCGCAACGTCGCCACCACCGGCGGCAACCTGCTCCAGCGCACCCGCTGCCCCTACTTCCAGGACGTCGACAAGCCCTGCAACAAGCGCGAACCGGGCTCCGGCTGCGGTGCCCTGGAGGGAGTCCACCGGGACCACGCGGTGCTCGGTCACTCCGCGCAGTGCATCGCCACGCACCCCTCCGACCTGGCCGTCGCCCTCGCCGCGCTCGACGCCCGGGTGGAGCTGCACGGCGCCGACGGCGAACGCACCGTCCCGGTGGCCGAGTTCCACCGACTGCCCGGCGACCACCCGGAGCGGGAGACCGAGATCCGACCCGGGGAACTCATCACGGGTGTGCTGCTCCCCGAGGCCACCTCCGGACTGCCCTCCGCCTACCGCAAGGCCCGCGACCGGGCGTCGTACGCCTTCGCCCTCGCGTCGGTGGCCGCCGTGCTGCAGATCGCGGACGGCGTCGTCCGGCACGCCGGGATCGCCTTCGGTGGACTGGCGCACCGGCCCTGGCGGGCGCGGCGGGCCGAGGCGGCGCTGCTGGGCGCGGCGCCCACCACGGCCGCGTTCGAGCACGCCCTCGACCTCGAACTAGAGGAGGCGCGGCCGTTGCGCGACAACGCCTTCAAGGTGCCGCTGGCCCGCAACCTGGGTGTCGACGTCCTGAGCCGGCTCGCACCCCCGGCCGTCACCTGACCGATCCCGGGCCCCGCGCCGCCGCCGACGAGCACCCCGACCGGGGAACGACGACACCGGAACCTGCACGCACCAGGAGGACTCCATGGCCGACACCGGTAGCGCGCTGGGCGCTCCCGCCGAGCGCCGGGAGGGCCGGGACAAGGTCACCGGCACCGCCCGCTACGCCGCCGAACAGCCGCTCCCGCGCCGGGCCCACGCGTGGCCGGTGCCCGCCTCCGTCGCCGCCGGATCGGTCCGCGCGGTCGACACCGCCGCCGCGCTGGAGCTGCCGGGCGTGCTGTCGGTACTCACCCACGAGAACGCGCCCCGGGTCGCGGAGCAGGACGACCCCACGCTCGCCGTCCTGCAGGACGACCGGGTGCCGCACCGCGGCTGGTGCGTCGCCCTGGTCGTCGCCGAGACCCTGGAGGCGGCCCGCGCGGGCGCGGCGGCCGTGCGGGTGGACTACGCGGAGCGGGACCACGACGTGACCCTCACCGAGGGGCACCCGGGGGCCTACGTACCCGAGAAGGCCAACGGCGGCTATCCGGCGCACCGCGAACTGGGCGACCCCGAGGGCGCCTTCTGTTCCGCGGCGGTCCGTGTGGACGCCGACTACCGGGTGCCGCCGCTGCACAACCACCCCATGGAACCGCACGCCGCGACCGCGCGCTGGGAGGACGGCCGGCTCGTGGTGCACGACTCCAGCCAGGGCGCCACGACCGTACGCGCCGTGCTGGCCCAGATGTTCGCGATCCCGGAGGACCGGGTCACCGTCGTGTCCGAACACGTCGGCGGCGGCTTCGGATCCAAGGGCACCCCCCGCCCGCACGTCGTCCTCGCGGCCATGGCGGCACGCGTGACGGACCGCCCCGTCACCGTCAACCTGCCCCGCCGCCACCTGCCCGCCGTGGTCGGCCATCGCGCCCCCACGCTGCAGCGCGTCCGGCTGGGCGCCACCGAGGACGGCAGGCTCACCTCGGTCCTCCACGAGGTCACCACCCACACCTCCCGCATCAAGGAGTTCGTCGAGCAGGCAGCGATGCCCACCCGGGTCATGTACGCCTCTCCGCACAGCCTCACCACGCACCGGGTCGTGCCGCTGGACGTGCCCAGCCCGTCGTGGATGCGCGCGCCGGGCGAGGCCCCGGGCATGTACGCGCTGGAGTCGGCCATGGACGAGCTGGCGGTCGAACTCGGCATGGATCCCGTGGAGTTGCGTATCGCCAACGAGCCGGACGCCGAACCCGACAGCGGCAAGCCCTTCAGCAGCCGTCATCTGGTGGAGTGCCTGCGGGAGGGGGCGCGCCGGTTCGACTGGGCCCGCCGCGACCCCCGTCCGCGGTCGCGCCTGGAAGGCCCGCTGCTGGTGGGCTCGGGCGTGGCGGCGGCGACGTATCCGGTGCTCGTCTCGCCGTCCACGGCGAGCGTCCGGGCTCTTCCCGACGGCGACTTCGTGGTGCGGATCAACGCCACGGACATCGGCACCGGGGCCCGGACCGTCCTGGCGCAGATCGCCGCCGACGCCCTGGACGTCCCGCTCGGACGCGTCCGCACCGAAGTGGGAAGCAGTGACCTGCCGTCGGCTCCGCTGGCCGGTGGTTCGTCCGGCACCGCCTCCTGGGGCTGGGCGGTGCACGAGGCCTGCGGCCGCCTCAAGGCAGCCCTGGCCGGCCACGCCGGGCCCCTGCCGGACGACGGGCTGGAGGCGCGGGCGGACACGTCAGGCACCGCCGACGCCGAGAGCGACTACGCCCGGCACGCCTTCGGTGCCCACTTCGCGGAGGTCGCCGTCGACACCGTGACCGGGGAGGTGCGCGTCCGCCGGCTGCTCGGCGTGTACGCCGCCGGCCGCATCCTCAACTCCCGCACGGCGCGCTCCCAGTTCATCGGCGGCATGACCATGGGGCTGGGCATGGCGCTGACCGAGGGAAGCACGATGGACGCGCCGTTCGGCGACTTCACCGAGTCCGACCTCGCGTCCTACCACGTGCCCGCCCACGCGGACGTCCCCGCCCTGGAAGCGCACTGGATCGACGAGGAGGACCCTCATCTCAACCCCATGGGCAGCAAGGGGATCGGTGAGATCGGCATCGTCGGGACGGCGGCCGCCGTCGGCAACGCCGTGTACCACGCCACCGGTGTCCGGTTGCGCGAACTCCCCCTGACCCCGGACCGGGTGCTGACCGGCCTGGCGGAACACGTCGGCGGGGGGCGGCTCCGGTGAGGCCCGTCCCCGGTCGGGCCGTCGAGTGAAGCCCGGCCGCGGTCGGGCCGTCGAGTGAAGCCCGGTCGCGGTCGGGCCGTCGAGTGAAGCCTGGCCGCGGTCGGGCCGTAGAGCCGAGCCCGCCCCCGATCGGGGCCGATGAGTGGCGCCCGCTCGCGGGCGGGCGAGAGCGGACAGCACCGCGCGGGCCTGCGGAACGCAGACCCGCGCGGGTCGACGCGGTGGGCGCCCGCTCACGGCGGGCACCGCCGTCACTCCGGTGACTGGTGCGCCCCGGCCAGGGGCCGGCTTTCGGGCTGCCTGCCGAGCTTCTCCGCCGCCAGCGATGCCAGGAGGGCCGTGGCTGCCGCCAGTGCGGCCACGACTGACGCAAGGCCGGCGAACCACTGCGGGGCGGCGGTGATCTCCAGCGCCCGGGACAGGGCCGGCGACCGGAGTCGGCCGTCGAGCACCTGAAGGGCGGCCAGTGCGGCCGGAATCACCACGGCGGTCGCGAGCACCGGCAGGGCGTTCTTGAGCACCAGCGCCAGCGCGACGACCAGACACAGGGCGGAGGCGCCCAGGGCGAAGCCGTAGGCGTTCACGGGCGCGCCGTCCCGGTGCAGCGGGAAGTAGGCGAGCGCGCACAGGACCAGGGCGGCTGCGGCGAGCCATCCCGGCCACGACGGGGGAGTGCCGTCCTTGCGTGGCGCGCGGGGGCGCCGTGTGCGGGACGACGCGGGGCCGTGGTCGTGGTCGTTGTTGCGGTTGTGGTCGCCCGGTGTCTCGTGGGCGGCCTGCGGCGGGTGCGCGGCCGCGGCGTGCGGCGACGGCGCGGTGGTGTGCCCCGCCAGCAGTCCCGTTCCGTGCGTGGGCACGTCCTGCTCCTGGGCCAACCGGCCGATCAGCTGCACGAGTTCCTCGACGGGCCGGCTCGCCGCGGCGCGTACCGCCTCGTCGCCGCAGTGTTGCTCGATCGGCGGCCGGTGCAGCAGCGCCATCAGACGGGTCACGTCCTCCACGGGTCGACACTCGGCCGCGGCGCGGATCGCCTCGTCGGCGGATTCGGGGCTTCGCGGGGGGCGCGTCAGCAGCGCCACCAGCCGGGTGACGTCCTCGACGGAGCGCTCGACCCCGACCGCCCGGAGCGCGTCGACGGTGGCGCGCGCGTACTCCGGCGACTGCTCCAGGAGCGTGATCAGCTGGACCACTTCCTCCAGCGGCCGGTCGGCGACGGCCGCGTGTACCAGTCCGTCCATGGGATCGGCGTACTGGTCCTCGGGCTCGGGGCCGGCCTGTACGGGCCCCTCCTGTGCCGCACGGGTGGGCGGTGCTTCCGGGGCCGGTTCCGTGCCGACGGGCGGCTTGGGGGGCAGGGGCGGCGCGGGGGGACCGGCGGCACCGTCCGGGGGTATCTCCGGCCGGTCAGGGCTGGGTGAGAAGGAGAAAGAGCGGGTGGTCATGGTCGGCTCCATGAAGAGGGTGCGGCTGGCATCACGCCCCGATCGCGATGCGCAAGCTGATGCTGACCATTTCTATGGGGCCGCCAACCACCTCGCCACCCGGGTGTGGCAGCCGTGTGAGCCCGGCCCCCGGAGGGGTGCGGGACGCCGCCGCCCGCTTGCGCCCGCGGCCGTGCCTCAGGCAGGCCCCAGCGCCTCCCGCGCCGCGGCGACCACCGCATCGGCGACGGCCGCGAGGGCGGGTGAGTCGAGCTTCCACTGCTGCCAGAACAGCGGCACCTCGACCGTGCGGTCCGGGGCGAGCGGGACGAGCCGCCCGGCCCGCAGCAGCGGTCGGGCTTGTACCCGCGGCACCAGGCCCCAGCCCATTCCGGCCGCGACGGCGTCGACGAATCCCTCGGAGGTGGGGACGTGGTGGCGCAGGGCGGAGGCCCCTCGGTCCCGTCCGAGGAGGGTGCGCACGAAGGCGTCCTGGAGGTCGTCGTGCCGGTCGAAGGCCACGACGGGCACGTCCGCGAGCAGTTCGCCCGGCGGCGCGTCGGGCCGATCGCCGAGCCAGGTCTCCGCGAAGTCCGGGCTCGCCACCGCCAGATAGGGCATGCGCCCCAGCCCCCGGACGGAACAGCCCGTCACCGCGTCCGGCGACGAGGTCACGGCCGCCATCACCCGGCCCTCCCTGAGCAGCGCGGCCGTGTGGTCCTGGTCCGCCCGCCGCAGCTCGAAACAGGGCCGCAGGTCCTGGCGCACACGGGTGAGGGCCGGGAGGAACCAGGTCGCCAGCGAGTCGGAGTTCACCGCGATCGGCAGCCGCGTCGGCCCCGCGGTGTCCGTCAGGCCCAGTGCGGACTGCGCGTCGCGCTCCAGCCGGGCCAGCTGACGGGCGAAACGCACCACGACCTCGCCGGACTCGGTGGCCCGCACCGGCTTCGTGCGCATCAGCAGTACCCGGCCCGTGCGCTGTTCCAGAGCCTTGACGCGCTGGCTGACCGCCGAAGGGGTCACGTGCAGAGCCCGGGCCGCGGCGTCGAAAGTGCCCTCGTCGACCACCGCGAGCAGAGTGCGCACCTGATCGAGCGGGAGTTCGGTCATCACGAAGGCTAAGGGTACGTAAAAATCTTTAGCTGTACTTTCCCCAAGGTGCTTCCTTAGCGTCGTCGTCATGACCAACGCCCTCAGTGCCGCGGCGGCCGGATTCGGCACCGGGCTCTCGCTGATCGTCGCCATCGGCGCCCAGAACGCCTTCGTCCTGCGTCAGGGCGTCCGTCGTGAGGCGCCCTCGCGGTGGTGGGCATCTGCGCCCTGTCCGACGCCGCGCTGATCGCGCTGGGCGTCGGCGGCGTGGGGGCGGTCGTCGTGGCCTGGCCCTCGGCGCTGACGGCGGTCGGACTGGTCGGCGGTGCCTTCCTGCTGGTCTACGGCGCTCTCGCCGCCCGGCGCGTGCTGCGGCCGGGGGCCCTGCGGGTGGAGGGCGAGGCGACCGGGTCCCGGCGGCGGGCCGTGCTCACCTGCCTGGCGATGACCTGGCTCAACCCGCACGTCTATCTCGACACCGTGTTCCTGCTCGGCTCCGTGGCCGCCGACCGCGGAGCGCTGCGCTGGACCTTCGGCCTGGGCGCCGTGCTGGCGAGCCTGTGCTGGTTCACCGCGCTGGGCTTCGGTGCCCGTCTGCTCGGCCGCTTCCTGGCCAGGCCCTCGTCCTGGCGGGTGCTGGACGGTCTGGTGGCGGCGACGATGATCGGCCTGGGGGCGACGCTGATCGGCGGAGCGTGACCGGCCGCGGCGGCCTCGGCCCCCGCCGCGGGCGCTCGCCGAGCCGCACCACGGCCACGGCCAGCAGACCGAGCGCCAGCCCGGCCCCCGTCTGCACTCCGAACGGCTCGCCGAACATCAGCGCCCCCCACACGGCCGTCACCGGCGCCATCAGGAACATGAGGGTGTTGACCGAGGTCACCCCGGAGCGCCGCAGCAGGAGCCAGTACAGCCCGTAGCCGCCGAAGGTGGACAGACCCACCAGCCAGGCCACCGAGACCCAGAACGAGACGGCGGAGGGCGGGGCGGCCCCTCCCGCGGCCGCGGCCAGGACGCCGAAGACGACCGCGCTGCTGCCGACGTGGATCGTCATGGACACCGAAGGACGCACCTCCCCCGGGGAGCGGCGGTCCAGGAACGTCGCCGCCACCAGGCACAGCATGCCGAGGAACGGGACGAGGTAGGCCCACCAGGCCACACCGGCGACGGCGCCGGCGTCGGCCGCCGTGACCACGGCGACGCCGGACACGCCGAGACCCAGTCCCGCCCACTGCGTCCGGGACACCGGGCTCCCCAGCAGAGGACCCGCCAGCGCCCCGGCCACCAGGGGCTGTGTTCCGTCGACGAGGGCGGTGGTGCCGCTGGAGACGCCCAACTGGATCGCGTAGTAGACGGTGAGCAGATAGCCGCTCTGCGACAGCGCCCCCACCGCGGCCTGACGTGCGAGGACTCTCCGGGTCAGGCCCCGCCACGCCCGGCGGGTCGCGGTGAGGGCCACGGCGGTCAGGACGAGGGCCAGGGGCACAAAGCGCCACATCAGGAGCGTGAGCGCGGGCGCGGTGCCCGCTCCGAGCTTGGCGCCGATGAAGCCGGAGCTCCATGCGCCCACGAACGCGAGGGACAACAGGATCGTCACGGCACCGCACACCTCCTCGGCCGGATCCGGCACTGGACCCGGCCGCAAGTAGACAGATCTGTTTACTCGGCCTCGACTATACAGATCGGTCTACCCTGGACGCATGACGACCGCGAAGCCCCACCGCGTGACCCTGACCCCGGCGGCCCGCCGCGCGCTGGAGGCCGCCGCACGGCTCTTCTACGAGCGCGGGATCCACGCGGTGGGCGTCGACCTCATCGCGGCCGAGGCCGGCGTCACCAAGAAGACGCTGTACGACCGCTTCGGCTCCAAGGACCAGATCGTCGTCGAGTACCTGGCGGAGCGGGACGAGCGCTGGCGCGCCTTCCTGGTGCCGCGCGTCGACGCCGCCCCCACCGCGGAGGCGAAGGTGGCGGCGGTCTTCGACGCCACGCGGGCGTGGATGGAGGCCGAGGGCGCCCGGGGCTGCAGCATGGTCAACGCGCACGCGGAGATCGACGACCCCGCCCATCCCGCGACCGCGGTCATCGACGGCCAGAAGCGCTGGATGCTCGGACTGTTCACCGACCTCGTGCGCCCGCTCCAGCCGGACGCGCCCGATGCTGTGGGGCGCACGCTGATGCTGTTGCACGAAGGCGCCCTCGTGGCGCACGGCCTCGACATCTTCCCCGGGGCCATCGGTCACGCCGGGGCGGTGGCCGCCCGCATGGTGGCGGAGATCGCGGCCGGACGCCCGGCACGGTGACCTGCGGCCCGTCCGTCCGGGCGCCGGACAGCGGGGCGGTCGGTTGCCCCGGTCGACGATAGTGAATGCTGACACCGAAAGATGTATCGAGCATCCAGGACGGCCGTGGACACGAGCAGCAACACCACCGACAACGACGCGGGACCCCACGACGCGCCCCCGGCGCCCGAGACGGCGGAGTCCGCCGCACCGCGCGGCGGCTGGCGCCGCTGGGCCATGGACACCCGCCCGCTGCGCCGCCCCGCCTACCGCCGGCTGTGGTCGTCGACCATCGTCACGGCCGTGGGCAGCCAGCTCACCGCGGTCGCCGTACCCAAGCAGATCTACGACATCACCGGCTCCTCGGCCTGGGTCGGCTACGCGAGCCTCGCCGGCCTCCTGCCGCTCGTGGTCTTCGCCCTGTGGGGCGGCGCCGTCGCCGACAGCATGGACCGCCGCAAACTGCTCCTCATCACCAACACCGGGGTCGCCGTCACCTCGCTGCTGTTCTGGATACAGGCGGCCACCGGACTGGGTTCGGTGCTCGTACTGATGGTGCTGCTCGCCCTCCAGCAGGCGTTCTTCGGCCTCAACGCGCCCGCCCGCACCGCCTCCATCGCCCGGCTCGTCCCCGCCGAGGAGCTGCCGGCCGCGAACGCCCTCGGCTCGACCGTGATGCAGACCGGCCTCATCGCGGGCCCGCTGCTCGCCGGTGCCCTCATCCCCGTGATCGGCCTGGCCGAGCTCTACCTCATCGACGCCCTGGCGCTGTGCGTCACCGTCTGGGCCGTGTACCGGCTCCCGGCGCTGCCGCCGCTCGGCGGCCCGGCGACCCGGCGCGCGGGGCTGCGCGAGGTCGTCGCGGGCTTCCGCTACATGTCGCTGCACAAGGTGCTGCTGCTGTCCTTCCTCGCCGACATCATCGCCATGGTCTTCGGCATGCCCCGCGCCCTCTTCCCGCAGCTCGCCTCCCAGACCTACGCGCCCTACGGCGAAGGGCTCGCCCTCGGCCTGCTGTTCGCGGCGATCCCCATCGGCGCGATGGCCGGCGGGCTCATGTCCGGCACGTTCTCGCGGGCCCGCCGGCACGGGCTGATGGTCATCGGCGCGGTCCTGGCCTGGGGGGTGGCGATCACCGGGTTCGGACTGAGCACCAGCCTGTGGGTGGCCGTGGCGTTCCTCGCCGCCGCGGGCGTCGCCGACATGGTCTCCATGGTCTTCCGGGGCGCCATCCTGCTGTCCGCCGCGACGGACGAGATGCGCGGACGCATGCAGGGCGTCTTCACGGTGGTGGTCGCGGGCGGTCCCCGGCTGGCCGACGTCCTGCACGGCACGGCCGGATCGCTGCTCGGGGCACGTGCCGCGGTGGTGGCCGGCGGTCTCCTCGTCATGGCCGCGACGCTCGTCCTCGCGTTCGCCACCCCGGCGCTGCGCCGCTACACGATCTGAGAGCGGTACGGCGGGACGGGCGCCTCAGGGGAGGTCGGCGGCGGAGTCCTCCGGTGCCAGATCCGGGCGGAGCCGGTGCCACGACGGCTGCCTGAGCATCCCGGCGCGGGTCCGCGTGCTGTACCGGACCTCGCCGACCAGGAGGGGCAGCACCCAGTGCGCTCCGGGAGCGGCGGGCACGGGGTCGAAGGGGCAGGTGCCGCTCTCCGCGGCGTCCAGGAGCCGGGCGAGCGCCAGTCGCTCGTCCTCGCTCCAGCCGGTGCCGACACTGCCGACGTAGCGCAGCCGTCCCGCCTCGCGCTGTCCCACGAGAACGGCCCCGGGCAGGCCGGTGAGCCGTCCCCGGCCGGGTGACCAGCCGCCGATGACGACGTCCGCGATCCGCATGTTCCGGATCTTGATCCAGGCGCGGGAGCGCACACCCGGTTCGTACAGGGAGTCCAGCCGCTTGCAGACCAGCCCCTCCAAGCCGTTCTCCCGGGTGAGCTGCAGGGCCGCCTCGCCGTGCCCCACGATCGCCGATGGTGTCGACCAGGCGGGCCCTTCCAGGGCAAGGGCCTCCAACTGCCCGCGGCGGCGGGCATAGGTGAGCTTCGTGAGGTCGCCGCGCAGATGCATCACGTCGAACAGCATCAGGTGCGCGGGGTCCTCCGCGGCCCGGCGGGCCGCCCTCGCCGGGGAGTGCGCGAGGCCCATGCGCGACTGCAGCCGCTGGAAATCCCCCCGTCCCCGCTCGTCCAGGACCAGGATCTCGCCGTCCAGGACCGCCGGGGTGCTCCCGAGGGCACCGCCCAGAGGCTGCAGTTCCGGGTACGCGGCGGTGATGTCCTCCCCGGACCGGGCCCGCAGCACCACGCTGCCGTCCCCGGGCAGATACACCACCACGCGCTGGCCGTCCTGCTTCGTCTCGTAGGCCCAGCGCGGGTCCTGCGCCGAGGGGGGCAGCACACCGGGCGTGGCGAGCATGGGGGCGATACGCGGGAGTGTCACAGGTCAGTTGTCGACAGTCCCGACCCGTTCCCACGCGTCCCGGGCCGGTGTTTCCCCTGAACGGGGCCCCCGTCCGCCCTCCGGACCTGACGGGTACGAGTCCGTTCCGTCGTCCGCCGGAGCGCCGGACCCCCTTTCCGAACGGCCGGTTTTAGACCGGGTCCGCGGGCAGGTGTCCCCGCCCGCAACGTGCACGCCCGGCCGCCACCCCTCGCGCCTCTGTTGCGCAACCGGCGCACGGCGTCATGATTCGGTCATGGATCCCACTCACGACAAAGACGGCGTCCCGGACCCGGCCGGCCTGCGCGTCCTGCCCGAGGACTGGCAGCGATGTCTGGCGGTGGCGGCGCACCCCGACGACCTCGAGTACGGCGCCGCGTGCGCGGTCGCCCGCTGGACCGCCCAGGGCAAACAGGTCACGTATCTCCTCGCGACCCGCGGCGAGGCCGGAATCGACGGACTGCACCCCGACCGCGCGAAGCCGCTGCGCGAGGCCGAGGAGCGGGCCGGGGCCCTCGAAGTGGGCGTCGACACCGTGGAGTTCCTCGACCACCGGGACGGCGTCGTGGAGTACGGACCGGACCTGCGCCGGGACATCGTGCGGGCCATGCGGCGCCACCGCCCCGAGATCGTGGTGACCAACGCGTTCACCGTCCGCATGATCGGGGGCATGACGAACCAGGCGGACCACCGCGAGGTCGGCCTGGCCACCCTCGACGCGGCGCGGGACGCGGGCAACCGCTGGATCTTCCCGGAACTGGAGGGCGAGGGGCTGCAACCGTGGAACGGCATCCGGATGGTGTGCGTCGCGGGCGCCGAGCAGGCCACCCACGGGGTGGACGTCACGGGTGAGCCGCTGGAGCGGGGCATCGCCTCACTGGCGGCGCATGCCGAGTACACCAAGGGGCTGGGGGACCAGGGTTTCGAGCCGGGCCCGTTCCTGACCTGGGTGGGCCGTATGTCCGGGCCGGCACTGGGTGTCGAGGCCGCGGTCCTCTTCGACGTGCATCAGCTCATCCCCGACGGGCCGCCGCCCTGGGTGTGACAGCCGTGAACCCCCGGCTCCTGGAAGGAACTTGACCTGATCAAGGGGTTCCCGGGCCGGAGCGGCCCCTAGGCTGAACGGCATTGATCACCGCCACCCCCCCCCAGGAGCGCATGTGACTCTGCCCCGTCAGCAGGCCTTCGGACGCCCGGCCGTCCCGGGCCGGAAGGCCGTCGCCGCGGTCGTCCCCGTCGCCCTCGCGGCCCTGCTGGCCGCCGCCTCACCGGCGGCGGCCGGATCGGGAGCCGGCGCCCCCGGCGTCGGAGACCCGTACTTCGCCCTCGCCGGGAACGGCGGCTACGACGTCCGCCACTACGACCTCGCCCTCGACTACGACACGGGCACCCGCCACCTCGACGGCAGGGCGGCCATCACCGCCCGGGCCACCCAGCGCCTCACCCGCTTCGACCTCGACCTCGCGGGCCTGAAGGTCACCGGTGTGACGGTCGGCCACGAGAAGGCGTCCTTCCGCCGCACCGGCCAGGAACTCGTGATCACCCCACGGCGTTCGCTGCGCCGGCACCAGGAGTTCCGCGTCACCGTCACCTACGAGGGCATCCCGAAACCCGTGACGGACCCGGACGGTTCACCGGACGGCTGGATCCCCACGGACGACGGCGCTTTCGTCGCCGGTGAGCCGCAGGGCGCCATGACCTGGTTCCCGGCCGACAACCACCCCAAGGACAAGGCCTCCTACGACATCGCCCTCACCGTCCCCGAAGGACGCACCGCGGTGTCGAACGGCGTCCTGCTCGGGCAGCGGACCGCGCACGGCCGCACCACCTTCCGCTGGCGCCAGTCGGAGCCGATGGCCGCGTACCTCGCCACGGCGACGGTGGGCAGGTTCGAGGTCCAGCAGTACACCACCCCGGACGGACTCAGGATCTACAACGCCGTCGACCCGCGCGAGGCGGCCCGGGCGGCGCCCGTCCTCGAGAAGCTGCCGTCCGTACTGGCCTGGGAGAGCAAGCTGTTCGGCCCGTACCCCTTCCGGGCGGCAGGCTCGGTGGTCGACCACGCCCCCCAGGTGGGATACGCGCTGGAGACCCAGACCCGCCCCCTCTACGACAGCGCGCCCGACCTCGGCACCCTCGTCCACGAGAGCGCGCACCAGTGGTTCGGCGACTCCGTCTCCCTGACCAGCTGGAAGGACATCTGGCTCAACGAGGGCTTCGCGACCTACGCCGAGTGGCTCTACGCCGAGCAGCACGGTGGCCACAGCGCCCAGCAGGCCTTCGACGAACTGTACGCGCGTCCCGCGAGCGACGACCTCTGGGAGTTCGCGCCGGACGACCCCGGCGACGGAGCCCACATCTTCGCCACCCCCGTCTACGCCCGCGGCGCCATGGCCCTGCACCGGCTGCGCACCACCGTCGGTGACCGGGTCTTCCTCCGCATCCTGCGCACCTGGGCCACCGAGCACCGCGGCGGCCACGGCACCACGGCCCAGTTCGTCCGCCTGGGCGAGCGACTGTCCGGCAAGGACCTCGGCGCGCTGTTCCACACCTGGATCGGCACAGCGGGCAAACCGTCCACGGTGTGACGCGCGCCGAGGCCCGGGCCGGCCGTCAGCCCGGACGCAGCCAGAGCGTCGCCAGCGGCGGCAGGGTCAGGGACAGCGAGGCCGGACGGCCGTGGCTCGGCTCCGCGTCGGGCTTCAGCGGCCCGGAGTTGGTGACGTCGCTGCCGCCGTACCGGGCGAGGTCGGTGTTGAGGACCTCGTGCCAGGCCGGCATTCCGTCCGGGACCCCGAGCCGGTAGTCGTGCCGGACGACCGGGGAGAAGTTGCTGACCGCGAGCAGCGGCGAGCCGTCGGCGGCGTGGCGGAGGAACGCGAAGACGTTGTCCTCTGCCGCGTCGCCCGCCACCCAGGCGAAGCCCGCGGGGTGCGTGTCCCGCTGCCACAGGGCCGGCACGTCGCGGTAGACGGCGTTCAGGTCGCACACGAGGTCGCGGACCCCGCGGTGGTGGGGCTCGGCGCTGTAGCCGGGGTCGAGCAGCCACCAGTCCGGCCCGTGGGCCTCGGACCACTCGCCGCCCTGTGCGAACTCCTGCCCCATGAACAGCAGTTGCTTGCCGGGGTGGGCCCACATGTAACCCAGGTAGGCGCGCTCGTTGGCGCGCTGCTGCCACCAGTCGCCGGGCATCTTGGCCACCAGCGCCTGCTTGCCGTGGACGACCTCGTCGTGCGAGATGGGCAGCACGTAGTTCTCGCTGTACGCGTACACCATCGAGAAGGTCATCTCGTTGTGGTGGTACTTGCGGTGCACCGGGTCCTTGGAGATGTAGACCAGCGAGTCGTGCATCCAGCCCATGTTCCACTTCAGCCCGAACCCCAGGCCGCCGTCCGACGTCGGCCGCGTGACGCCGTCCCAGGCCGTCGACTCCTCCGCGATGGTGACCACGCCCGGGTTGCGCCGGTAGACGGTGGCGTTCATCTCCTGCAGGAAGGAGACGGCGTGCGGATCCTCGTTGCCCCCGTACATGTTGGGCGTCCACTGCCCGGGCTCCCGGGAGTAGTCGAGGTAGAGCATGGAGGCGACGGCGTCCACGCGCAGGCCGTCGATGTGGAACTCCTCGCACCAGTACACGGCGTTGGCGACCAGGAAATTGCGCACTTCGCGGCGGCCGTAGTCGAACTCCAGCGTGCCCCAGTCGGGGTGGGCCGCCCGATGGGGGTCCCCGTGCTCGTACAGCGGGGTGCCGTCGAACTGCGCCAGGGCCCAGTCGTCGCGCGGGAAGTGCGCCGGCACCCAGTCCATCAGCACCCCGATCCCCGCCCGGTGCAGGGCGTCGACCAGGAATTTGAAGTCGTCCGGCGAACCCAGGCGGGACGTCGGCGCGTAGAAGCCGGTGATCTGGTAGCCCCAGGAACCGCCGAAGGGGTGCTCGGCCACCGGCATCAGCTCCACATGGGTGAAGCCGAGTTCGGCGACGTACGGCGGCAGCTGCTCGGCCAGCTCGCGATACGTGAGACCGGGCCGCCAGGACGCCAGGTGGACCTCGTACACGGAGAACGGCGCCTCGTGCACCGGCACGTCCCCGCGGTGCGCCATCCAGGCCTCGTCACCCCACTCGTAGGACGACTCCGTCACGATCGACGCGGTCGCCGGGGGCACCTCGGTGCGCCGGGCCATCGGGTCGGCGCGCAGGGAGTGCGACCCGTCGGGGCGCGTGATGTCGAACTTGTACGCCGTTCCCGCACCGATGCCGGGGAGGAACAGCTCCCACACACCGGTCGAGCCGAGCGAGCGCATCGGGTACGCGGCGCCGTCCCAGTGGCTGAAGTCGCCGCAGACGCGGACGCCCCGGGCGTTCGGCGCCCAGACCGTGAAACGAGTCCCGACGACACCCTCGTGGACCATGGGCCGGGCGCCCAGCGCCCGCCACAGCTCCTCGTGCCGCCCCTCGGCGATCAGATGGAGATCGAGTTCGCCGAGGGCGGGCAGGAAGCGGTACGGGTCCGCCACCTCGGACTCGTCGCCGTCGTAGGCCACGAGGAGCGTGTACGCGGGGATGGCGTCGAGCGGCAGGACGCCGGCGAACAGGCCGTCGCCCTCGTCGAGCAGCATCGTGCGCCGCCCATCCACTAGGACGCCCACCGTGCGCGCCCACGGCCGCAGCACCCGGAACCGGACGCCGCCCGGGACCTCGTGGGCGCCGAGCAGGGCGTGCGGATCGTGGTGGGCACCCGACAGCAGCCGCGCGCGGTCCGTCGCGTCCATCGGGTCGGCCGGCCGTACGCCGGGTGCGGCCGGCGCGGACCGCGGCGGACCGGCCCGGGACGTCATCGAGGCGGGTTCCGGCGTCCCGGACGGCAGGACGGGGGCGGACGGATCGGGGACGACTGTGGTGTGGGGTGCCACGGCTCTGGAGCCTCCTTGGGCGGAGAGAAGGGGAACAAGGGATGCGTGCTACTGCCGTCGCGGATTGAGCGGCGTCTCGGCGAGACGGGTGATCGCCGCCATCGGCACGGGGAGCCAGTCGGGCCGGTGCCGGGCCTCGTACAGCACCTCGTAGACGGCTCTGTCCGTCTCGTACGCCCGCAGTACCTCGGGCTCCTCCCGCGGATCCCACCGGGATTCCGCGGCGTATCCCGCGCAGTAGGCCTCGCGGCAGCGCTGCGCCCACTCCGGGCGCCACGGGCGGCGCGACCGTGCCGCGTAGTCGAAGGAGCGCAGCATGCCCGCGACATCCCGCGCGGGGGACTGGGCGCGGCGGCGTTCGGTCAGCGGGCGGGCCGGCTCGCCCTCGAAGTCGATGACGAACCACCGCCGTCCGGCCCGCAGCACCTGGCCGAGGTGGAGGTCACCGTGGATCCGCTGCGCGGGGCGGGCCGTGTCGAGCAGGGCCAGCGCGTCGTAGGCGCTCTGGAGTCCCGGCACGTACGGCAGCAGCGCGGGAACGGAACGGGCGGTGGTGTGCAGCCGCTCGGTCATCGCGTCCGCGAGCCGCCGGTTGTGGCGCCGGCTGGGGGTGTCGAGCGGGAAGGCCTTGGCGAGTGCCAGGTGCACCTCGGCCGTCGCCCGGCCGAGCGCGTACGCCTCCTGGGTGAAGTCCCGCTCCGAGGTGAGCGTTTCGAGCGCGAGGGCCCAGCCGTCGGTGGCGTCGCGCAGATACGGCTGGAGCACTCCGAGCGTCGCCTGCTCGGGGTGCGAGGTGGTGAACCAGGCGGCTGGCGCGGGTACCCGCGTGCAGCCCTGGCGGGCCAGCGACGCGGGTACCTCGAGGTCCGGGTTGACGCCCGGCTGGATGCGGCGGAAGACCTTCAGGATGAAGGAGTCGCCGTAGACCAGCGAGGAGTTGGACTGCTCGGCGTCCAGCAGCCGGGGGGCCAGCCCGGTGGGCAGCGGCACCCGGGTGTCCCGTTCGAAGCGCAGCGGCCCCGCCGTTCCCGGATGCCGCAGCCGCTCCAGCAGCAGCCCCGCCGCCTCGGAGTCCTGGAGGGCGTCGTACACCATGAGGCCGGCCAGTGGACCCTCGTCGGCCCGGCCGATGACGGCGTGCGCCAGTCTGGGCGGCAGCAACTCCCGAACGCCCAGCAGCAGCTGGTAGCAGTCGTCGGGCGGGGGCGTGCTGCCGGGACCGCGTCCGGCCGGCGGGCCCTCGTGCTCGGCCCGTACCAGAAGATGCAGACAACCCGGGTGCAACTCGGTCACCGACAACAGGGTCAGGTCCGTGATGGTCCGGCCCTTTCCCGCGAACCAGCGCTGCCGCGGCAGCCATGCGTGCAGCAGCTCGGCGAGCGAGCTGAGCAGCGGGGCGCGATCGAGGCTGCTCGGTCTTTGCAGTGCAGTCTTCGGCATGGCGACGCGTCCTTTCAGATGTACACGATCAAGAACGCCGGATGACGCGGGAGGAGAGAGCACGGAGCCGGAACCAGTAGAAGCCGTGGCCCGCCAGGGTCAGCAGGTACGGCAGTTCGCCGATGGCCGGGAACCGCACCCCGCCGATCAGTTCGACCGGGTGCCTTCCGTCGAACTCCCGCAGGTCCAGCTCCGTCGGCTGCGCGAAGCGGGAGAAGTTGTGCACGCACAGGACGAGGTCGTCCTTGTACTCGCGCAGGAACGCGATGACCGCCGGGTTGGAGGAGGGCAGTTCGGTGTAGGAGCCGAGTCCGAAGGCCTTGTTCTGCTTGCGGATCTCGATCATCCGCCGCGTCCAGTGCAGGAGGGAGGACGGGGAGGACATGGAGGCTTCGACGTTGGTGACCTGGTAGCCGTAGACCGGGTCCATGATCGTCGGCAGGGAGAGCCGGCCGGGGTCGCAGGTGGAGAATCCGGCGTTGCGGTCGGGGGTCCACTGCATGGGGGTGCGGACGGCGTCGCGGTCGCCGAGCCAGATGTTGTCGCCCATGCCGATCTCGTCGCCGTAGTAGAGGATCGGCGAGCCGGGGAGCGACAGCAGCAGGGCGGTGAAGAGTTCGATCTGGTTGCGGTCGTTGTCCAGCAGGGGGGCGAGCCGGCGGCGGATGCCGATGTTGGCGCGCATACGCGGGTCCTTGGCGTACTCCGCGTACATGTAGTCGCGTTCCTCGTCGGTGACCATCTCCAGGGTCAGCTCGTCGTGGTTGCGCAGGAAGATGCCCCACTGGCAGTTCGCGGGGATCGCGGGGGTCTTGGCGAGGATTTCGGAGACGGGGTAGCGCGACTCGCGGCGCACGGCCATGAAGATGCGCGGCATGACCGGGAAGTGGAAGGCCATGTGGCACTCGTCGCCGCCGGCGGCGTAGTCGCCGAAGTAGTCGACGACGTCCTCGGGCCACTGGTTGGCCTCCGCCAGCAGCACCGTGTCGGGATAGTGCGCGTCGATCTCGGTGCGGACCCGCTTCAGGAACTCGTGGGTCGCGGCCAGGTTCTCGCAGTTCGTCCCTTCCTCGGTGAAGAGGTAGGGGACCGCGTCCAGCCGGAACCCGTCGATGCCCAGGTCGAGCCAGAAGCGGAGGGCCGCCAGGATTTCCTCCTGGACCCGGGGGTTCTCGTAGTTGAGGTCGGGCTGGTGGGAGAAGAAGCGGTGCCAGAAGTACTGCTTGCGGACCGGGTCGAAGGTCCAGTTGGAGGCCTCGGTGTCGACGAAGATGATCCGGGCGTCCTGGTACTGCTTGTCGTCGTCGGCCCAGACGTAGTAGTCGCCGTAGGGGCCGTCGGGGTTGTTGCGGGACTCCTGGAACCACGGGTGCTGGTCGCTGGTGTGGTTCATGACGAAGTCGATGATGACGCGCATGCCGCGCTGGTGGGCGGCGTCGGTGAACTCGACGAAGTCGGCGAGGTCGCCGAACTCGGGCAGCACGGCGGTGTAGTCGGAGACGTCGTAACCGCCGTCGCGCAGCGGTGACTTGAAGAAGGGGGGCAGCCACAGGCAGTCGACGCCGAGCCATTGCAGGTAGTCGAGTTTGGCTGTGAGGCCCTTGAGGTCACCGACGCCGTCGCCGTTGCTGTCCTGGAAGGAGCGGACCAGGACCTCGTAGAACACGGCTCGTTTGAACCATTCGGGGTCGCGGTCCTTGGCGGGGGTGTCCTCGAAGGTGTCCGGGACGGGCTCGTTGACGATCATGTGGTGACTGACCCTCCGATCTGCGATGAGGACGGACGCAAGGCGGTGCCGTGCTCATCCGGGGAGTCGTGGTTCTCTGCCTCCCGGCCCACAGCGAGGACATGCGCACCGCCCGGGGCCAGGCGCACGTAGTTGGCGCTGCCCCAGTGGTAGGTCTCGCCGGTGAGCTCGTCGCGCACGGGCACCGTCTCGTGCCAGTCCAGGCCGAGTTGCGGCATGTCCAACGAGACCGTGGCCTCCTGGGTGTGGTGCGGGTCGAGGTTGGCCACCACCACGACGGTGTCCGCTCCGGCGCGCTTGCTGTAGACGATCAGGGCGTCGTTGTCCGTGCGGTGGAAGCGGAGGTTGCGCAGCCGTCGCAGGGCGGCGTGCGACCGCCTGATCCGGTTGAGCCGGCCGATCAGCGGGGCGATGGTCCTGCCCTCGCGCTCGGCCGCCGCCCAGTCGCGCGGTCGCAGCTCGTACTTCTCGGAGTGCAGGTACTCCTCGCTGCCCGCGCGGACGGGGGTGTTCTCGCACAACTCGTACCCGGCGTAGACACCCCAGGCGGGGGAGAGGGTGGCGGCGAGCACCGCCCGCACCTCGAAGGCGGGCCGGCCGCCCTGCTGGAGGTAGCCCGGCAGGATGTCGGGCGTGTTCACGAAGAAGTTCGGCCGCATGTACGCGGCCGACTCGCCGGACAGCTCGGTGAGGTAGTCCGTGAGTTCCTGGCGGGTGTTGCGCCAGGTGAAGTACGTGTACGACTGCTGGAAGCCGACCGCGGCCAGCCGCTGCATGATCGCCGGCCGGGTGAAGGCCTCGGCCAGGAAGATCACGTCCGGGTCGGTGCGGTTGATGTCCGCGATGACCTGCTCCCAGAACACCACCGGCTTCGTGTGCGGGTTGTCCACGCGGAAGATCCGCACGCCGTGGCCCATCCAGTACCGCAGCAGCCCGGTGGTCTCGGCCACCAGCCCGGGCATGTCCCGGTCGAAGGCGATCGGGTAGATGTCCTGGTACTTCTTCGGCGGGTTCTCCGCGTACGCGATCGTGCCGTCCGGCCGGTGCTGGAACCACTCGGGGTGCTTCTCCACCCAGGGGTGGTCCGGGGAGCACTGCAGCGCGAAGTCCAGCGCCACCTCCAGCCCTTCCTCCGCCGCCCGCCGGACGAAGGCGTCGAAGTCCTCGATGGTGCCCAGGTCCGGGTGGACCGCGTCGTGGCCGCCCTCGGGCGAGCCGATCGCCCAGGGCACTCCGACGTCCTGCCGGCTGGCCGACAGGGTGTTGTCGGGACCCTTGCGGAACGTGCTGCCGATCGGGTGGATGGGCGGCAGGTAGACGACGTCGAAGCCCATCTCCGCGATCGCGGGCAGCCGTTCGGCGGCCGTGCGGAAGGTCCCGCTGACCGGCGGCCTGCCCTCCTCCACCACGGCGCCCTCGGAGCGCGGGAAGAACTCGTACCAGGCGCCGTACAGCGCCCGCTCGCGCTCCACGAGCAGCGGCAGGGGAGCCGTCCGGGACAGGCGGTCGCGCAGCGGGTGTGCGGCAAGAACGGTGTCCACCTCGGCGGTGAGGGCCGCCGCGAGCCGGACGTCCGGCGGGAGGGAGTCGTCGCGCAGCGTCCTGGCGGCGGCCGCGACCGTTCTGCGTCCGCCGCGCCTCGGAACTCCGGCGGCCGCCCGCTCGTACAGCGCGGCGCCTTCCTCCAGGATCAGCGCGACGTCGATACCGGCCGGGACCTTTATGCCCGCGGCGTGCCGCCAGGCGGCCACGGGATCGCTCCACGCCTCCACGGCGTACGTCCATGCGCCGGCCGTCCCCGGTGTGACCTCGGCGCCCCATCGGTCGGAGCCCGGGTCGAGTTCGCGCATCGGCGTCCAGGGGCCCGTACGGCCGTCCGGATCGCAGAGCACGACGTTGGCCCCCACCGCGTCGTGCCCTTCTCCGAAGAGGGTGGCGGTGACCATGAAGGTCTCGCCCGCGACGGCTTTCGCCGGCCGTGTGCCGCAGTCGACGATCGGCCGCACATCCACGATCGGGATGCGGCCGGTGGCCGGGTTGCCGTCCAGGTCCATGGTGTCGCCTCCGCCGTCCTCGAGCACAGCCTGCTGGTGAGAGCTGCATCGGAAAGCCCGGCCGTGCAGCGGGGATCGTGTGGTTGTCAGCCCAGAGCCGGGCTCGGGCCTCGGCTCTGTTCGCTCGCGCCACCGTGGGACCGGCCGCTCATGTGCTGGAGCGTCTTGGCCGCCGTGTGGGGGCGCAGATAGCGTTCGGCGGCATCGGCGGCCTCACGGGCGCAGCGCTCGCCCATCAGCACGCACAGCGTGTACGCCGTGTTCTCGAACTTCCCCCGTACCGTGTGATCGGCGGGGGCCGCGAGCAGCAGGCGCTCCCACGCCCTGTAGCGCTCCAGATGCCGGGCGACCTCAGCTTTTGCGGGTAGCAACATCTCGCTGGTCACCTTCCCACTCTGTCGATGGCGCACGGCTGGTCCAGGGTTCGCCCGGAGGCCGTGTACGGAGAGGAACCGGTTCGTCACAGCACCGGGTCCTCCCCCATGGTGCACGGGAGGTCCCCGAGCGTCTTGTTGGCTCTTCAATCAATAAATTCGTGTCGGCTCTCGGGTTGCACGAACGGACTAGTGCTCTCACCCTGAGAGTGACTCAGGAGCGATCACTGCTCACGCTTCGTGTTCGGGGCTCGGCCCGTCAGGGCGGTGAGGAGAAGCGAGAGCTTCGCCGGTGAGGAGCCAACGACGATGAACGCTGTAGTTCCCTGCTACTACCACCTCGACGTGGAGGTCAGCCCGGAAAAGGTCGGGCAGGTCAGGCGCATCCTGGCCGCCCATCTCCGGTACTGGAACCTGGAGGTCCTCGTCGAGCCCGTCTGCAGCTGCGCCGAAGCGCTGCTGCACACGATCGACCGCCACGCGACGGACAAGAACACCTCCATCGAGATGTGGTGGAACGGACAGCACCTGATCACCGCCATCTCGGACAACAACCAGGACATCCGTCCGCACTACGCGCCGCAGGGCTGCCTGGCCCGCATCGCCGCGCTGAGCGACGGCTGGGGCTGCTGCGCCACCGGCGTCGGCGGCAAGATCATCTGGTTCGCCCGCCGTGTCCAGTCCTCGGAGCGCGCTCCGCTGGTGCCGGCCGCCCCCTCGCCCGCACTGCTCGAGGCGCTCGAGACGCCGCGCGCGATGCCGGTTCCGGCGCTGGTCGGACCCACCGGCGAGACCCCGCTCGAATCAGAGGCGGAGCGCGCCCCCGCGGCGCGGCCCGACGAGGCCGCGCACCGGCCGACGGCCCGCCCCCGCGTCCCCGTGTGACGCGCGGCCGTGTGACGCCGATCGCGCAACACTCCTTCGTGTGAGGCGCGTTGTGCGGACACCGTCCCTTCCTCGCCCCTTTCGGGCACCCCACCGGGCCGCGGCCTGCTTCGGCAGCCGCGGCCAGGTGACGTTCGCGGTCGCATCCGCCCGTTCCCCGGCGGACCGGCGCCGCTCCCTCGTCCCGCAGGGCCGACTCGGCGTCCTGTGAACCGGCATCGTGCGTCCCGGCGCGCGGCGCGTCGCACTGTGTTCCGAAGTCGCTGTGGAACAAAGGGACTTGACTTCAAGTGCGCTTCAAGACCCAGACTCCCGATCAGGTCCGCGACCGACGGACCGGCAGGGGAGGCGCACCTCATGAAGTACCGCACGATCGGCACCGATCCGCAGACCCGCCGCGAGGTGAGCGTGCTGGCTCTCGGCGCGATGCTCTTCGGGTCCCTGACGGACGAGAAGACCTCGTTCGCCGTTCTGGACCGTTATGTCGAGGCCGGCGGGAACTTCGTCGACACCTCCGACAACTACGCCTACTGGGTCGACGGCAGTCAGGGCGGGCAGAGCGAGGCCCTGCTCGGCCGGTGGCGGCGCAGCCGCGGAATCGGGGACGAGATCGTCGTCGCGACCAAACTGGGCGCCCGTCCACTGGCACCCGGCACCGGCTACCTCGACAACGCGGAGGGACTGTCGGCGAAGAGGATCAGGGAGGCCGCCGAACGGAGCAGGGAGCGGCTGGGCACGGACCGGATCGACCTGCTGTATGCGCACATCGAGGACCGGTCGGTACCGCTCCGGGAGACCGTCGAGGGGTTCGCCGAACTGGTCGCCGAGGGAACCGTCGGACTGCTGGGCGTGAGCAACCACGCCGCCTGGCGGGTGGAGCGGGCCCGGGCCCTCGCCGCCGCCGCGGGCCTGCCCGGATACGAGGTGCTGCAGTACCAGCACAGCCATCTGCGGCCCCGCACCGACGTCCCCGCCGCGCTCTTCGAGGACGGCAGCCTCGGCACCGCCACCCCGGACCTCCTCAGCTACCTGCGGGCCGAGCCCGACCTGACGCTCGTCGCCTATTCCCCGCTGCTCGGCGGTGCCTACGTACGGGACGACAAGCCGCTGCCGCCCGACTACGACCACCCCGGCACGACGGCCCGGCTCGCCGTGCTGAGGGAGGTGGCCGCGGAGACCGGAGCGACCGTGAACCAGGTGGTGCTGGCCTGGCAGATCGGCGGCTCCCTGCCCGTGATCCCGCTCGCCGGGGCGTCCACGGTGGCCCAGCTGGAGGAGAACCTGGCCGCCGTCGACCTGGAACTGACGCCGGATCAGCGCGCCCGGCTGGACGCGGCCCACTGACCGGCCGACGCGCGAGGCCGCGCGCAGCCCGGGTACGGAGCGGCGTCGATCAGCGTCCTCGGCGCCGCCCGGACCGGCAGGTGGTGAGCAGGAGCGCGATGTCGTCGGGGCGCTCCGTGGCGTGCCGGGCCTCGTCGGTGAGCCGGTTGGCCGTGGCGGCCAGGGAGAGGCCGCCGGGCCGGGTGTGCGGAGGACCCGCCTGGGACAGGGCGGTGCGCAGGTTCGCGATGCCCTCGTCGATGTCCCGCCCCGGCCGCTCCACCAGTCCGTCGGTGAACAGCGCCAGCACGGCCCCCGGCTCCAGCCGCAGATCCGCCACGGGGTAGACGGCGTCCGGGTCCACCCCCAGCACCACCCCGCCCGGCAGATCCAGGACCTCCGTACGGCCGTCGGGGTGACGCAGCAGGGGCTGGGGGTGGCCGGCGCGGGCGGCCCGGGCCCGTCCGGTCCCCGGATCGAGCCGGACGTAGCAGCAACTGGCGAACTGCCCCGGATCGAGGTCGATGAGCAGCCGGTTGGTGCCGCTCATCACCTCGTCGGGAGACTGGTCGCCGAGTGCGAACGCCCGTACGGCGCTGCGCAGCTGGCCCATCGTGGCCGCCGCCTGGACACCGTGTCCCTGGACGTCGCCGATGACCAGCGCCAGCCCGTCGCCCGCCTCCACGACGTCGTACCAGTCGCCGCCCACGTCCATCCCCACGGTGCCCGGCAGATAGCGGCCCGCGGTCTCCACCAGCGGATGCTCGGGCAGCCGGTGCGGCAGCAGGGCCTCCTGCAGTCCCCGTGCGAGGGCGGCCTCCGTGTCGTAGCGGCGGGCCCGCTCCAGAGCCTGGGCGATCAGTCCGGCCAGGGCGGTGAGCACCGTGCGCTCCTTGGTGCTGAAGGCGCGCGGCCGGTCGAAACCCAGGATGCAGGAACCGACCGGCCGGCCGGAGGCGATCAGCGGCAGGAACGCCCGGGCACCCTCCTTGGCGTCCAGTGGGATGTCCGGGTACTCGGCCGCCAGCTGCGGCATCGACTCGAAGAACAGCGGCCGTCCGCTGGTGAGCGTCTCGACGCCCGGCAGGTGCGTGTCCAGGCTGACTCCGTCGAACGGGGCCAGGAACCCCTGCGGGAAGCCGGTCTCCCAGGCGAGGTACAGATGCCGTTCCTGGAGCAGGTAGATGGCCAGCCGGCGGCCTCCGAAGGCCGGCAGCAGCTCGCGCATCACCACCTCGGACACCTGGCGTGCCGTCACCGCCTCGGTGAGCGCGATGGCGAGGACGATGGGCCGGTACAGCGGCGACGTCGAGGTGAGGCCTTCCGCGGCCCCGTCGCCGGCGATCTCCTCGGCCGTGTTCTGCCCCGGCTCCATCGGGGCGGACTGCGCGGCGGACGCCCCGCCCACCGGGACCAGCTTGCAGGCCAGGCTGTCCGGGCCCGGATGGACGGACAGGGTGAGCCAATCGCCCTCGTCCTGCGCCGAGGGCCCCCGCCCGGTCCCGGACGGACGCCGGACCTGGAAGTGCACCGAACCCGGCGCCAGCAGCGCGCCGCGCAGGTGGTCCTCGTACCGGGGGCGGTCGAGCCACGGCGCGGCCTGCCACAGCGAGCGTCCCAGCAGTTCCTGCCGCGGTCGGCCGAGCAGCTCGGCGGCACGCGGGTTGACGTACGTGATGATCCCCAGCCGGTCGAGCGCGAACACACCCTCCGTGAGCAGGTCGGCGGCCTCGGCGGCGGCGGGGCCCGGGCCGGGGTCGATCACGAGTCCGTTCACCCGGTGGGCGCGGGGCGTCGGCCCGGAGATGCCCCCAGGGGTCCACAGCTCCAGCAGCCGCCGCCCGCCCGCCCCGGCGCGGACCGACAACGGCACGGGCGGCGGTCGCCCCGTGGCCGTCTCGCGCAGCGCGGACAGCAGCCGCCCCGCGTCGCCCGGGGTCACCTCGGCGGCCAGTGCCTCGGGCGTCCCCGCGAAGTCCTCCGGCCGCACGCCCAGCAGGTCCCACAGCGCGTCGTCACCGGTCACCATGGCGTTCGCCGGATCCCACGTGAAGCGCCCGAAGCGGGCCGCGCTGGGGCCGAGCACCGGGGGCAGCACGCACAGCGGCTCGTCGTCCCAGGTCACCCCGGGGTTGTCCTCCTCCAGTGACAGCAGCGCGGTCCCCAGCCCCTCCGCCACCGCGGTCAGCCGGTCCCGGTCCAGCACGGCCTCGGGCGGGTCCGGCACGGACGGATGGAGCACCGTCAGGACACCGAAGGCGTTCGACGCGCCCACGACGGGGACGTACACCGAGCCGAACTGGAACGGCAGGCCCGCGGCGAGCTGCGGATAGCGGCGCATGGTCTCGGTGGCGTCGGCGAGCAGTACGTCCGTGCCGAGCCGGTGGGCGTCGGCGGCCGGGAAGGGCCGGTCCACGTGAATACGCCACCAGGGGCGGAACAGCGACCCGGGCAGGCCCGCGAGCACGGCCAGCTTGAGGAGCCCCGGGGTCCGCGAGCGCAGATAGACGCCACCCGCGTAGCCGCCGACCGCCTGGATCGCTTCGGCCGCGGCCGTGTGAAGCAGCGCGGCCAGCCGTTCCTGCGCCCGCTCCGTACGGTCGGCGCTCCCAGTCATCGGTCTGTCCTCGTCCGCGCAGCCCCTGGTCGGTAACACAGCAAGAATGCGCTTCCGAGCCACGACCCCGCACCTTGACGGGCACGGGTCCGGTGCCGGCCACGGCAATTCCTAGGGGCGCCGGTACAGGGTGATGGAGTGGCCGACTTCGTCCACGGCGGTACTGCCGGCCAGCAGCTCGGCGAGCCGTCCCCTCGCCTTGGCCGCGGCGGAGTCCGAGACGACGAGCAGCCCGTGCACGGAGTCCGGGGGCACCTTGCGCGGGTCGGAGGCCCGGATCCCGTAGAAGGAGGGCACACCACTGCCCTTGTAGACCAGCCAGACCCGCTCGCCCGGGTACCGGGACCGCAGCCGGTCGGCGAGCCGTCCCAGGTCCTGGCCCCAGTCGACGTTCGAGTCGTGCAGGCGCAGATGGGTTTCGGCGGGTCCGCCGAACGCCTCGTTCGAGTAGGGCAGGTAGTACGGATACGTCAGCGCCGAGCTGACCGCGACGAAGGCGACCAGCACCGCGGTCGCCGGACGGGTCCACCGCTTGCGCCGAACGGTCACGCAGGCCGCCGCGACGGCGAGGAAGACCGGCAGGAAGATCGCGTAGCGCACCCCCAGGTCGCGGGAGCCGAGCATCGCGGCGGCCAGCAGGACGGCCGGGCAGACCAGCACGTACGGCGCCGCGGCCCGCAGCCGGGGGAGGGCCACCAGCGAGGCGGCACCGGCCGACCACAGCGCGAGCATGCCCAGGGGCGTCTTGATGAGCAGCGCCACCGGCAGGTAGTACCAGAGGGACCCGCGGTAGAGCCGGCCGAGCAGGAACCCCTCCCACGTGTCGTACTCGAAGCCGAACTGCACCCGCATCCCGTCGCGGTACGGCTGCGGGAACGGCAGCAGACCGGTGATGAGCCCGCGCGTCCCGCCGATGTCCGGCACCCCGGCGGGCGCCGTCCACCGCAGGTGCGGGTCGACGGCGAGGTACGCGGCCCAGACGACGGCCACCGCCCCCAGGACCACGCCGGCCGCCGCAGCGAACCCCAGACCGAGCACCCGCGCACGCCGCCGGGCGTCGTCGCCGGGGCAGTGGTGCGCGCACCACACGGACCAGACGACCAGGCCCAGCACCACCGGCACGGCCGCGAGCATGCTCATCCTGGTCGCCAGAGCCGCGCCGAGAGCCACCGAGGCCCACGGCAGACCCACACCCGGCCGGCGCCGCGCCCGCCACACCAGCCACACCGCCGTGAGCAGGAAGCCGGCCGCCGGGACGTCCAGGGTGGCCAGCGACCCGTGGGCGATGAGGTCGGGGGAGAACGCGTACAGCGCCAGCGCCACCAGCCCGCCCGGCGACCCCGCGAGATCGCGGGCGAAGGCGAGCACGACGAGTCCGAACAGCAGCGTCAGCACGATCACCGGCAGCCGCGCCCACAGCATCAGCCGCCCCGGGTCGTTGCCCGACTCGTACAGAAGGTGCCGCCCCAGCTCCGTCTGGGTGCCGGTGAAACCGGGGTCGAGGTGCGGACGGGCGAACGCCAGACCCGACCCGATGATCAGTTTGCCCAGTGGCGGGTGCTCCGGGTTGTAACGCAGGCTGTGCTGCTGCAGGTAGACCACCGCGGTGCCCGCGTACACGGGCTCGTCGATCGTCGGTGTCTGCCGGACGGCCGTCGAGACCATCGCGAACGCCATCTGGGCCAGCAGGACGACCACGGCGAGCGGGACCAGCCACCGCCGGTGACGCCGCGGGCGGCTCCCCGGCTCCGGCCCGGGTGAGCCCGGCGCAATGTCCGCCGTCGGCCGCTCGCCGTCGCCCGGATCGAGCACCGCCGCCTGGTCCCGGCTCATCACCCGCGCACTCCGGTGAGCGTTCCGGCCACCTCGCCACTTCCTCTGTCCGCCAGGGAGGACGACCTCATGGTCCACCTTCCCTTCCTTGGTACGCACTCCCGCCCGGAACGGTTCAACAGCGCGGTCGGGCGGCGCAGTTGGCTCGACCGCCGACCGGGCGCGCACATGTTTCGCCTCATTGGTGTGCTCTCGTCCCGCTCCGGCCGTTCCGCCGTACCCGGCGGCGCCGGGCGTGCCAGACTTGCGCCCGTGGATGGGGGGATCCTCGAACGCGAGAAGGAACTCGTACAACTGACTGCGGCCGTACGGGATGCAGCCGGCGGCGCAGGCTCGGTGGCGCTCGTCTTCGGCGAGGCCGGAATCGGCAAGTCGAGCCTGGTGCGGGCGCTTCCGGGGGTACTGCCCCCGCAGGTGCGCGTCCTGCTGGGGGAGTGCGACGACCTGGCCACCCGGCGTCCCCTCGGCCCCTTCCGCGACCTCGTGGACAGCGTCGGCGCCCCGCTGGCCCGGGCGCTCACCGAGGGCGGCGACCGGCACCGGGTCCACGACGCGCTGCGGACCGAGCTGACCGCGCCGCCCCACCCGACGGTGCTCGTCGTGGAGGACGTGCACTGGGCGGACGAGGCCTCCCTCGACGCGCTGCGCTTCCTCGTCCGCCGGATGGAGCGGCTGCCCGCCGTCCTGGTGATGACGTACCGGGACGACGAACTCGACCGGGAGCATCCGCTGCGCCCGCTGCTCGGTCAGGTGTCGCGCGCGGAGCGGGTACTGCGGCTCCCCCTGTCCCCCCTGTCCCTGGACGCCGTGCGCCGGCTGAGTGCGGCGGGCGGACTCGACCCCGCCCAGGTGTACCGGGTGACGTCGGGGAACCCGTTCTTCGTCGCCGAGGTGATGGCCGCCGGCGGTGTCGGCGAGGTGCCGCCCACCGTGGTGGACGCGGTACTGGCCCGACTGCGGGGACTCGACGACGGCACCCGCGACGCCCTGGAGCAACTCGCCGTGGTGCCCTCCGCGGTGGAGCACCGGCTGGCCGAGGTCCTCCTGGGAGAGGGCGTCTGCTCACTCGCGGCGGCCGAGCGGCGCGGACTGCTGGTCGTGACCCCGGAGCGGATGAGCTTCCGGCACGAGCTGATCCGCCGCGCCGTCGCGGACTCGCTGCCCGCCACCCGGCGCATCGAACTGAACCGGGACGTGCTGACCGCGCTCACCGCCCTGCCGGGCTTCGACTCCTCACGGATCGTCCACCACGCCGCGCAGGCCGGGGACCTCGACGCCATCGCCCGGTACGGGCCCGGCGCGGCCCGTGACGCGGCCCGGGCCGGCGCGCACCGGGAGGCCGCGGCCCATCTGCGGCTCGTCCTGCGGCAGGGCGAGCGCTTCCCTCCCCCCGAACGGGCCGATTTGCTGGAGCGGTACGCGGTGGAGAGCTACACCATCGCGGACTCCGAGGCCGCCGTCCGCGCCCAGCGCGAGGCGGTCGCGCTGCGCCGCTCGCTGGGGGACGCGCGGGCGCTCGGGGCCGATCTGCGGTGGCTGTCACGGATCCGCTGGTGGGCGGGGCACGCGGAGGAGGCGCAGGAGGCCGCCCAGGAAGCCATCGCGGTACTGGAAGGGGCCGGCGACGACCGGCTGCTCGCGCTCGCGCTCAGCAACACCTCGCAACTCCACATGCTCTCCGACCGCCACGCCCAGGCGGTCGCCTTCGGCGAGCGGGCCATTGAACTGGCGCGCCGCACGGACGACACCGGGATCCTCGCGCACGCCCTCAACAACGTGGGATCCGCACGCTGGCGGGCCGGAGACCCGCTGGGGCGGCCCCAGTTGGAGGAGAGCCTGGCCGTGGCGCTGGCGGCCGGTGAGATCGAGCACGCCTGCCGCGCCTACGTCAACATCATCTGGACCCTGCTCGAGAACCTGGAGTACACGGAGGCGGACCGGTTCCTGGGGCCCGCGATGGAACTCGCCGACAGGGCGGAGCATCTGGGCTTCCTGAGCTATCTGCAGGTCGAGATGGCCATGCGCCGGTTCGCCGCCGGGGACTGGGACGACGCCGAGACCTACGCCGAACTCGGCGCGCACGAATTCGTCCCCGCCCGCAGCCCCGCCCTCACGGTGCTGGGCCGCGTACGGGTCCGCAGCGGCCGCACCGGCGCCGGCGAACTGCTGGCCCAGGCTTGGGAGATCGCGGTGCGCAGCAGCGAGCTCCAGCGCACGGGACCGGTCGCCGCGGCCCGTGCGGAAGCTGCCTGGCTGCGCGGCGAGAACGACGTGGTGGCCGCCGTGGCGGGCCCGGTGTTCGCGCAGGCCCGCCGCCTGGACGCGGTGGCCCACCGGGCGGAACTCGGTTTCTGGCTCGCCAGGGCGGGGCACCAAGTTCCGCCGGACGGCTCGCGGCACCCGTACGCGCTGCAGGCCGCGGGTGACTGGCGGGCCGCGGCGGCGGCGTGGCAGGCGGCAGGCTGCCCGTACGAGCGGGCCGCGGCGCTCGCCGAGAGCCCCGACCCCGAGGACAAGATGGCCGCGCTCGCCGGGCTGGACGCGCTGGGCGCACAGCCGCTGGGCCGCCTGGTCCGCGCCCAGTTGCGTGACCTCGGCATTCGGCGGATTCCGCGGGGCCCGCTCACCGCCACCCGCGGGAACCCGGCGGGGCTCACCGAGCGGCAGCTGCAGGTGGTGCGGCTGCTGGCCCGGGGACTGACCAACCCTGAGATCGCGGACCGGCTGGTCGTGTCGGTGCGCACGGTCGACAACCATGTCTCGGCGGTGCTCGACAAGCTCGGGGTACGCACCCGGCGCCAGGCCACCGAGCGCGCCAGGGAGCTGGGGGTGCTCCCCGGGCGTGAAACGTAGGTAGTCCCGGCGTCGACCTGAGTGGCGGACACGGATATCTGCGTACCGGACGCCGGACTAGAAAGGTGAACCGTACGCACGAGCGGGGCCGCGACGGGGCCCGGACACCGAGTCCCCGCGACGGCCCCTGACACGGGGGATGCCATGAACAGGACGCCCGAACACGCGGCGCGACAGGAACTGACACGATTCTCGGGGCAGTTGATCGGACCGGACGACTCCGCCTACGAGGACGCCCGGACCGTGTACAACGCGATGGTCGACAAGCGCCCCGCCCTGGTGGCGCGTTGCACCGGCGCCGAGGACGTGGCACGCGTCGTCGGTTTCGCCCGGGAGCACCGGCTGCCGCTCGCGGTCCGGGGCGGTGGACACCACGGCGCGGGCATGGGGACCTGCGACGGCGGTGTGGTCCTCGACCTGTCGCAGCTGAAGGACATCGAGGTCGATCCGGAGGCCCGTACGGTGCGGGTCGGCGGAGGCTGCCTGTGGGGCGAGGTAGACCGGGCCACCCACGCCCACGGCCTCGCCACACCCAGCGGCATCATCTCCACGACCGGGGTCGGCGGCCTCACCCTGGGAGGGGGCCTCGGACATCTCACCCGCAGGTGCGGCCTGACCGTGGACAACCTCCTGGAAGCCGACATGGTGCTGGCGAACGGGGAACACGTACGGGCCGCCGCGGACGAGAACCCCGACCTGTACTGGGCGATCCGCGGAGGCGGGGGCAACTTCGGCGTCGTCACCTCCTTCCTCTTCCGGCTGCACGACGTGAGCACGGTCGTCGCGGGACCGACGTTCTGGCCCGTCGAGCTGGGGCCCGACGTCCTGGCCGTCTACAAGGACTTCATCCCGCACGCGCCCCGCGACCTCAACGGCTTCTTCCTGTACGGCTCCGTGCCGCCGGGACCGCCCTTCCCCGAGGACATCCACCTGCGCAAGGTCTGCGGCGTCGTGTGGTGCTTCGCCGGGGCCGACCCGGACGCGGCGGCCCGGGCGATGGCACCGCTCCTGGACGCGCTGCCCGAGCCGCTGGTGCACGGGGTCGCGCCGATGCCGCATCCCGCGATCCAGTCGGCCTTCGACGGGATCTACCCGCCCGGCGACCAGTGGTACTGGCGGGCCGACTTCGTCGACGACATCCCGGCCGAGGCGATCGACCTGCACGCGAAGTTCGGTGCGGAGCTGCCGAGCTGGAAGTCGACGATGCACCTGTATCCGATCGACGGAGCCGTCCACGACCACGCCCCGGGCGACACCGCCTGGAGCTATCGCGACGTGCGCTGGGCGTCGGTGTACGCGGGCGTGGACCCCGACCCGGCCAACGCCGGCCTCATCAGGCAGTGGACCGTCGACTACTTCGAGGCACTGCACCCGTTCTCCGCGGGCGGGGCGTACGTCAACATGATGATGGACGAGGGGCAGGAGCGGGTCTGGGCCAGTTACCGGGACAACTACGCCCGGCTCACGCAGATCAAGGCGGCCCGCGACCCGTACAACCTGTTCCGCATCAACCAGAACATCCGGCCCGCCTAGGGGTGTCGCCCCGGGGGGGGGGGGGGGGGGGGGGGGGGGGGGGGGGGGGGGGGGGGGAGGGGGGGGGGGGGGGGGGGTGGGGGGGGGGTGGGGGGGGGGGGGGGGTGGAGATAAGAGTGGG
>NZ_JBVHPY010000003.1:215049-223208 GCF_055567695.1 Streptomyces sp. NPDC026417
TCCCCCCCCCCCCCCCCAAACCACCCCCCCCCCCCCCCCCTCCCTCCCCCCCCCCCCCCCCCCCCCCCCCCCCCCCCCCCCCCCCCCCCCACGACGTATTCCCGCCGACCATGGTGGTGTTCACACCAGGACCGGCGGTCCTGCGCAGCCCAGGGAGCTGGCTGGCGCGGCACCGCGGGCGCAGGGTGGGGCCATGAACACCACCACCGGAACGGCACCGGTCAGGAGCCGGGTGACACCTCTGCGGGCCCTCCTCGGGGGCACCTACGTCCCTCGCGGCGAACGGGTGCGACCCCATCCGGATCACCGGAACACGTTGTCCGACTCCTCCCAGATCGAGGGATCGCCCCGCATGTACTCGCGCGGAGCCCTCGACGACGTCTGATACATGGCGTCGATCTCGGCCGCGAACCGTTGCACGATCGCGTCCCTGCGCAGCTTCATGGACGGTGTGAGCAGCCCGTTGGCCAGGTCGAAGGGCTCCGCGAGGACGCGGAAGACACGGATCGACTCCGAGCGCGAGACCGTGCTGTTGGCCGCGGCGACCGCACGCCTGACCTCCTCCCGCAGTTCGTTCTCCTCACGCACCTCGCGGCCGGGCGTCTCGCCCTGGAGCGCGCGGGCGGTGCGCCAGTGCGAGAGGAAGGCGGGGTCCAGCGTGATCAGGGCTCCCACGCAGGGCCGGTTGTCGCCGACGACGACCGCCTGGTGGATCAACGGGTGGACGCGCAACCGCTCTTCGAGCAGGGCGGGTGCCACGCTCTTGCCGCCGCTGGTGATGACGATGTCCTTCTTGCGCCCCGTGATGGTCAGATACCCCTCGGGGTCGAGTCGGCCGATGTCACCCGTCGCCAGCCAGTCGTCGAAGAACGAAGCCGCCGTGGCCTCCGGGTCGTTGACGTAGCCCTGGAACACCGACGGCCCCCGGACGAAGATCTCCCCGTCGTCGGCCACGTGCACGTCCGTGCCCGGCAGCGGGCGGCCCACGGTGCCGAACTTCTCCCGGCCGACCGGCTGTGCCGTGATCCCGCCGCTGGTCTCCGTGAGGCCGTACCCGTCGTGGACGAAGATCCCGATGCCCGCGTAGAACAGGGCGAGTTCACGGTTGAGGGGGGACCCGCCCGACACCGCTCCGCACACCCGGCCGCCGAGCGCGGCGCGCAGCTTCCGGTACACCGTCTTCTCGTAGAAGGCGTGCTGGAGGCGCAGATCGAAGCCCGGTGCCGGACCGGTGCCGAGCCGGTGCCGCTCGGCGACCGTGGCGAAGTCCGTCGCCGTACGCACCGCCCGCTCGAACAGTGCGCCGTGGCCGGCCCGTTGCGCCGTCCGCAGGAAGTTCTTGTAGATCTTCTCGAAGACGAACGGCACGGCGTACAGATACGTGGGCCGGAAGGACCGGAGCGCCGCGGAGAGCGCCTCCTCGCTCAGGTCGGGTTCATGGCCCAGCAGCAGCCCGCCGCGCATGCACAGCCCCTGGATCATGAGGCCGTACACATGGGAGAAGGGCAGGAAGGCGAGGACGGCCGGCTGCTCCCCGGGCGGCGCCGCGGTGTGCCCCCAGCCCGCCAGCAGGGTGTCGCAGGGGCTCGCAAGCCCGCGATGGGACAGCGCGCATCCCTTGGGCTGTCCCGTCGTACCGGAGGTGTAGGCGATCACCGCGGTCGAGTCCGGCGGCACGATCCGCCGCAACGAGTCGACGGTCATCGGCGGAATGGCCCGGCCCCGCTCGACCAGATCCGCCAGCGCCCCGGCGTCCAGCTGCCAGACATGGCGCAGGCGGGGGAGCGAGGCGCACGCGGAGCCGACCGTCATGACGCCGCCCTCGTCCTCCACGACGACGGCGACACACTCCGCGTCCTTGAGGATCCACGAGACCTGGTCGTGCGAGGACGTGGGGTAGATCGGCACGATCTCGGCGCCCAGGCACCACAGCGCGTGGCTGAGCACGGTCCACTCGTAGCGCGTGCGCGCCATGATGGCCACGCGGTTGCCCGGGGAGATGCCGGAGGCGATGAGGCCCCGGGCCACGGCGACCACCTCGTCCCGCAGCTGCGCCGCGGTCACCGGCTCCCAGGACGCGGTGGGACCGGGCGCGCGACGCGCGACCTGACGGAGATCGGGGGTACGCAGCGCCGCGTCGAAAAGACTGTCGGCCAGTCCTCCCTGCACGGGGGCCGTGGCCACAGGAGGAAGATCGAACTGGTGCATGCGCCGCTCCGCAATTCTCCGCGACGTGACCTCACCGAGAGGCGCTGGGTCGAGGATCTCGAATGTAGCCCACAGCGACGACCCCTGTGCCGGGAATCACCGACCAGCGCCGCGCGGATCGTCATCTCGCGCGGCCGCCGGGTCAGTTGGCGATTGTCGTCGGCCTGCGCGGCGTCCCGACGAGCGTGTGCAGCGAGGCCTTCAGGCTCGCCACGAACGCGTCCCTGGTCGGGTCGTCGAGGAGGTCCAGGGAGAGGTACGGGTTCAGGTCCTCCAGCTCGACCAGGAGGAGGTCGCCGTCCGGGGCGCGGCAGGCGTCCACGCGCTGGATGCCGTGGCCGATGGTGTTCCACTCGACGAAGCGGCGGGCGAACTCCAGGTCGGCGGGGGTGGGCCGGTACCGCTCCAGGACCCAGCGGCGTTCGGGCCGGGGCGCGTACAGGGCGTACTGGAAGGCGTCGTCGACGAAGTAGAAGGACACCTCGTACGTGAAGGGGATGCGCGGCTGGACCAGGACGCCGTCGTAGGAGAGGTCCGCGAGCCGGTCGCGCGGCACGAAGGAGAGGCCGATGGAGTCCGCGCCGGCCTTCGGTTTGACGACGTACTCGTCGGCGTCGGGGAGCCGGTGCAGGTCCTGGAGCCGGTCGACGGTCGGGATGACGGGAAAACCCGCCGCGCTCAGGTCGAGCAGGTACTGCTTGCCGGCCATGTCGGCCCTGCCCGTCAGCTGGTTGTACACCAGCGTCCCGCGCTCGGCAGCGGCCGCACGGAACGCCTCGTACGCCTCCCGGTAGTGCAGCACCGGCCCGCTGTTGCGGACCACCACCACGTCGAAGGCGTCCATCAGCGACAGGGCGTCGAGGGGATGGCACAGGGCGACGTCGAAGTCCTCGCGCAGCCGGGAGGTGAGGTGGATGTCCTCGTCGCAGTACCGGCGCCCCTTGGCCGGATAGGCGAGGTCGGTGACGTACAGGACGCGGGGCCGGGTGGTGGGCATGTCTCTCCTGACTGGACGGGCGCGTTCGCACGCTACCCGGGCCCCGGCCGGCTCCCGGAGGGGGGTTGTCAGTGCCGCCGGTTACCTTCGTCCGCATGGGAAATTGGGGAGGGTCCTTGGCGACCCGGACGACGGCAGATCTGCGCGGACTCATGGAGGCGGCCGGTTTCTCCGACGTCGAGGACGCGGAGGCCCTGGCGCAGGGGTGGCAGCTGGTGGAGTTCGCCGAGGCGCGGACCGGGGCGTTGGCCGCCCTGGTCGAGAGGACCGGGACACCGGCGGTCATGGTGTCCTTCCTGGACAGTGACGTCGGTGTCGTCGAGGCGCGTACGCAGGACGGGAGCGGCTGGGAGGGCCTGCTCGACCGCGACACGGCCGAGAGCTACGAGATCCCGCTGGAGGACTTCCCCGTCGAGCCTGCGGTCTCGGGCGCGCTGTCCTGGGCGGCCGCCGCGGGGCTGACCGCCGACGCGGCGCTCGTCAGGCGGGCGTTCACGGAGTCGGCCCTCTTCGCCGAGGAACTGGCGGCCCTCCTTCACGTGGGTCTGGGCATCCCGGGAGCGGAGCTGATCACCTCCGACGACGAGGACGACGAGGACGACGAGGACGACGAGGACGACGAGGGGGACGAGGCGTAGGCGGAGTCTCCTCGCGCCGCCACCAGGAGGCCGCTCGTCGGGGCGGGCGGTCTCGTGGGATGCCAGCGTCCGCTGCGTCAGCCGGGCCCACCCGCCTCCGCTACCTCTCGGGGCCACTCGATATACGCGCGCCTGCTCAGGCCGCCCGGCCCACTCGGTCCACCCGCCTCCGCTCAGGCACCCCAGGGTCCACTGGATATACGCGCGTCCGCTCAGGCCGCCCAGGGTCCATTCGGTCCGCCCGGGTCCACCCGCCTCCGCTCAGGAGGCCTGGATCCGCCCGGCCCGCCGGGCACATCCCTTCTTCCAGCCGTTCGGAGGGCCTCCAGAGTCAGCCGGGTCCGCCGCGTCCTTCCGGGTCCGCCCGGGGTCCGCGCGTACGGATCCGGCGCCGTGGGCAATCGGCCAGATTCGACGGCGACCGCGAATGGCCGGAGATCGCTCTGGTTGCCGCACCGGCGCCTCCATACGATACGGACGCCCCGGCCTTCACAGCTCCTTCACAGCCCCGGGGTGACCGGATGCCCTTGTTTGGCATGTGCATGACCTGTACGTCAAGCCCGATCCCTGCACCTGGTCCGCGACGGCCGTCCGCGCACGCGGTCGGCCGCACCCCCCGATTCACGGGGGCACGCACACACTCCGTGCCCCTGGAAAACCGACGCAACGGATAGGACAACCCATGGCTGGTGGACTGTTTCTGAGCGGCGCCGTCGCCGCTCTCCTCGCCACCGCGATCCCCGGCACCGACCCGTCCTCGGGGATCATCGACCCGCCCCCGGACAAGATCGTCATCAAGGTCGCCACGGTGAACGGCTCCGGCTGCCCCCAGGGAACGGCGGCGGTCGCCGTCTCCCCGGACAACACCGCCTTCACCGTGACCTACAGCGACTACCTCGCCCAGGTCGGCGGTGACTCCAACCCCACCGCATTCCGCAAGAACTGTCAGCTGAACCTGATCGTGCACGTGCCGCAGGGCTTCACCTACGCGGTCGCCAGCGCCGACTACCGCGGCTTCGCCGCACTCCAGCCGGGCGCCAACAGCACGGAGAAGGCGTCGTACTACTTCCAGGGGTCGCCCAGTACGGCGTCGATCACCCACCCCTTCCGCGGCCCGTACAACGACAACTGGCAGGCCACCGACACCACCGACTGGGCCCAGCTGGTCTGGGCGCCCTGCGGTGTGCAGCGGAACTTCAACATCAACACCGAACTCCGCGTCAACGCGGGCACGTCCGCGCCCGGCAGCACCAGCTTCATGACCATGGACTCCACGGACGGTGACATCAGCACCGTCTACCACCTGGCCTGGAAGGAATGCCCGGACTCCTGACCATCTCTCCCACCGGCTCCTTCGCATCGGAGCCGGTGGGAGGCCCACCGGTGCGGCGCATATCGGCCCCTCGGATGCGCCTCTCGGAGGGAACGGATCCGGATTCCGTGGCCGTCCGGGTTTGGACCCGCATTCCGTGGTCAGCCGTAGTGACAGATCGCATTGTCGAGCTACAAGGATGTGAACTGCAGTGTCCGAGAACCAGAAGGCCGAAGCCAAGACCGAGCAGGCCAAGGGCAAGGCCAAGGAAGCCATCGGACGCATGGCCGGCAACGAGCGTCTGATCGCCGAAGGCAAGGCGGACCAGACCAAGGGTGACGCCCGACAGGCGAAGGAAAAGACCAAGGACGCCTTTCGGCACTGATGATCAGTGAATCCGCCGGGCCCGCCGCACGTTTCTGTGGCGGGCCCGCCCTTTTTGAACGGGAGTGGCGGCCGGATCGAACGGCGGATGTGCCGGTGTCCCGCCCCATTCCACGGAGATGAAGAACATCCGCATGACGCGGTCACACGAGTACGACACGCAGGCAAGGTCACGCAACGCATTCACACGACGAAATTTGAGGAGCGAAGGATGTGCGGGGAACAACGGACGCACTCCACCGGCACGGCGAGCGCGGCGGTCCGCCCGCCCATGAGCGGCCCCAGCAGTCCGGCCGACGCGCGCCAGGCGGTCAGGGACGCCCTCGACGGACGGTTCCGGGGCATCGACCCGCGAGGTGACGACGACGCCGTGAGCGACGCATTGCTCGTGGCCTCGGAACTCACCACCAACGCGATCCTGCACGGCGGCGGCGTCACCGACTTCGAGGTGACCCTGGTCGACCACGCCGTACGGCTGTCGGTGAGCGACCACAGTGACGAGGTGCCCCGGACGAAACGCAGGGTCGACGAACGAGGGCGCATGCGGGTCGGTGGGCATGGCTGGCCGATCATCTGCCGCCTCGCCCGCGACGTCGTAGTAGCGCATCTGCACCCCGGGAAGCGCATCACCGCGGTCGTTCCGCTCGCCTTGTCCTGAAGCGGTTGCGGCTCGGCCCGGTCGATTCCGGTTCTCGGCCCGAATCGCCTCCGGTTCCCGGCGGGATTCGGTCACTTCGCGGTCGGAAGCGGCTCCGGTCTCCGGGCGGGAAAGCGCCGGGCAGCGCACAACTGCGCCGCCCGGCGCAGTGCCGTTCTGCCGTTCCTCCACAACTCGCGCCGGAGCGCTCGCCTTTGAGGAGCCGCGGCCGGGAGACGAGCCGAAAGCGCCGGGCATCGACACGGCCCCGTCAGCGGCCTGAACAGCCGGTGTCCGGACCCCGAACACGCCCTGTCCGATTGCCCCGGGTGAAGGTCGCGCAACTCGCCTGCCCGGCGCGGCCACCGACACGCATCGGCATCGCGGAAACGGTGGGAGTCACTCTCCGTAGCACCCTCCATTTCGGGCCCGATCCGGCCTCCGGAAGGCCGATTCACTGAAGGTGCGAACACGTCTGTTTGATCGCAGGATGGCAGGGCAACCGAATTTCGTGCTTCGGACCGGAGGCGCGCCAGCGGGAGTCGTATGCCGCCTCGGCCGTCCCTCGGGGACCGGCGGCGCTGTACTCCCGCGGTCATCACCAGACAGCACCGTGGAGGAGCGATACCGCATGCTCACCGATGTATCCACCTGCCGTTCCGCCGGCCCCGACCGCAGCAGGTCCGCCGTCAAGCGGCCGCACGACGATGCCCCGGACACGGCGTCGGCCTTCGCCCGACTGGCCGAGTCGAGCGAGGGACAGGAGCGCGACGCCATCCGCGACGAACTGGTCGAGGCGTGGCTGCCCATGGCCCACCGCATCGCCGGCCGGTTCCGCGACCGTGGTGAGTCCATCGAGGACCTGCGACAGGTAGCGGCACTGGGACTGGTCAAGGCGGTCGACCGCTTCGATCCGTCGAGGGGCGCGTTCGAGAGCTACGCCGTGCCCACCATCACCGGGGAGATCAAGCGCCATTTCCGTGACCGCATGTGGGCGTTGCGGGTTCCGCGTCGTGTCCAGGAACTCCGGAACAAGGTGCGGATCGCACGGCGAGAGCTCACCCAGAGCCCGGGCTCTCCCGAGCCCTCCATAGCCCGGATCGCCGAGCACTGCGGCCTCACGGAGGAGGAGGCCGCCGACGGCATGGAGGCGCTGGAGAGCTTCAGCACGCTCTCCCTCGACGCCGAGATGCCGGCCGGGGACGACGGCTACAGCCTGGCCGACACCCTCGGCGCCGCCGACTCCTCCTTCGACACCGTGGTGGACCGCGAGGCCGCGAAGAAGGGGCTGAGCCGTCTGCCCGAGCGTGAACGCGCCATCCTGTACATGCGGTTCTTCGAGGACATGACCCAGAACCGCATCGCGGACCAGCTCGGCATCTCCCAGATGCATGTCTCCCGGCTCATCAGCAGCAGTTGTGCCCGCGTACGGGCCGAGGCGCTCGCCGAAGAACGCCCGGGTCCCGCGGGACCGGCCGGCACCGCCTGACCGACCGGCTGCTCCACCTGTACGTGCGCTCCGCCCCACCCGGCCGGAAGAGGCCGGCCCCGACGCCCTGTGACCAAGGAGTACGAACATGCTGATGCCTCACCCTGAGACGCTGCGCAAGCTCGTGGAGGAGTACGAGGCCCTCGCCGGCCAGGTGCCCGCGGACGCCACGGGCAGGCCCGGGCAGCGCGTCCAGGACCTGGCGTACACGCTCTGCGTGTCGACCGGCACCCGGGACGTGCACCAGGCGCTCGCCGCCGCCCGCCGGCAGCTCGCGGCCGCTGCCGCCCCGGTGTCGCCGCACCCCCAGGGCACCCTCGGCCGGGCGACGGTCGGACGCCGCGTCATCACGAACGGCAGCCTCGGCATCGGCGTCCCGGACGCCGAGACCCCGGTCCTCAGCGACTGACACCGGCCCGGGGGGGGGGGGGGGGGGGGGGAGGGGAGGGGGGGGGGGGGGGGAGAGGGGGGGGGGGGGGGGTGGGGGGGGGGGT
>NZ_JBVHPY010000003.1:223217-227934 GCF_055567695.1 Streptomyces sp. NPDC026417
ACACGACTGACCGGCCGCACCCCGCGGGGTGCGGCCGGTCAGTCGTGTGTGCGCTCCGACGACAGGGGCGCGCGAAGCGCGCGTCCGGTCAGTCGCCGACGACCTTGCGCACGTTCTCGAGGGAGCCGCAGTCGGCCTGCAGCTGCCGCTCCCGCTCCTTGAGGAAGGCCGCGCCGAGCTCCTCACGGCGGTCCATGGCCACGTTCTCGCGGGCACCGTTGAGGATGGTCCGCTCCTCCTCGTCGGCATGGTGCGTGATGGCCTCGACGAGGTCCTCCAGTTTCTCGTCCCATTCGTCGGAGCCGACCTCGTCGACCTCCAGAAGGGCGAGCAACGCCTCGTTGCCCTCCTCGTGCTCCGACTCGCCGTGCTCGACCTCGTCGTCGTCGATGTTCTTGTAGCGCTTGAGAGCGGGATAGACCTCGCTCTCCTCCGCGGTGGCATGTGCGATCAGCAAGCCGGCGAATTCCTGGAGAGCGGCCGCCCGGTCGGCCTCGACGCTGCGCATGGCACGGAAAAGATCCTCCATCTTGCGGTGGTCCTGGAGAATGAGCTCGACGACATCCTGTGTTGCAGACACGGCGCGACACGCCTTTCCTGGGAGAAGATCGGTCCACTCACGCACATACCCGCGTCCGCCCACACCACTACGGTGAATTCGTGGATCGTCCGCCGAATCCGCTCAGCCCGGGCGGTCGGTCGCACCAGGAGGTACGTTGCCGGTCCCAGGAAACGACGCGGGCGCCGAGGACGCCGGGCGCGACGAGACGGAGGAGGAGCGGGCCGACCGCAAATGGGGCGAGCTCATCCAGGAGATCCGGGTGGCCCAGACCGGCGTGCAGATCCTGTTCGGCTTCCTGCTCACCGTGGTCTTCACTCCGCGCTACCCGACGCTGCGGCCGGTGGACCAGACGATCTACATCGTCACCGTGGTGCTGGGAGCCGCGGCCACCGGAGCGCTGATCGGCCCTGTGTCCCTGCACCGGATCGTCGTCGGGAGGCGGGTGAAGCCGCAGGCCGTCCAGTGGGCCTCGCGCATGACCCTCGCCGGACTGGTCCTGCTGCTCGCGACCATGACCTCGTCGCTGCTGCTCATCCTGCGGGTGGCCACGCGCGACGGGTACGTTCCCTGGCTGGTCACCGGAGTCGTCGCCTGGTACCTGGTCTGCTGGTTCGCGCTGCCGTTCTGGGCCCGCCACCACCACACCCGCGCCCGCTCCGCCGCCCCGCACGGCCCCGAGCGGTAGCTCCCGCGGTCCTCGCGCGCCGATCCGGGCGGCTCGCGCGTTCAACGCCCCCGACGGGGCACTGGACCACAGGCGCCGGCATTTCAGAGGCACACCGACCGGTCCGATCCGGTCGGCCGACCGGACTATGGAGAGGAGCGACAGGGTGAACGACTCCCTGTGGAACTACGGGCCCACCAGTGGCCACACGCCCGACGACGACCTGACGGGATACGCCGTCGAGGCGGAGGACGGGCACATCGGCAAGGTCGACAAGCACTCCAACGACGTGGTCGCCCAGTACATCGTGGTCGACACCGGAGTGTGGATCTTCGGCAAGCAGGTCATGCTGCCCGCGGGCACCATCAAGGACATCGACCACAAGGCCAGGAAGATCCTCGTCTCCCGCACGAAGGACGAGATCAAGGCCTCTCCCGAGTTCGACAAGGAGAAGCACCTGGGCGACCCCGCCTACCGCGATCAGCTGGGCGGCCACTACGGCTCCGGTCACTGAGGCCGTCGCATCGCACCGCCGGACCGGCAGGAGGGCCTGAGCCCTGCCGGTCAGGCGGTGAGCGCGTGCTGCGGGACCGCCGTGACGGTCGGAGTGCTGCGCTCCGCGACCCGCACGGGATACGTGGTCTTGGACGGGTCCACCACGGGGTCACCGAGCACCAGGCGGCCCGCGGCGTGCAAGGCGTCGCACTCGTCCGTGGGCAGCGCCACGTAGCAGCCGCCCCGCCTTGCCGCCGACGAGACGGGCTGCCAGTAGCCGTATCGGCGGCGGCCGTTGGCGTGCACGGTGAGGCACACGGAGACCCGCTGCTCCGTGATCAGACGCAGCACCTCGGCACCGCCCGCACTGAGCGGGGTGTGGGGGCGGGGGACGGCCCGGAGCATCGTCACCCGCTCCAGGTCGCGGCCCACGGACCCGGCAGAGCGGTGGAGAGAGGGCGTCATGTGCAGGCAGCCTTTCGACGGACGGGGTTCGATGGCGTACCGCCGGGGCGGTGACGTTCTCGCTGCCCGGCATTGTTGCGGAGGCCACTGACAACGCGGGCAGGGCAGGGCGTAACCCTGCCTTGTCAGCCGGTTGCTCACTTTCCCGCTTTCCACACCTTTCCCGAGCGACCTGGACACGGCAG
Source organism: Streptomyces sp. NPDC026417 (assembly GCF_055567695.1). NCBI lineage: Bacteria > Bacillati > Actinomycetota > Actinomycetes > Kitasatosporales > Streptomycetaceae > Streptomyces > Streptomyces sp. NPDC026417. Next base: position 225,589 of record NZ_JBVHPY010000003.1, read on the forward strand.
CCGGCGGGCCGCCGCCGATCACCGGAGGACGTCGCCGGTCACCAGGGGAGAAAGGCGTGCACGTCCTTGCCGTCGGGCCGTACCACGACGCTCACCTGGTCGGAGAGCGCGTGCACCAGGTGCCAGCCGATGCCGCCACCGCCGTGCTGGGGATGGAAGGGGCGCGGTGCGGGCGCCGTCCTGCTGCTGTCGCGCAGGGTGACATGGACACCGTCGAAGGTGCGGCGCAGCTGCAGCTCGAAGGGGCCCGGCGCGTACTGGATCGAGTTCGCCGCCAGCTCCGTCACCACGAGGAGAATGTCGTCCCAGTGCTCCGGGGCACGGGGCGGTGTCGCCCGCGCGAGCGCGCTCAGGAAGCCCTCCGCCGTCAGGCGCGCATCGGTCACGTTGCGCAGCTGACCGGCAAAGGTGCTGGTGAGCGTCTCGATCTGCTCGCGTGACAGGTTCTTGTCCCCACGTGGATTGCTTGCCATGTCGCCTTCCCGGACTTCGCCCCCGGGATTCCTGTCTCTTTCGTGCCCGGCGCGGCAGCGCCGGTCCAGCACTCACCGCAGGCGCGCCGGGCGCCGGTGGTCGCTCCGCGGGGGCGCCTGCCGCCGCGCCGACACCCGTCGCGGCGTCACCGCGGCACCCGCCCGGTCAGGCAGCGGACTGCCGGGACTTGCGGATCGCCGTCCGCCGCCGCAGCGCGCGCCTCTCGTCCTCGCTGGTGCCGCCCCAGACGCCCTGGGTCTGCCCGCTGTCGAGCGCCCACTCCAGGCACTCGTCGCGGACGGGGCAGCCCCCGCAGACCGCCTTGGCCTCGTGGATCTGCAGCAGCGCAGGTCCGGTGTTGCCGATCGGGAAGAACAGGTCGGGGTCGACGGTGCGGCATGCTGCGGACTCGCGCCAGTTGTCCATGAGGGCCTCCTGCCATCGTGGTCGTACGGGCCGGTGGGGCGGTGAGCTTCGGTCGCCGTCCGGGTCACCCGTGATCGCCCATGTGAAACGGGCCGGGGGGCACGGGTTCGGCACTTCTCACCCGCGAACACTCCCCGGGAACGAGGCCCTCACCCCCGCGAGACCACCGGTCACGGGGCGGCGCGGGGCCCACCCGATGGTGGCAAGATGGAACTGCCGGGGGAGCACCGGTCTTTCTCGGTGATGAGGCAGGTGGACATGGCGCAGGAGTCCGGCGAGGTCTGGGAGCGGTTCGCCGTAGGTCTGGCGGACATGGCCCGCGACCTGCTGGCACAGGACTCGGTCCAGGGCACCCTGGACCGGGTGGTCGAGCATGCGACCGTGCTGATCAGGGGGTGCGACGAAGCGGGGATCCTCACCGTGCGCCGGGGCGAGGTCCACGCGCTGGCGGCGACGGACGACGTGGTGCGCCTCGCGGACCGGATCCAGGAGGACCTGCGGGAGGGACCCTGTTTCGACGCCGTGGCCGACCGCGAACAGGTCTACGCGATCGAGGACCTGCGCCAGCCGCACGCGCGCTGGTCGCGCTTCGCCCCCGAGCTGAGGAAGCTGGGCATGGGAAGCATGATGGGCTTCCTCCTGTTCACCGAGGACGACGCCCTCGGCGCGCTCAACCTGTACTCCCGGCAGCCGCACACCTTCGACGAGACGGCACAGCGCGCCGGCTGGATCCTCGCCTCCCACGCGGCGGTGGCGTTCTCGGCGTCCCGTACGCACGCGCAGCTCAGCCACGCGCTGGAGACGCGGCACGAGATCGGCGAGGCCATGGGCATTCTCATGGGGCGCTACGGCCTGAGCGAGGACACCGCGTTCAAAGTCCTCAAGAAGGCCTCGCAGGATCACAACATCAAACTCCGCGAGGTCGCCCGGCAGATCTGCGAGACCGGTGACAAACCTGAAAGTGCCTTGGAATAAGGCGACTTGACGCGGGCACCCGAACGGTCGGAAAGAAGGGGCGCCTGAATTCACCGGGCGCTGTCGTCAACTGCACCGACAGCGGGAGAATCTGATGACGAGTTATGGCAGTTCCTCTGCCGCGTCCGGATCGCGCACGAACGGTCTGGCCATCGCGAGTCTTGTCTGCGGAATCGTGGGAATCTTCTTCCTCAATATCGTTCTCGGCCCCCTCGCCATCGTGTTCGGTGTGGTCGGAATGCGGCAGGCGGGAGTCAAGGGCGGCGGCGGAATGGCGAAGGCCGGTGTCGTGCTCGGTATCGTCGACCTGGTCATCTTCGCGATTCTCATGGCGGTTGCCGCGTCCAACGGTGGATTCACCTGGTACGTGGGCGGCTGACCTGCCGGAGAGCGCAGTCGGGGGGGGGGGGGGGGGGGGGGGGGGGGGGGGGGGGGAGGGAGAAGGAAGACACACGAGCCACGAGGAGCATG
>NZ_JBVHPY010000003.1:227944-361810 GCF_055567695.1 Streptomyces sp. NPDC026417
CCAGACCCGCGAAGAGGTACACCGCCCACGGACCCGCCACCCCCCCCCCCCCCCCCTCCCCTCCCTCCCCCCCCCCCCCCCCCCCCCCCCCCCCCCCCCCCCCCCCCCCCCCCCCCCCCCCCCCCCCCCCCCCCCCCCCCCCCCCCCCCCCGTGCCCGTGCCGGTGCTCAGGTGTTGATGTGGCACAGCAGCAGGCAGACGTCGTCGTCCCGCTCCGAGTCGTGGAGCATCGGGTCCAGAATCCGGTCGGCGGTGCCTTCGAGATCCCGGTCCAGGTCGCGGACACGCTGGGTGGCGAGAGCCCCGGCGAGACGTTCGATCCCGGGATCGATGCCCTGGGCCCGCCGCTCCACCAGCCCGTCGGTGTACAGCGCGAGCGTCGACCCCGGCGGCAGGTGCATGGTGTGGTCGCTGATCTCCTGGTCGAGGGGGATGCCCAGCATGGCGCCCGGCTTGGCGTTCAGTATCCGCACCGTTCCCTCGGGGGTGCGCAGCACCGGCGGCGGATGCCCGGCGGCGGCCCAGGTGACGGTGGGTTCGTCGGGGCGGAACCGGGCGATGACGGCGGTGGCGTACAGGTCGGGTTGGAGATGGTGCAGGAACGTGTGCAGGCGCGTCAGGAGCTGCCCCGGTGTGCCGCCGTCGACGGCGTACGCCCTGAGCGCGGTGCGTAGCTGGCTCATCATGACGGCGGCGTGCAGACCGTGCCCCGTGACGTCACCGATGACGGCGACCAGACTGCCGTCGGGCTGCCGGAAGGCGTCGTACCAGTCGCCGCCGATGTTCAGGCCGTGCGTGGCCGGGAGGTAGCGCGCGGCCAGGTTGAGGCCCGGTGTGGTCGGCAGCTCGGTGAGCAGGGCGCGCTGCAGGGTCTCGGCGATGTCGCGGCTGTGTTCGAAGCGCTGGGCGTTGTCGATGGCGATGCTCGCCCGGCGGGCGAGTTCGACGAGCATGACCGCGTCGTCGGCGTCCCAGCGTGCCGCGGGCGGCGTCAGGGTCATCACCCCGAGGGGCGTGTGGCGGGTGTGGAGCGGGATGCACAGCAGGGGCCCCGCGGAGCGCAGGGAGGACGGGGGGTGGTCGTCCACGCAGGGCAGGCCGCCCGGCTGCTCGGCGGCGTACTGGGGCCGTCCCGTGCGGGCCGCCGCGACGGCGGCGGCGGGACGGGGACCCTGCCGGTCGGTGCCCTCGTCCTCGGAGAAGCGCCAGACGTCGACGCTCCGGGCGTAGCCGGGCACCAGGAGCCGGGGCAGGCGCCGCAGGATCTCCTCGTGGTTGAGGGACGCCGTCAGGGCGGCACTGGCGTCGGCCAGGAACGTCAGCCTGCGGCGCGCGGCCTCGGCCTCGGTGCGGGCCTCGCGCTCTGCGGTGAACAGCTCGCGCTGGGCCCGTCCGGCCGCGTCGAGTTCGGCGTGCAGAGCCAGCACGCCCTGGTTCGTCTGGTGCAGTTCCTCCCGGTGGAAGGCGACCAGCTCCTCCTGCTCGGCGAGGTTCTCCAGGACCCGGGACGCGTCCTCGTCGGCGCTGAGCAGGGCGTCGGCGAAGGTCGTCTCGTCGTACGGCACCTCGTCCGCGGCGGTGCCGCTGCCGCCGCCGGGCAGGTCGACGCTCGCCTGCCAGGCCGGCTGCTGCGGGACCCTGCCCGCGCCCTCGCGGGAGCGGACGCTCACTGTGATGCTGCCGTGCTGCTCACCGGCTCCGGGCGGGTTGATCCGCACGTCCAGCCGCCAGGTGCCGCCTTTGGTGAGGCACTGCCGCAGCTGGGTACTGAGCGCGCTGATCAGCCGCGTGCGGTCGAGGGTGGAGACGCCGTGCGCGGCCACGAGCCGGGCGGTGGCGATGCGGGCCCGGGCGGCGTCGGCGACGGTGGTGATGTGCCAGGTATGGGTCATGGTTCGAGGTCCGGCGAGGCGGGCGCCAGCACCGCCACGGTCGTGTCGTCCCGCACGGGCCTCGCGGCGCTGCTGGAGTCGCGCACGATCACGGCGGCTGTGACGGCGGGGTCGAGGGAGGCGAGGGGGACGGCGGGCGGGGGAGTCCACCGGCTGGGCAGACCGTCGCTGTGCAGGATGAGCAGGCTGTCGGACGTCCACGGCAGCCGCTGCCCGGGCAGCCGGGCCGGGCGGTGCGCGCCGACGATGCCGGGGTGGGACAGCAGAGGCTGCCAGGTGTCACCGGAGCGGAGGCGGGCCCCGATGTTGCCGATGCCGGCGAAGTCGAGGAAGCCGGCCGCCGGATCGAGCTGGGCCACGGCGACGGCGGCACCACGGGTGCGACGCAGGGCGGTGTGCAGCCGGCCGAGCAGTTCGACCGGGGGCAGATGCGGCCTGCTCCGCAGTTCCTCCACCGCGGCCCCGGATGCCTTCGCCGCGGCCTCGCCGTGCCCGAGGCCGTCGGCCAGCAGCAGGGTGACGCGGCCGTCCGCCGGCACGCACGCCCAGGCGTCGCCGGAGTGTTCGGCGGCGGCGAGCGGGATGTTGATGCCTCCCGCTCGCACCGCCGCCGGTGCGCCCTGCCCGCCGGTGCGGCTCCGGTCCCTGCGGGTCGCGTGGACGCGGGCCAGGGCGATGGTGCCCTTGCCGGGCGTGCTCTGCAGGTCGAAGTCGTCGGCGACGCGCCGGCACGTGCCGAGCCCCGCTCCGAGCGAGGCCGCCGTGGAATACCCGTCCCGCAGTGCGGACGGGAGGTCGGTGATGCCCGGGCCGTGGTCGATCGCCACGATCTGAACGGCCGGGCCCCCTCGGGCACCCGGGAGCGCGAGACCCGCGTCCACGGTCTCGATCAGGATCTGTCCGCCCTCGGCGTGCTTGAGCAGATTGGTGGCGAGTTCGGTCGCGACGAGCGCGGCCACCGCCGTACGGTCCTTGTCGAGTCCGGCGTGGCCGGCGGCGGACTCGGCGGCCACCCGCGCGTCGCGTACCCGCGTGGAGTCGTGGACCGGCACGTCCCAGACGCGGCTCATGGGCTCTCCTCGCGCTGGTGCGGGGGACTGGCGGCCCAGCAGATGACGGTGACGGTCGTCCCCGCCCCGGGGCGGCTGTCGATCGAGAACTCGTGCACGAGCCGCCGGGCGCCGCCGAGGCCCAGCCCCAGCCCGCCGCCCGAGGTGTAACCGTCGCTGAGCGCCCGGTCGAGGTCGGTGATGCCGGGTCCGTCGTCGGTGAAGGCGAGCCGCAGCCCCCGTGCGAGGCCGTTCTCCAGCGTGGCGGACTCGACCTCGCCGCCCCCGCCGTGCACCAGCGTGTTGCGGGCGAGCTCGCTCGCCGCCGTGACCAGCTTCGTCTGCTCCACCAGGCTGAATCCGAGCTCGGCGGCCGTCTGGCGCACGTGCTGACGCACCCAGGCCAGGTCCATGTCCGAGCAGATCGGCAGCCGGGCGGTGACGCAGCCGGAAGTCTCGGTCACGGGCTCTCCCGGCGTGCCGCGGCTGGGCCGTGCGGTCGAAGGTCCGGTGCCGGAGTCAGCAGCCGTACGGCCTGCTCGGTGTCGAGCGCGGTACGCAGACCGGGCAGCGTCAGCCCCAGTTCGACCAGCGTGATGGCGACGGCGGGCTGCATCCCCGCCACCACCGTCTCGGCGGCCAGCAGCCGGGCGGTGGACGCGATCTCCGCGAACACGCGGCCCAGGAAGGAGTCGACCATCTCGACGCCGGAGATGTCGATGACGACTCCGTCGACGGAGCTGTCCACGATGGCCTGGCCGATGTCCTGCTGCAGTTGCTCGGCGGCGGAGTCGTGCAGATCCCCCTGGAGCGTCACCAGCAGGACGTTCCCCAGTTTCAGAACCGGCACGGTGGCACCCGAGAAGCCGTTGAACCCGCCTCTCATCGGGCGCCCGCACCGGTGTGGACCTGGTCGACGACCACCGTGCCCTGCTGGTGCAGGGCGTACTCGAGGGCGTCGGCGAGGCTGGCCCGGGTGACCACCGTGCCGAGGTCGATCCCGAGGTGGACGATCGTCTGCGCGATGGCGGGCCGGATGCCGGAGACCACGCATTCCGCTCCCATCAGGCGCGCCGCCGCCACCGTCTTCATCAGGTGCTGGGCCACCAGCGAGTCGACGGTGGGCACGCCGGTGATGTCCAGGATCGCGAAGCGCGCCTGCTGGGCGACCACGGCCTCCAGGAGGCTCTCCATCACCACCTGGCTCCGGGCGCTGTCGAGGGTGCCGATCAGGGGGACGGCGACGACGCCGTTCCAGAGCTTGATGACCGGGGTCGCCACCTCCAGGAGCTGCAGGCGCTGCCGGTCGATGAGTTCCTGGCTGGCGCTGAGTGTCGTCTCCAGCACGACGAGCCGCAGCGTGCCGAGCAGGGCGGTGAGCGTCACCGCGCAGGCCGCGGCGTGCTCGCCGGGTCCGGTGATCTCCGCCCTGAGCAGGTCGGTCGCGGAGGGCCTCAGGGCGGCGACCTCGTGCGCGATCTGGGCGGAGGTGGCTCCCGAACGGGCGCGGGAGGCCGCCATACGCCTCAGCTGCTCGCGCACGGCGCCGAAGCCGGCCGCGCCGAGGTCCTCTGCCTGACCGGCCAGGGCCACCTCGGCCAGAGCCTCCACGACGGCTCTGCCCGCCTCCACGGCCTCGTCCCGGGACACCGTGAACACCGTGCGGAAAAGGGCCTCGTCGGCCCAGCGCTGGGCGATCTGCTCACGGCGGCGCTGGAGGAACTCCCCGACGTCCTGTGCCGGTGTACCCCGCTGTGCTGCCGCCTCGTGATCCGCCACGTGCTCGACTCCTTCGTACGTACGATGTACCGGCCTCGGGGGGAGCGTGCGAGAGGGCGCGGTCTCTTGTCGTGTGACAACTGTAGTCATGGCTCACACGCGTACGTCACCGCGCCCGTGGAAGATCGCTCTCCCGGGGGGCCTACTCCGGGGACTGCCGGCCGTGCCAGTCCAGACACACCACGAGGGCGTCGTCCTGCGGCTTCGGCCCGCCCCGGTGACCGGACAGCTCCCGCAGTACGGCGCGGGGCACCTCCGCGGCGGGGAGCAGCCTGGTGGACGTGATGGCCCGTTCCAGAGCCTTCTCGCCGTACTTCTCACCGCCCGGTGCGGCGACGGCGTGCACGCCGTCGCTGACGAACAGCAACCGGTCGCCGGGCTCGCACTGGAACTCCTGCACGACGTAGTCGGTCTCCTCGAACATGCCCAGGGGCAGCTGCGCCTCGAACTCGACGCACTCCACGCGCTTGTCCCTCAGCCGCAGCATCTGGGGTGAGCCCGCGTCGATGACCTGCATGCGGCCGGTGGACAGGTCGAAGTCCACCATGAGCACGGAGAGGTACGACGCGCCGCGGTACTGCGCGTAGATCGCCTGGTCGGCGAGGGCCGCCTGGTCCTGGATGGAGACGCCCGCCCGGCGCGCGTTGCGCAGAGCGTTGATGCCGAGGTGGGTCAGCAGCGAGGCCTCGATGCCCTCACCCATGCCATTGGTGATGTAGAGCACCAGACGGTCGGCGCTGGCCGACCAGTCGAAGTTGTCGCCGAAGATCGCGTAGGCGGGCTCCAGCTGGGCGCCGAGTTCGTACTCGGGGCGCGAGCAGGAGCGGCCCGGGAGCAGCTGCCACTGCATCTCCGCGGCCAGTGTCAGCCGGTCCTTGCGGCGTGCCTGCAGGTACAGGTCGGTGTCCCGTTCGGCCACCAGGACCTCGTGGCCGAGGACCTGGGCGATGTCCGCGAGTTCGCCGAGCGCGTCCTCGGTGAGGTGGTCGGCGGGCAGGGTGACGATCAGCACACCGAGCCGGTCCCCGCGCACGGTCACCGGGAGGTGGGTCCGGCACAACCCGCCGGAGCACTCCTCGACGAAGGGCTCCTGCGAGCCGAACGCCCGGCCCGTGGGGCTGCTGTGCACCGGGACGGGGTCCAGGGTGTGCGGCAGCTCGGAGACCGGCTGCAGGACGGTGAGCCCGTAGTCGGCCATGAAGAGCTCGACGGACTCGGCCGCATAGCAGCTGCGCAGGACGTCGCGGACCGCGTCCAGCAACCGATGGGGAGCCGCGGTGCGCAAGGCACGCTCCGCGGCCACGAATCTGTTCACGATGTCGTATACGCCATTCTTCGACTAGTACGATTCCGGATCCACGCTTCGAAGAGGTCGCCCGTCCGTCCGCGGGTACCGGTGTCTATTGTTTTGTGTCTGACGACGTCCTGGCAGGCTGACAGTGCCCGAGAAGACTGGGAGAGTGAGACGGTGACTTCCTCCGGCCCGCGTCCGCAGCCCGACGAGGTTGCCCGTGTGACCTCAGAGGCGGCTGAGCTGCTGGAAATCCTCTGGGGGCGGGCTTCCACGGCCCCGGTCTCCGCCTCGCAGCTGCGCGTGCTGTTCATCCTGGAGCACAACGAGGGCATCAATCTGCGGACGCTCGCCGACGCGCTCGCCTCCACCCCGCCGTCCACGAGCAGGCTCTGCGACCGGCTCCAGGCCGTCGGGTACGTGGAGCGGGCGCCCAGCGCCACCAGCCGTCGTGAGCTGCGCCTTTTCCTGAGCCGCCAGGGCCGGACGTTTCTGCAGGAACTGCGCACACGCCGTGAGGACGCGCTCGAATCGGTGCTGGCCCAGATGCCCGCCGCCAAGCGCACGGCGCTCCTGCAGGGGCTGGAGGCCTTCTGCGCCGCCGCGGCGGCGCAGATGCAGGACGTCGACGCCGGACTGGACGTCCGCTCGGCCTGAGGGGCACGCCGCCCGGTGACCCGCGTAGCAGGGTGCGGGCCTGCGAATCGGCCGGCGTCGGCAGCCGGCGTCAACCAGCGCACCATTTTCCGATCCCTTCCCTGCACCTGCCGCGTCTCACTTCGTTGCGTCGTCGCCATAGTTGTCAAATGACAACTATTGTTCGGATTTCTTCGTTGCGGAACAGCTCCGGACGTCGGTTTTCTGCTTCCCCGAAAGGGCTTCGGTCCGACCGGTGACCTAGCTCACCTGGGCAAGCGCGTCGTCCAGGCTCTCCGAGGACGGCACCGCCATATTGACTCCGGTCAGATCCAGAATGCGCCGCACGGTGGGCGTGGGGGAAATCAGACGCACGCTTCCGCCGACGGGGCGGGTTTCCTCGCGGGCCTGCAGAATCGCGTTTATCCCGGACGAGTCCATGAAGGAGACCGCGGCCAGGTCCAGCAGGAGATGGCGGCGGCCCCGGCTCACCTGGTCGGTGAGGTGGCGGCGCAGCTCGGGGACGGTGTCGACGTCCAGGAAGCCCTCCACGGTGAACAGGGCGATACCGTCCCGCGGAAGTGTCACGTCGACGGACACAGGGGCTCGCTCGGTCGACACAGTTACCTCCCATAAACACCGCAGACGGGCTTCCCCGCTGCGGAACAGGGCTCGATGCGTCTGGGGCGGCCTGTCAAGGTGACCAGCCCGTCGACGATCCGTCCGGTGCCGGACGCAGGGAGCACGTCCACGTCTACCCCTGGAACCGGTCTGCACACCTGCCGGGGCTCGTGCCGCCGCGGAGACCGGAGGGGCAAGCCCCCAGGGGCCCTACGTCACCCGGATCCCGACGATGCAGGTGTCGTCGTCGGTGTCCGACCTGCTGTACGTCAGGAGGCGGTCCAGCTGGTGGTCCAGGGAGGGAGCCGCCGTGCGCGCGGTGGTCAGCAGCTGGGTCAGGGACTCCTCCACCGACCGGTCGCGCCGCTCGATCAGACCGTCCGTGTACATCAGCAGGGTGTCGTCGGCGGCGAGCTGCACCTCGGACTCCTCGTAGGCGGCCTCCGGCACGGCGCCGAGCAGTATCCCCTTGAGCAGCGGCAGCGGACTGGCGTCCGTGCCGCGGATCAGCACCGGCGGCAGATGACCGGCCCTGGCCCACCGCAGCCGGCGGCTGCTCGGGTCGTAGAGCCCGCACACCGCGGTCGCCGTGACCGCCCCCGTCAGATGGTGCGCCACGATGTTCAGCCACGACAGCAGCTGGCCCGGTCCGGCTCCCGTCACCGCGAGCCCGCGCAGCGCGTTGCGCAGGACCACCATGCTCGTCGCCGCCTCTATGCCGTGCCCCGCCACATCGCCGACACACAGCAGGACCAGCCGGGACGGCAGCACCACGGCGTCGTACCAGTCACCGCCCACCAGCTGCTCCGTCTCCGCCGGACGGTAGCGCACGGCCGCCTGGATCCCCGGCGCCTTCAGGGGTGCCTGGGTCGGCGGCATGATCGCGTGCTGCAGCTGGAGGGTCAGCCGGGCGCGCTCGTGGGCCTGTTGCTCGCTGTGCGCCAGCTGGTCGCGGGTGGCCGCGAGAGCGACCTCCGTCCAGTGCTGGGCCGAGATGTCCTGATAGGCGCCGCGGACGACGAGGGGGCGGTTGTCGACGTCGAGCACCGGTTCGGCCACCACCCGGATGTGCCGGGTCACGCCCCCGGGACGCTGCAGCCGGAACGCCGCCGTGGCCGGCCTGCGGTGGTGCAACAGCGTCCGCAGGAAGCGGCCGATGGTGACGGCGTCGTCGGGATGGGCGTGGGCGGACAGGTCCTCCAACGGCACCGGGGTGCTGGACATGGGGCGCCCGTACAGGTCGAACAGCGTCCCGTTCCAGGTGATCTCGCCGGTCAAGAGGTTCTCCTCGAACCCTCCGATCCGGCCGAGCCGCTGGGCGTGCTGGAGCAGACTGGCCAGCCTCGCGGTCTCGTCCTCGATGCGCCAGATGAGCAGCACGCAGTCGCCGTGCCGGCTCACGCTGATGTCCGCGACGGCCGCCAGCGGAACCTGGTCGACCAGGGCCGTCAGGTCCATCCGGCGGGCGCGGAACGGCTCGCCGGTGGCGTAGACCCGCTCGATCTGCTGGAAGAGCTCGCTCTCCCCGGCGGACATCGGGTACGCCTCCAGCAGCAGCGCGCCGTTGACGACGCCGCGCGGCCGGCCGGCCGGATCGAGGAACCGGCTGTTCACATGGCGGATGCGGAAGTCCGAGAGCTGTCCCCCGTCGTCGAGATGGGGTACCAGGACCAGCGCGGGATCGTGCAGCCCGTCCACCAGGTCCATCAGTTCCGACACGTCGGCCGTGAGACGCGGGCCCCGCGCCTGGAGCGCGTCGGCCAGGACCGGGTGGGTCTCCAGCGTGTGGGCGCACAGCTCCGCGAGCGCCTCCACCTGGCGGACGACCTGAGGGGACTGCGGCTCCAGCGGGGACGGCCAGGCGATCTCCAGGACGCCGTGTATGCGGCCCCCGGCCCCGGCGGGCGCAGCGACCCGTCCGCCGCCCGGGAAGTGGGCGTGGCCGATGGTCGGCAGGCCCTCCTCGGCCAGCGACCCGGTCCAGTGCGTCGTACGGTCCGACAGGGCACGGCGGGCGACCGTCGCCACACCCGGCGGCACGTAGCGCCAGCGACCGGCCTCCGCCGTGGAGAACCCGGCGCTGCCCGCCAGCGTCAGCGAGCCGTCGGCGCCGGCCGCCCAGATGGCCACGGCCGCGGCGCCGAGCGGGGCCAGGGCGTGCTGGAGCAGGGAGTCGGCGACCGCCTGCGTGTCGTCGGCGGCGAGCGCACCGCTCTCCGCCTCCCTGAGCCGTACGGCCGAGGAGGCGTCCTTTGGGGCCTCGGGGTCCGCCGCGGTCGCGAGGAACGTGGTGGTCACCTCGGACAGCCGGTCGCGTGCCGCCTGGTTGATGACGTCGACGGCCAGTTCGAGCAGCGGCACCTTCGCCTGCTCGGTCAGCTCGACGAGTTGCCGGGCGGCCTGCGCGGGGCCGCAGCCCAGGCGCTCGACCAGGATGCCCTTGGCGAGTTCGATCAGGGCGCGCCCGTCGGCCTCCGCCTGGGCGGCCTGCACCTCACGGCGCAGCCGGTCCACGGTGGCCGCCAGTCTTCCCACCGGCGACGTGGACGCGGCACCGGCCGGCAGCACCGCCTCCTCCTCCGGTCCCGGTCCCGCGCCGGTCTCCTCGGCGTGCTCGGCCGGGACGACGGAGGGTGCGGGGGGAGCGGTGGATCCGTCGGGCTGTTCGCCGGGGCCGGACGCGCCGGGCTCCTCAGGAATGCTCACTGTGCGGTTGCTCCTCGGTGGGACGCCGGCAGGCGCGGGGGAGAAGGGGTGCGGGACGGTGCCCGGCCGGCGGACCGGCCGGGCACCACCCGGTGTCACACGCTCAGCCAGCGCCGGACGCAGGCGATGAGGTCGTTGGTGTCGACCGGCTTGGTCACGTAGTCGCTGGCGCCCGACAGGAGACTCTTCTCCCGGTCCCCGGGCATCGCCTTGGCCGTGACCGCGATGATCGGCAGGTCGGCGTACTGGGGCATCTTGCGGATCTCGGCCGTGGCCGTGTAGCCGTCCATCTCCGGCATCATCACGTCCATCAGGATCAGCGCGACATCGGGATGGTTGATCAGGGTCTCGATGCCCTTCCTGCCGTTCTCCGCGTGCAGCACCTGGAAGCCGTGCAGTTCCAGGATCCCGCTGAGGGCGAAGAGGTTGCGGGCGTCGTCGTCGACGACGAGCACCGTGGCCCCGTGGAAGGCCTCGCCGATCAGCTGGGTGTCCTGGTGGTGCGGCTCCTCGGTGCCCCGGACCAGCGGCAGCACGTCACCCGGCTCCTCCGCGGAGAGGTGCAGGGCGATCCGCTCGCGCAGTTCGTCCAGGCTGGAGAGGAACTCGAGGGGCCGGTCCCCGCAGAGGGAACGCAGCGCCCGCTCCTGGGCCAGGTCCAGACGGTTGCCGTTGTGGATCAGCACCGGGACGCTCGCCAGTGCCGAGTCGCCCTCCACCGCCTGCAGGAAGTGGGCCGCCTCCCCCTCGGGCATGCCGAGTTCGAGGACGACGCAGTGGCACGGCTCCGCGGCCAGCGCACTCGCCGCCTCCTGAGCGCCGACGACGGTGATGACGTCGACCGTCTCGCGCCCCTCGACCTCCTCGCGGCTGCGGGTGACGTCTCCCACCGCGCTCTCGGCGACGAGCGTCAGCAGGCCGCGGGGGCGCTCCTCGACGACCAGCAGCCGGCGCCGGTTCTGCCGGGGCAGGCCGGGGGCGGTCGGCAGCTGGTGGCGTACGGACACGACCTCGGCGCTCTGCTCGACGGGCACGGGCTCCAGCGCACGGCTGCCGCTGAGCAGTTCCTCGAAGTCGGGACGGGCGACGGGCAGGAACAGCGTGAAGGTGCTGCCCTGTCCGGGCGTGCTGTCCACGGTGACGGCGCCGCCGAGCAGATGGGCGATCTCCCGGGTGATCGACAGACCGAGCCCCGTGCCGCCGTACTTGCGGCTGGTGGTGCCGTCCGCCTGCTGGAACGCTCCGAAGATCGTCTCCAGCTGCTGCTCCGGGATACCGATGCCGGTGTCCTTCACGCGGAAGGCGACGACGGTGCCCTCGCGCAGCACGCCCTTGGGGACCTCGTCACCGGACGCCGGCTCGATGCGCAGCTCGACGCTTCCCTGCTCGGTGAACTTGACCGCGTTCGACAGCAGGTTCCGCAGCACCTGCCGCAGCCGTGAGTCGTCGGTGAGCAGGTCGCCGGGCGCGCCGGGCGCCGTGCTGATCGTGAAGTCCAGGCTCTTCTGCGAGGTCATGGGCCGGAAGGTGGCCTCGACGTACTCCAGGAGCTGGCGCAGCGGAACCCGCTCGGGGGTGACGTCCATCTTTCCGGCCTCGACCTTCGACAGGTCCAGGATGTCGTTGATGAGCTGCAGCAGGTCGGAGCCCGCGGAGTGGATGATGCCGGCGTACTCGACCTGCTTCGGCGTGAGGTTGCGCGAGGGGTTCTGCGCCAGCAGCTGGGCCAGGATGAGCAGGCTGTTGAGCGGCGTCCGCAGTTCGTGGCTCATGTTCGCCAGGAACTCCGACTTGTACTTGGACGCCAGCGACAGCTGCTGGGCACGGGCCTCGAGTTCCTGCCGGGCCTGCTCGATCTGGAGGTTCTTCGCCTCGATGTCGCGGTTCTGCGTGGCCAGCAGCGAGGCCTTGTCCTCCAGCTCGGCGTTCGAGCGCTGCAGTTCGTCCTGCTGGACCTGCAGCTCCTCCGAGCGGGCCTGCAGCTCCGCCGTCAGCCGCTGGGACTCGCCCAGCAGCTCGTCGGTGCGGGCGTTGGCCACGATGGTGCTGACGTTGACGCCGATGGTCTCCATCAGCTGCTCCAGGAACGTCTGGTGCACCGGCGTGAAGCGGGCCACCGAGGCCAGCTCGATGACGCCGAGGACCTGCTCCTCGACCACGATGGGGAGCACGACCAGTGCCGTCGGCACGGTCTGGCCGAGTCCGGAGGAGATGGTGACGTAGCCCGGCGGCAGCTGGTCCACCGTGATGGCGCGGCGGCTGCGGGCGGCCTGGCCGACCAGCGAGCGCCCCATCGGGATGCGGGCGGGCCGCTCGGCGTCGTCCGGGTATCCGTACGAACCGACGAGCCGGAGCTCGGTGCCGCGGACGGTCTCCTCGGCGAGGTAGAACGCGCCGTACTGGGCGGACACCAGCGGGGTGAGCTCGTCCATGATCAGCTCGGCCACGACGTCCAGGTCGCGGTAGCCCTGCATCAGACCGGAGATGCGGGCCAGGTTGGTCTTCAGCCAGTCCTGCTCCTGGTTGGCCCGCGTGGTCTCGCGCAGGGACTCCACCATGGAGTTGATGTTGTCCTTGAGCTCGGCGACCTCGCCCGACGCCTCGACGGTGATCGAGCGGGTCAGGTCGCCCTCGGCCACGGCGCTGGCGACCTCGGCGATGGCCCGCACCTGCCGGGTGAGGTTCCCGGCGAGTTCGTTGACGTTCTCGGTGAGCCGCTTCCAGGTACCGGAGACACCCTCGACCTCGGCCTGTCCGCCGAGACGCCCCTCACTGCCCACCTCTCGCGCCACACGGGTGACCTCGGCGGCGAAGGCGGAGAGCTGGTCGACCATCGTGTTGATGGTCGTCTTGAGTTCGAGGATCTCGCCGCGGGCGTCGACGTCGATCTTCTTCGACAAATCGCCCTTGGCCACGGCGGTCGTCACCAGCGCGATGTTGCGGACCTGGCCGGTGAGGTTGTTGGCCATCGAGTTGACGTTGTCGGTGAGGTCCTTCCACGTGCCCGCCACGTTCGGCACGTGCGCCTGGCCGCCCAGGCGTCCCTCGGTGCCGACCTCGCGGGCGACGCGGGTGACCTCGTCGGCGAAGGCGGACAGCGTGTCGACCATCGTGTTGATGACGTCCGCGAGCGCCGCGACCTCGCCCTTGGCCTCGACGGTGATCTTCTGGGAGAGGTCGCCGCGGGCCACGGCGGTGGCGACCTGCGCGATGGAGCGGACCTGACCGGTCAGGTTCGACGCCATCACGTTGACGTTGTCCGTGAGGTCCTTCCAGGTGCCCGAGACACCTCGCACGGTGGCCTGGCCGCCCAGGTTTCCGGCGGTGCCGACCTCGCGGGCGACGCGGGTGACCTCGTCGGCGAAGGCGGAGAGCTGGTCGACCATCGTGTTGATGGTGTCCTTGAGTTCCAGGATCTCGCCGCGGGCGTCCACGGTGATCTTCTGGGAGAGGTCGCCCTTGGCCACGGCGGTGGCCACCTGGGCGATGGAGCGGACCTGCGAGGTCAGGTTGCCCGCCATGAAGTTGACGGAGTCGGTGAGGTCGCGCCAGGTGCCCTTGACGCCCTTGACGTCGGCCTGCCCGCCGAGGCGTCCCTCGGTGCCGACCTCGCGGGCGACGCGGGTGACCTCGTCGGCGAAGGCGGAGAGCTGGTCGACCATCGTGTTGATGGTGGACTTCAACTCGAGGATCTCGCCGCGGGCGTCCACGGTGATCTTCTGGGAGAGGTCGCCCTTGGCCACGGCGGTGGTCACTTGCGCCACGTTGCGGACCTGGGCGGTGAGGTTGCCCGCCATGAGGTTGACGGAGTCGGTGAGGTCGCGCCAGACGCCGCCGACGCCCGGCACCTGTGCCTGGCCGCCGAGGCGCCCCTCGCTGCCGACCTCGCGGGCGACGCGGGTGACCTCGTCGGCGAAGGCGGACAGCTGGTCGACCATCGTGTTGACGGTCTCCTTCAGCTGGAGGATCTCACCGCGCGCGGGGACGTCGATCTTCTGGGAGAGGTCGCCCTTGGCCACGGCGGTGGCGACCTGGGCGATGTCACGGACCTGTGTGGTCAGGTTCCCGGCCATGGCGTTGACCGAGTCGGTGAGGTCCGCCCAGGTGCCGGAGACACCGGGGACCTCGGCCTGCCCGCCGAGGGTGCCCTCGGTGCCCACCTCGCGGGCCACTCGGGTCACCTCGGAGGTGAACACGGACAGCTGGTCGACCATGCCGTTGAAGACGGTGGCGATGTCGCCGAGGAGGCCGCCGGCCTCGTCGGGCAGACGCGTGCCGAAGTCCCCGTCGCGTACGGCGGTCAGTCCGGCCAGCAGTTGCCGCAGCTCCTGCTCGCCCGGCGTCCGGCTCGACGGCTCGGTCGTTGTGACGGTCATGCGTACCCCTCGTTCCGCTCCCCAAGAGTCCCCGGGAGAAGGACTCGGAACCACGCCACACCCGCGGACGGTCTCACACGCCGTACGCGGTATTCCCGCAGATCACGGATCTGCGCTGAGAAAATACGCCGCAGGCTAACCCAGAAGGCACGTGGTGAACAAAGCGTGAAGCGTAACCTCCGGTACGGCCGAGAAATCTGCCGGGGCCAGGCATGACCTCGCGAAGTGTGGATACACAGAACCCTCTCGGTCTGTCCCCGGCACGGCCGCCGCGAAAACTGCCGTTTCGCCGCCGCGCAGCGACTCCGCCGCGCGGCGAGGACGCGCACGCGCGGCGTGTGAGTCGGCTCACGAAAAAGTCCCGCCGCCTTCGGTCACCGGGTGGACGGTGGTGGCCGAAGGCGGCGGGATCGGGATGCGCGCGGGTCGGATGTCAGGCGACGGCCGGGTCCAGCAGTCCCTTGCGCAGCCGCTTGAGGATGCGGGTGATCAGCCGGGAGACGTGCATCTGGGAGATGCCGAGCTCCTCACCGATCTGCGCCTGGGTGCGCTCCTCGACGAATCGCAGGTGGACGATCTGCCGCTCGCGGTCGTCGAGTTCGGCGATCAGCGGAGCAAGGGAGTGGAAGTCCTCGACCAGCTGGAGGGAGGGGTCGTCCTCACCGATGAAATCGGCCAGGACGCTCTCGCCGTCCGTCCCGCCGTGGCTGACGAGCGCCGCGTCGAGCGAGGTGGGGCTGTAGGCGTTGGCCGCCTTGCGCGCCTCGATGACGTCCTCCTCGGGGAGGGACATCAGCTCGGACAGCTCGCGCGTGGTGGGGGTGCGGCCGAGGCGGGTCTGCAGTTCCTCGGTGGCCTTGGCGAGCTCGACCCGGGCCTCCTGCAGCCGACGGGGCACGTGGACCGCCCAGCTGGTGTCGCGGAAGAAGCGCTTGATCTCCCCGACGATGTAGGGGACGGCGAAGGAGGTGAACTCGACTTCGCGCGTGAGCTCGAACCGGTCGATCGCCTTGATCAGGCCGATCGTGCCGACCTGGACGATGTCCTCCATGTTGTCGCCGCGACTGCGGAAGCGCGAAGCCGCGTAGCGCACCAGGGAGAGGTTCATCTCGATCAGCGTGTTGCGCACGTATTGGTATTCGCGGGTGCCCTCTTCGAGCACGGACAGCCGGTCGAAGAACTGACGGGAAAGATCCCGGGCGTCCTTCGGCTTGACCTTCGACGGGTCGTCGATGACAGGAAGTTCCACGTCCGCGAACGCCTCGACCGCCTCACGTGCCGTGCTCCTTGCCTGCACCGCCGTCACGGCTGTCATGCCGCCCACCCCAATCGTCGAAAGGTCTTGATGTCAGAGCGCGTATGCCCAGGTTCCGAGGATTCACTCCACCCGAACCGACGAAAACATTCGTACCAGAGAGACGGGTGGTGACGGGCACCCCCCTCCGGTTCGCCGCACGGTCCTCGGGCCCGGGGCGGCTGCTCGCGCGGCCGGGCGTCTCTCGCGGGCAGGGGGGCGGCGGGCTGTCGGCGCCGTTGAGTACGCTGGGTTCTCCAGGTGAGGCGGTGGACATGGCGTACGGCGTCGACCGACCGGGGATGCCCTCCGGCCCGCGGTTGCACGGAGGAGCGGTTCTCCGTATCCATGCACTGGCGGAGCGTCCGGGCATACGCATGGTCGGCGAGATCAGCCCACCCACCCGTCCCGTCTGGCGAGAGGCTCTGGGGCAGCTGGCGGGTCGGTCCGACCACGTCTGCTTCCTGGAGCTGTCGGCGATCACCTTCGTCGACGTGGCCGGTGCCGCCGACCTGGCGCGCACCGCACACGGCCTGCAGGGGAAGCGGCGTCTGGTATTGGAACAGCCACCGCCCGAGCTCGAGCGGATGTTGCAGATGTTCTGGCCAGACCTTCGGACGATCGAGGTGGCGGCGTGACGAGTACGGCCACCCGATCCGACGCCCTCGCCCACCGCGACCCCTTCGTCCACCCCGCGCTCTTCTACCGCGGTGACGAGGCCTATGTGGAAGGGACGGTTCCGTTCCTCCTGGAGGGTCTGGAGGCCGGGGAACCGGTGGCGGTGGCGGCTCCCGTCCCGCGGCTGGACCTGATCCGGGCGGCGCTCGGAGCGAGCGCCGCCGGGGTGCACTTCGTCGACATGACCAAGGCCGGGCGGAACCCGGGCCGCATCATCCCCTCGGTCCTGCGGGCGTTCGCCGACGCCCGGACCGGCGGCCACGTCCGCATCATCGGCGAGCCCGTGTGGGCCGGCCGGACCGCGGTGGAGTATCCGGCCTGCGTGCAGCACGAAGCGCTGATCAACATGGCGTTCCGCGGCCGGGACGTGACCATCCTCTGTCCCTACGACGCCGACGCCCTCCCCGCCGATGTGATCGACGACGCGCGGGCCACGCACCCTGTCGTCATCGACGGCGGCCGGGAGCAGATCAGCACCGACTACGCGGTCGAGAGCGTGCTCGCCCGCTGCAACGAGGATCTCCGTCACCCGCCCGGGGCGGCGGCCGCACGCTTCGACGCGGAAGCCCTCCCCGTCACCCGCGACTTCGTGCTCGCCGAGGCGCGGGAGCGCGGGATGAGTGCCGTCCGGCTCCAGGACCTGGCGCTCGTCGTCGCCGAACTGACGACCAACAGCGTCGTGCACGGCGGTGGTGCGGGCACGGTGCGGGTCTGGGCCGAGAACGAGCAGATCGTGTGCGAGGTGCAGGACGACGGGCAGCTGACCGATCTGCTGGCGGGCCGGCGCCCCGCCCCTCCGCACCAGCTCGGCGGCCGGGGCCTGCTGCTCGTCCACTATCTGTCGGACCTGGTCCGCGTGCACACCGGCGAAGCCGGGACGACGGTGCGCAGCTACCTCGCCCGCGCCTGACGCCGGCCGACGGCGCCGCCGGAGTCACCCGCGCCCCCGCCACGACAGGGGAGAGGCCCGGACCCCTGGCGGGTCCGGGCCTCTCGTGAGCCGCGGCGGCTAGCGGGAGCCGCCCTGCTCGGCGTCCTGCGCCGCCTGGCGTTCCGTCTTGGACTCGGCCGTGGCGAGCGTCCCGCCGGAGCTCTCGAGGTGGGCGCGCACGAACCACTGGAACTGTTCGAGCGAGCGCAACTGCTCGATGAGGAGGTCCTCCGTCACCGGGTCCGTCTTGCCCACCTCGGACATCGCGGAGCGGTGGTCCTCGATGATGCCGGTGTAGACGAGGTCGAGGGCGCCGAGGTGGGCGATGGCGTCGGCGCGACCGACGTCGTAGTCGTCCCAGGTGCGCTCGGCGACCAGGGCGCCCGGAGTCCCGTGGGGCACTCCGCCGAGGGCGGAGATCCGCTCGGCCGTGTCGTCGGCCATTTCACGTACGCGGTCCACCTGCGGATCCAGCATTTCGTGCACGGCGATGAAATGCGGGCCGACCACATTCCAATGCACGTGCTTCAGCGTCAGGGAAAGGTCGTTGAGTGCATGCAGACGCATACGCAGCAGCTCGATGACCTGTCCGCCGTCGTGGGTGCTGAGTCCGGGGACCGTGTACTTCGGTGTCGAGGGCGTCGACATCAGTTCTCTCCCTTCGTGGGGGGTTAAGGGGGTCGGGGTCGCCGCGTCTTCTACCAGCGGTACCAGCGTCCACGCCGGCCGCCGGACGCTCCGGGGCGAATCACGAAGCCCAGCAGCCAGACGACAAGCACGATGACGGCGATCCACCAGAGCGCCTTGAGAGCGAAACCGGCTCCGAAAAGGAGCAGGGCGAGCAGAAGAACGAGAAGAAGCGGAACCATTGTTATCAACCTCCAGCCCTCACGTGCCCCGGTTCTTTCGGGGTACACGTATACCGGGAGAAGGTGATCGAGAAAGGGACCGAAGGCCCTGACCGCACGTTCCCGAACTCAGAGTCGTACGTACTCCTCGCGGACCACCGCGGCCAGTTCCGTCATCGCTTCCTCGACGCCGGCCCGGTCGGCCCGGTCCAGGACGGCGAGTGCGTCGGCCGCGGCCTTCCTGACGGTCTCCGGGACCTCGTCGACCGCGGCCAGCCGGTAGGCGAGGATGCGCCGGGCCGCCCGCTCCTGCGGCGTGACGCCCGCCGGGCCGGAGCGCGGGAAGACGGCCGCTTCGTAGGCGGCGACCTGGACCAGGACGCCGTGCGCGAGGCCCTCGGCGTACCCGCGGGCCCCGGCGTGCCGCTGGGCCGCACGGAAGCTCGCCATCGCGCGCTGCCTGACGAGGAGGGAACCGGCCGCGCCGACCGCGGCCGAGCAGAACGCCGCGAGGAGACCGGCCGCCGGACCACCGAGCAGAGCGCCGAGAAGACCGCCCGTCGCCGCGAGGAGGCAGGTCAGTCCCGCGGTGAGGAGGACGAGCGCGCGAGCGGGCGTGAACGGTGCCGATGCCATGGCGAGCAGTGTGCCAGTCACCGTCGAGGGCCCTGCCGACGGCCCCCCTCGCACCGCACGGGAGGACTGCGGGCACGGGCGGCCCCGCTCTCGAACGCGGTCTGCCCGTACCGCTGCCGCCACCCGTCGACGACGCCGGTGGTTTCACCGATGGCCGGTCGGCGCGGGACCGCGAGGCTGCGTTCTCGACTCGTCCGACTCGGTCTGTTGGAGGCAACGCATGCGCATTCCCGACCGGTTACTCCGGCGGTGGGCCACCGCCACGACCCTGGGAGCGGTCCTCGTGGCCACGCTCCTCGGTACCACGCCCGCCCAGGCCGCTCCGGCGCGGGCGGAGGCGGCGAACCCCGTCGTCACCGTCCCGCCCGCGGGCAGTCGCGGCTTCCCGTTCCTCGCCGCGGCCGAGGATCTCGGCTCGTACGGGTACACCGAGAGCGAATACTTCATCGGCGGCACCGCCACGTCGTACGCCAAATCCGGGATCTGGGGCTCGGACGGCCGGTGGACCGTGCGCACAGCGGGCCGTGCCGCGTACCGGAGCAGGCTCCTGGTGCGCCGGCCCGTGGACGCGGCGAAGTTCAACGGCACGGTGGTCGTCGAGTGGCTGAACGTCAGCGGCCAGCTCGAACTCTCGCCCGACTACTGGTTCGCGCGGGAGGAACTGCTGCGCCGGGGCTACGCATGGGTCGGCGTCTCGGCCCAGGCGGTGGGCGTCAACGGTGGTTCCGGTGAGATCCGGGGACTCAAGGGCTGGGACCCGGAGCGCTACGGCAGCCTGGTCCACCCCGGCGACGCCTACGCCTACGACATCTTCTCGCAGGCGGGGCAGGCGCTGCGCACCCCGGACGGGCCCGATCCGCTCGGCGGCCTCGAGATCAGGACACTGCTGGCGGACGGGGAGTCGCAGTCGGCCGGGTTCATGACGACGTACGCCAACGCCGTCCAGCCGGTCGCGGGCGTGTACGACGGCTTCATGGTGCACAGCAACAGCGCCATCGCAGCCCCGATCAGCGGCGACGCCGGCGACATCCTGCTGATGCCGTACCCGTCCCGGGTCCGTACCGACCTGTCGGTGCCGACCTTCGTCGTGCTCACGGAGACGGACGTGCCGGGGGCGTCGGCCGCACGCCAGCCGGACACGAACCGTGTCGTGCACTGGGAGCTGGCCGGTACCGCGCACGGCGACCAGTGGGCCTACGACGTCGGACAGCCGACGGTGATCCGGTCGGCGGGCTCGGCCGCGCCCTCGCCCGGCTGCGCCGCGGGGTCGGCTCCGTTCAACGACGGCCCCGGCCACTACGCGATGAACGCCGCGCTGCGCCACCTGGCCGACTGGGCGCGCGGCGGTCCCAGGCCCGCGAGTGGCGCACAGTTGAACGCCGACCTGCGCGATCCGGCCACGGGTCTCGCGGTGGGCGGCATCAGGCTGCCCGACGTCGCGGTGCCGACCCGGACGCTGACCGGTGCGCGGGACACCAGTGGCAGCGGACTCTTCTGCGGTCTGTACGGGGCCCGGGACCCGTGGAACGGCGACGCCGACCCGTGGGACCGGCACGACGACGGCGATCCGTCCGACCCGTCCTTCCCGCCTCGTGCGGAGCCGGTGCTCAGCCGGCTCTACCCGACCCACGAGGCGTACGTGACCAAGGTGCGGTCGGCCGCGCAGGCGTCGGTGAACGCCGGGCACCTCCTGCCGGAGGACGCGACCGCGATCGTCACCGCCGCGCAGGAATCGGCTGTCGGAGGCTGATTCCGTACGCCCCGTGCTGTGCGGCGGGGCGAGGCGGTGTGAGGGGCGGCGCGGGACCGGGGGGCGCCGCCACCGCCCCGGGTGCGGCCTTGACCGGTCGTGCTCGGGGCGGTCCCCGTGAACGGGTCCGGTCCCCTGGTCCTAACCGGCGGTCGGCGGGGGCGAGAGGCGGGGCGTGCGGTCCTCGATGGCCTGCGCCGCGTCAAGGATGCGGTCCTCCGCGAAGCGTCCGCCGATGAGCTGGACGCCCACCGGGAGGCCGTCCATGAGGGCGGCGGGCAGGGTGACGGCGGGAAAGCCCAGGACGGGGACGGCGGTCATCGGCCACATGGCGGTGACCAGTTCGGCGGCGCGCTCGGGGCCGGAGATGTCGGCGTCCTGCTCGAAGGGGAGCTCGGCGGAGACCGGCGTGAGCAGGATCCGGTCGGTGCCCAGCAGCTGTTGCAGCCGGGTGATCAGGGAGGCGCGGCGGGCCCAGCCCTGGATGTAGGTCTCCAGGGAGGGGCGCTCGCCCCACAGCGCGGTGGCGGCGGCGAACGAGTAGGTGAGCGAGGTGCGGATGGCCTCGTCCCCGATCTGTTCGACGACCGGCAGCGTGGGACGGAAGTCCTCGTAGACGAGCAGCGACCAGATGCGCGCCGCTTCCGCGAGCAGGGACGATTCCCCCGCCTCCTCGACCTCGTGACCCGCTTCGGCCAGCTTGGCGGCCGCCGCGTCCACGGCCTGGTCGACGGCCGGATCGTTCTTGACGGTGCCGATGCCGCGGACGACGGAGACCTTCGCCCTGACCCCCGGCGGCAGGGCGGGCGGCGCGGTGGGGATGCCGTAGGGGTCCCTGAGGTCCGGCGTGGTCATCACCCGCAGGGCGAGCCGGGCGTCGGCCACGGTGCGGGCCAGGGGACCTTCGACCGCGCAGGCCTGCACGGTGGGCGGAAGGTCGAGCGGGACCCGGCCGGCCGGGGTGTCGACGTAGGCGGGCGGCGTCCAGCCCGAGACGCGGCCGACCGTGGGGCGGATGCCGACGACTCCGCAGCAGGCGGCGGGGTAGCGGATCGATCCGCCGATGTCGTTGCCCTGGGCCAGCGGGGTCATTCCCGCCGCGAGGCTGCTGGAGGCACCGCCGCTGGAGCCGCCGGGCGTGCGGGCGGGATCCCAGGGGTTCAGGGTGCGCCCGTGCAGGTCGTTGGTGGAGAACCAGCGGTAGGAGAAGGCGGGCGCGTTGCTGCGGCCGAGCAGGACGGCGCCCGCCTCCCGCAGCGCCGTCACGCAGGCGGCGTCGGCCTCCGCGGGAGCTCCGGCGAGGGCGGCCACCCCGTGGCTGGTGGCGTAGCCCCGCTGGTCGGTGTTGATCTTCGTTGACACCGGAACGCCGTGCAGGGGGCCCAGCTCGGCACCCGCGGCGACGGCCCGGTCGGCGCGGGCGGCCTCGGCGAGGGCCTCCTCTGGCCGGACGTCCGCCAGCGCCGCGAGGCGGGGGTTGGTCTCCTCGATGCGGTCCAGGCAGGACCGCACGACCTCGACGGAGGAGACCTGGCGTGTGCGGATGGCGGCGGCCAGGTCGGTCGCGGTGCGCTGCCACAGCTCGGCAGCCGGGGAGTTCTGGGTATCCATGATCGCCTCTGGAGTGGGCGCCGACGGGGCCGAGTTCGGGCTCGGGCGCGCGGCGGGGGCATCGGAGGACCGCTCCGCTACGGAATACGACGACGTCATACAACGTCGTTTTATTTGCCGGTCAGCCTCATGTCCGCGACGCCCCTTGTCAAGGCCGGCCGTGACGTCGAGCGGAGTCGGGGTCCCTCGGTGTGCCGCCGTGCAGCAGGTCGACGACGGCCAGGGCGGCGCGGGCTCCCCGCTCGTCCGGCCAGCCCTCCGGGTCCTCCAGCCGGGACAGCCAGTAGCCGCGGAAGAGCAGGTGCAGGACGTCCGCGGCCAGGCCGGGATCGGAGGTGCCCGCCTCGGCGGCGGCGGTCCCCAGGGCTTCGCGGTGGGCGCGCGCCGTCTCGTGCCAGACGCTGTCGGCCTTCTGTCCGGCGCCGGGGTCGGCGCTGACCGTCTCCATCAGCAGGCGGCGCATCACCTCGTCGTCGCCGCTGGTGGTGCACATCCATCGCGCGAGCACCGCCAGCCGTTGCGGACCCTCGACGCCGTCGAGCAGTTCCTCCACCTCGCGGCCCCACTCCTGTTCGGCGTGGCGCAGCGCATTGCCCATGAGGGCGGAGCGGCTGGGGACGTAGTTGGTGATCATCGCCGTGGAGCCGCCGAGCTGTTCCGCGACGGCGCGGATGGTCACGGCGCGGACGCCGCGTTCGCGCGCTACCTGGAGAGTGGCGGCGGCGATCTCGTCGAGCCGCTGTGCCTCGTCTACCTCGATCGGCATGTCATCGACCTTTAAGTGAAGTGTTGACCGGGTGGCGAACAGCTGCAATGTTGTCATACAACGACGTTGCACAACGTTGTTGTATCTCATGTGGCTGGAGATGCCCCATGCCTTTCACCTTTCAGCGGATCAGCGCGGCGCCGGTCGCCGAGCACGCCCGGCAGTACCTGGTCCGGATGCGCGACGGCGTGCGTCTGGCCACCGACGTCTACCTCCCCGCGGAGCACGCCGGCGGTGACGACGCCTTCCCCGCGGTGCTGGTCCGCCTGCCCTACGACAAGAACAGCCGGTACGTGTACCTCGACCGGGTCGCCCGCCTGTTCACCGATCGCGGTTACGCCGTCGTGGTGCAGGACGTCCGCGGGAAGTTCCGGTCCGGCGGAGCGACCGTCCCCTTCCTGCGGGAACCCCAGGACGGCCACGACACCATCGACTGGATCGTCCACCAGCCGTGGTCCGACGGCGTCGTGGGCATGTTCGGCGACTCCTACTACGGCTTCACCCAGTGGGCGGCGGTCGCCTCCCAGCATCCCGCGCTGCGGGCGATCGTCCCGCGGGTCACGGCCGCCGACTTCGACGCCATCTGGCGGCCGGCGGGGCTGCGCCCGCCGGTCTGGCTCGAGGGCATCGAGTACTTCGCCCACCACTGGGTGGACAACGACAGCTACGAGTTCGAGCCCGACCGCTCCCGCCGACCCGTCATCGACCAGTACGAGCGGGCCTTCGCGGCCATCGGTTCCCGCTCCCTCTGGTTCGACCTGGTAGCCCCGCGGCATGCGGGCCTCGCCACCCAGCCCGGACTGCACCCCTTCGACGCACGGCCCGTACCGGTCCTGCACTGCGTCGGATGGTTCGACAACATCGTGGCCGCGCACATGCGGGACTACACGGAGCTGGCCGCCCGCCCGGGCTGGGACGCGGTGCAGTACCTGTGGGCGGGCGCCGTCGACCACGAGAACCACAGCCTCGCGCACGCTCCGGTCGCCCCCGAGGACGACCACTGCGCCGGCGAGGAGGCGCTCGCCCGGATGCTGCCGGCCTACGCCGGCCCGGCCATCGACTTCTTCGACGTCTTCCTCAAGGGCGTACGGCCGGTCTCCTCCCTGTCGAAGGTGACCTGGGAACTGGGGCACGCGGAATGGCGCACCGCGCAGTCCTGGCCGCCGCCAGGAAGCACCCCGCGCACCCTCTGGCTGACCGCACCGGACCGCGCCGACGGGCCGCTCCCCGGCGCCCGCTTGGCCGACGCACCCGCCGCGGAGGAGGGCCGCGCGCACTGGACCCACGACCCCGAGGCACCCGTGCCCTCCCTCGTCGAGGACTCGTTCGCCTACCTCCACACCCATCCCGACCTGGCACCCGTGGCGGCCCGTGACGACGTCCTGGTGTTCTCCGGAGCGGTGCAGACGGAGCCGTGCGATCTGGCCGGCCCCCTCGGCCTCGACCTGGACGTCACCAGTACCGCGCCCGAGTTCGACGTCTTCGCCAAGGTGCTCGACCTCGCCCCGGACGGCACCGCCCGGCTCGTCTCACGGGGCCAGGTCGCGGTCACGGCGGCCGACACGGACCAGGTGATCCACCTCGACCTCGGCCACACCGGCTACCGGCTGCGTCCCGGACACCGGCTCACCCTGCTGCTGGCCGGCAGCGACCACCCCCTGTTCCTGCCGGCCCCGGGGACCGGGGAGAACCCCTGGACCGCCGTCACCGTGAAGCCCAGCACCCAGACGCTGCGCACCGGCGGTACCGGCTCCTCCCGACTGACCGTCACCGTCGCCCCCCGGTCCGCCTCCTGAGCGCACCGGTACCAGCGCACTCCGCCGCCGGGCGCCGGTCGCGCCGTCCCGGACCACCCGCCGACCCGCCCGGCCCACGGCCGCGACGGCCCCGGCCCGGGTCCTTCCCCGAGCCGTCCGGCCGGGTCCGCCACCCACCGCGACCACACCCCGCACGGCCCGGCCCACGGATTGCTCCGCCGCACCCACATCCTCGCGAGGACTTCCCATGCAGGCTTCCCGAACCACCGTCACCACCGCTGCCGCCCTCTGCCTCCTCATGACCGCCACCGCCTGTACCCCGGGCTCCGGCGCCCCGCCCGCGCCGCATGCCCCGAAGCTCACCACGACCACCCCCCGGGCCACCGGAACCCTCGACAAGGTCACGTGGAACCTGCCCATGGGCGAGCCGACCACCCTCGACCCGGCGCGGGTCGGCGACTACTCGCCGAGCACGGTCGAGTCCAACCTGTGCGACCCGCTGGTCCGGCTGAACGCCGACTACTCCCTCAGCCCCGGTCTCGCGGCCTCCTGGCACCGCCCCGACGACACCACCCTGGTGCTCGACCTGCGCAGAAACGCCACGTTCTGGAACGGCCATCCGATGACCGCGGACGACGTGGTCGCGAGCCTGCTGCGCCAGAAGGACCCCGCCACCCAGAGCGTCAACGCCACCCTCCTGGCCCACGTGAAGAGCATCACCGCCAGCGGCCGGCACCAGGTGACCGTCCGCTTCGGCACACCCGACGAACTCTTCCTGAAATCCCTGGTCAACGGCTTCGGCGCGGTGAGCGAAGCCGCGTTCATGAAGAAGGCGGGACGCTCCTACGGAACCGCCAGGGGCGGGCTGATGTGCACCGGGCCCTTCGAGCTGACGGACTGGAAGCCGGGCGAGTCCATCACCGCCACGCGCAACCCGGACTACTGGGACGCCTCCCTGAAGCCGAAGATCAAGACCCTGGCCTTCAAGTTCATCACCGACGGCAGCACCCTGACCGGCGCCCTGCTCTCCGGACAGATCGACGGCAGCTACGAGATCGGCTCCACCGCCGCCAAGACCCTCGGGTCCTCCGCCGCGGGCACCGTGTACTACGGCCCCTCCGCCCAGAGCAACTACATCACCGCCACCAGCCCCGACTCACCGCTCGCCGACCACCGGATCGTGCAGGCGCTGTCCCTGGTCATGGACCGGGACGCGCTCGTCGAGAACGTCTACAACGGCGCGGCCCAGAAGCTGAAGACCTTCATCCCGCCGCTGGTGTGGAAGAAGAGCGAGGCCGCGGACGTCTACGCCGAGGCGTACGACGACCTGCCCGCTGCCCCCGACGTCGACGTGAGCCGGGCCAGGAAGCTGGTCCGGCAGGCCGACCCGAAGCAGCGCACCATCGCCGTCGCCACGGCGGCCGGCGACCAGCAGTCCCTGCAGACCCTCACGTTCCTGCAGGCGGGCGCCAAGCGGATCGGACTCGACCTCGTCATCAAGCAGCTGCAGCCGACCCAGATGTCGGGACTCTTCTACGACCCCTCCCTGCGCAAGGGCCTGGACGCGACCATGGTCCTCGGCTACGTCGAGATTCCCGACCCGCTCTCCTACGCCCAGTTGATGACGTCACCGACGTCCCTCTTCAACTGGACCGAGTACCGCAACAAGAAGGTCACTTCACTGCTCGGGCAGGCGCAGGCCACCCTCGACCCCGACGCGTCGGCGGAACTCTTCACCCGGGCCCAGGCGCTGTACGGCAAGGACCTTCCCGTCCTGCCCATCGCGTCCCCCTACGAGCGCATGTTCCTCAACAAGCGGCTCAGCGGCGCCCCTTCGTCCTTCGCGTACATCAGCATGCCGTGGGCGGCCCACCTCGGCGGCACCGGCAAGGGCACCTCGTGATCGCCCGCTACATCGCCCGCCGCGCCGCCACGCTGGCGGTGACCCTGCTCGTCGCCAGCATCGGCATCTACGGTGCGCTGTTCCTGTCCCCGGGCGACCCCGCCACCCTGCTGGTGGGAGGGGGAAAGCCGCCCAGCGAGCGGCTGCTGGCCGAGATCCACCGCCAGTACCACCTCGACGACCCCTTCCTGCAGAGCTACGGGCGCTGGCTGACCGGCATGCTGCACGGCGACGCCGGACAGTCCCTCAGCTACAAGGACTCCGTCGGCCGTCTGCTGGCCGACCGCGC
This sequence comes from Streptomyces sp. NPDC026417, assembly GCF_055567695.1. Taxonomy (NCBI): domain Bacteria; kingdom Bacillati; phylum Actinomycetota; class Actinomycetes; order Kitasatosporales; family Streptomycetaceae; genus Streptomyces; species Streptomyces sp. NPDC026417. Next base: position 254,758 of record NZ_JBVHPY010000003.1, read on the forward strand.
CGGGAACACCGCCCTGCTCATCGCCTACGCGGCCGTACTCATCGTCACCCTCGGCGTCGCGGCCGGCACCCTGGCCGCCCTGCGCGGGCGCTGGGTCGACACGGTGGTGACGACGGCCGCCACCACCCTCATGGCCATCCCGACCTTCGTCCTGTCGGTGCTGCTGATCTGGTGGCTGGCGGTACGGCTGGCCTGGTTCCCGGCCTACGGGGCCGGCACCGGCTTCACGGACCGCATCGAACACCTCACCCTGCCGGCCGTGGCGCTCGCCGCCTCCTGGCTCGCCTACGTCGCCCAGGTCACCCGCTCCGCGGTCCGCGCCGAACTCGCCTCCGAGCACGTGCAGACCGCCCGGAGCCGGGGCATCGGCGAACGCTTCATCGTCCGCAAGCACATCCTGCGCAATGCCTCCGGGCCGATCACCTCCGTCTCCGGCGTGGCGGTCGCGGGGCTGATCGCGGGCTCCTCGATCGTGGAACAGGCCTTCGGCATCAACGGTGTCGGCGCCCTGCTGATCCAGAGCGCCGCCAAGCAGGACCTGGCCGTGGTGCAGGCCGTCGCCTTGATCACGGTGGTCCTCTTCGTCGTCCTCAACACCGTCGTGGACCTGGTCACCGCCGCCCTGGACCACCGCGTTCCGGTCGGAGGCAGCCTGTGAGCACCTGTCAACCGGCCTCCCTGACGCGCGGCCGCACCACGTTCGGCCGCCTCCGCGGGCTCGCCCGGGGCCGCGGCGTGGTGATCACCGCCGGGACCGTGGTCGCCTGCGTGGTGCTGGCCGCCGTTCTCGCCCCGCTCCTCGCCCCGTACGACCCCGACGCCGTGGACCCACTGGCCGTCTCTCGAGGCAGCTCCGCCGCGCACTGGCTCGGCACGGACGACACCGGCCGCGACATCCTGTCCCGGCTCCTGTTCGGGGCGCGGCCCAGCCTGCTCGCCCCGGCCCTGGTCACCGTGATCGCCGGCGTCACCGGTACCGGCCTCGCGGTGACCGCCGCCTGGCTCGGCGGCTGGTACGACCGGCTCGTCTCCGGCGCGCTGGACGTCGTCTTCGGCTTCCCCGGACTCGTCCTGGCGGTCGTCGGAGCGGCCGTCTTCGGCGCCGGACTGGACATCGCGGTGGTCACCCTCTCCCTCGCCTACCTGCCCTACATCGCCCGCGTCGTACGCAGCGCCGCCGTGCGCGAACGCTCCCTGCCGTACATCTCCGCACTCGACATGCTCGGCATGTCCGGACGCAGGATCTGCCTGCGGCACCTGCTGCCCAACCTCCTGCCGCTCGTGCTGGTGCAGGCGACCACCTCCTTCGGCTACACCATGCTCGACGTCGCCGCGTTCTCGTTCGTCGGCCTCGGCACCCAGCCGCCCACCGCCGAGTGGGGCCTCATGGTCGCGAACGGCTCCGCCGGAATCATGGCCGGGCGACCGGAACAGTCGCTGTACGCGGGTCTCGCGATCGTCGTCTTCGTCGTCGCCTGCAACCTGCTCGGCGGCGGACTGTCCCGACGACTCCTGGGGGAGGACCGATGAGCCCCGAGACCCCGCTGCTGCACTTCGACCACCTGCACATCACCCTCCCGGTCGGAGGTGAACGGCACACCGTCATCCACCGCGTGGACCTGAGCGTGCCGCCCGGCGGCGCCGTGGGCCTGGTGGGGGAGTCCGGCTCCGGAAAGTCGCTCACCGCCCGCTCGGTGCTGAGGCTGCTGCCGCCCGGCGCCTGCGTCGGCGGCGAGGTCCGGTTCGACGGGGCGCCGGTCACCGCCATGGACCCGGCCGCGCTGCGCAGGCTGCGCAGCAGGGAGATCGCGATGATCTTCCAGGACCCCCGGGCCCACATCAACCCGCTGCGCACCATCGGAGACTTCGTCACCGAAGGCCTGACCACCACCCGCGGAGTACGCCGTGCCGCGGCCGAGAGGCGGGCCACGGCGCTCCTGCGCGACGTGGGCATCGCCGACGCGCCGCGGCGGCTGCGCCAGCGCCCGGCCGAGCTCTCCGGCGGACTGCTGCAACGTGTGATGATCGCCGCCGCGCTGATCGGGGAGCCCCGGCTGCTGCTCGCGGACGAACCCACCACCGCCCTGGACGTCACCACCCAGGCCGAGGTCATGGCCGTCATCGACGAGGCCCGCGCGCAGCGGGGGCTCGCGATGCTCTTCATCACCCATGACCTCGCTCTGGCCTCGGCCGTCTGCGACCGCATCGCCGTCATGTACGCCGGCTCGGTCGTCGAGGAGTTGCCGGCCGCGCGGCTGCACGACGGCGCCCGCCACCCGTACACGCGCGCCCTGCTGGCGTCCCGCCCCGACCCCGGGCCCGACGCCCCACCGCTGCGGGCGATCAGGGGGCGGCCGCTCTCCGCCTTCGAGGCCGGACCCGGCTGCGCCTTCGCTCCCCGCTGCTCCTACGCGCAGGACAGGTGCGAGGTGCTGCGTCCCGGGCCGGAGCCCGCGGGCGACGGCTCGGCCGCCTGCCACTTCCCCCCTCACCCGCAGGCCGTCACCAACGGCACGGACAGGAGCGCGAGATGACCGCATCCGCCGCAGCCCCGGTGCTCGAAGCGGTCGGCCTGCGCAAGACGTTCGGTGACTTCGTCGCGGTCGACGGCGTCGGACTCACGCTCGAAGCGGGCGCCTCCCTGGCCGTGGTCGGGGAGTCCGGCTCGGGCAAGACCACCACCGCCCGCATGGTCGCCGGGCTGGAGGAGCCCACCTCGGGCACCCTGCGCTGGAGCGGCCGGCAGCCGCCCGGCCGCCGGGCGCGCGCGGACGAACGGCGACGCTTCGCCCGGGACGTGCAGATGGTCTTCCAGGACCCCTACGCCTCGCTCGACCGGCATCAGCGGGTCGGGGACTGCATCGGCGAGGTCCTCGCCCTCCACACCGGCCTGCGCGGAACGGCGCTCGCCGACCGGACGGCGGAGCTGCTCGACCAGGTCGGACTCGACACCCGGCAGGCGCGGTCGCTGCCCCGGGCGCTGTCCGGGGGACAGCGCCAGCGGGTCGCCATCGCCCGCGCCCTCGCCGTCCGGCCCCGCGTCCTGGTGCTGGACGAGGCGGTGGCCGCGCTCGACGTCTCCGTGCAGGCCCAGATCGTCACCCTGCTGGGCGAGATCCGCGAACGGACCGCCGTGGCCTACCTGTTCATCACCCACGACCTCGGCATCGTGCGGCACGTCTGCGACGACGTCGTGGTCATGCACCGGGGACGGGTCGTCGAGCGCGGCCCCACGTCCGTCGTCCTGGAACAGCCCCGGGATCCCTACACCCGTCAGCTCGTCGATTCCGTACCCCGGCGCGGCTGGACACCGCGCCGCCGGCCGGCCACACCATGAAACGGAGTTCCGCCATGCCCTTCGCCCCCACCCTGACGTACGCCTTCGAGATCCGGGCGCACCTGGAGGAGTCCCTGCACATCGGCCACGGCGACGGAGAGATCACCGAGTTCACCCCGATCGTCGGCGGCACCGTCGAAGGCCCCCTGCTGCGCGGGAAGGTGCTGGCCGGCGGCGGCGACTGGAGCAGCCTGCGCGGCCGGGTCTGCGAACTCGACGCGCGCTATCTGATCCAGGCCGACGACGGTGCCGTCATCGACGTCGTGAACCGCGGCTACTACCGGGAGGACGCGGACAGCCCGGACCAGGACGACGAGGGGCTGCGGGTCAGCACCGCCGGGATCTACTACCGGACGTCGCCGGTCTTCCGCACCGACGCACCGCCCCACCGCTGGCTCGCGGAGACCGTGTTCGTGGGACTCGCCAGGTCCGAGCCCGAGACGGCCGTCATCCGCATGTACGCGGTCCGGTAGCCCCCGGCCGCCACCGGTCCGGACGCCATGGGGACCGGGCCGGTGGCCGCCGCGGGCGGCCCGATCGCCGGGACCGCTGGTGCCGTGCCGGGCGTGGGGCGGACAATGCCCGCATGAATCGACTCATGGGTGAGGTCAGTGCTCCCGCACGGCTCGCGGGACCGGACGAGGGCATCAGCCAGGAGGAGCTGGCCCTCGCCGCCCGCAACCACGGCCTGCCGCTGGAGGCGCTGCGCTACGACGTCACCCCGCCGGGGCTGCACTACGTGCTGACCCACTACGACATCCCGTACGCCGAGGCCGGCACCTGGGAGCTCAGCGTCGGCGGCCGGGTCCGCCGGCCGCTCCGGCTCTCGGTGGCGGACCTGCAGGCGTTCCCCGCGGTCACCGAGAGGGTGACCATGGAGTGCGCGGGCAACGGCCGGGCCCTGCTGACGCCGAGGCCCGTGAGCCAGCCCTGGCTGGTCGAGGCGGCCGGGACCGCGGACTGGACCGGCGTGCCCCTGCGGCTCCTGCTCGCCGAGGCGGGCGTGGACCCGGCCGGCGCGGACGTGGTCTTCACCGGCGCCGACCACGGGATCGAGCGCGGGGTGGAACAGGACTACCAGCGCGCCCTGCCTCTCGACGTGGCGACCGGACGCGATCCGGAGGTGCTGGTCGCCTACGAGATGAACGGCGCGGCGCTGCCGCCCCAGCACGGCCACCCGGTGCGACTGGTGGTGCCGGGCTGGTACGGCATGGCACATGTGAAGTGGCTTCGCGACATCACCGTCACGGACACCCCGTTCACCGGCTTCCAGCAGGCGGTGGCCTACCGGCTGCGGCAGGAGGCGGGGGACGAGGGCGAGCCGGTCACCCGTATCGCTCCCCGGGCCCTGCTGATCCCTCCGGGCTTCCCGGACTTCATGTCACGGTCGCGGGTGGTCCGGCCCGGCGTGGTGCGGCTGGCGGGACGCGCGTGGTCCGGACGCGCCCCGGTGACCTCTGTGGAGGTGAGCCCGGACGAGGGGCGTTCGTGGTACGAGGCCGAGCTCGCCCCCGACTCCGGCCACCCCTGGGCCTGGCGCGGCTGGCACTTCGACTGGACGGCCGCACCGGGCCGTCATGTGCTCAGCGCCCGCGCCACCGACGCCGAGGGGCACACCCAGCCCCTGCAACAGCCCTGGAACCGGGGAGGGTTCGCGAACAATCTGGTCCAGCGTGTCCCCGTGCACTGCGCCGACGACACCGACTGAGGACGACCGCGGGAGCCGTGACGCGGCTTCAACGGCGGCGGACAGGCGGCGAGTCGACCCCAGGGGACATCGGTCCGTTCACGGCCCTATGAACCTTCGGGTCCTCTCGCTACCCTCCGCCGCATGATTCCCACGGTCGTATGGGGTACCGGCAACGTCGGCCGCGCGGCCATCCGCGCCGTCGAGGCCCACCCGGCGCTGACACTCGCGGCGGTGCTCGTCCACGACCCCGGCAAGGTCGGGCGCGACGCGGGCGAGTTGGGCGGCCTCGGTCAGCGTCTGGGCGTCGAGGCGACCGACGACATCGGCGCCGTCCTCGCCGCCGCGCCGCGCGCGGTGGTGTACGCCGCGTCCGGCGACCTCCGGCCGGACGACGCCCTCGCCGACATCACCAGGGCGATCGGGGCCGGGGCCGTGGTCGTCACTCCCGCGCTGTATCCGCTCTACGACCAGCGCAGCGCCCCGCCCGAGTTCCGTGACCCGGTGCTGGCGGCCGTCGCGCAGGGCGGCGGATCGCTGTTCGCCTCGGGGGTCGACCCCGGATGGGGCAACGATGTACTGCCCCTGCTGATCAGCGGTCTCGGGACCGTCGTCGACGCCGTGCGCTGCCAGGAGATCTTCGACTACTCCACGTACGAGCAGGAGGAGTCCGTCCGGAACCTCGTCGGCATGGGCCGGCCGATGGACTACGAACCCCTGATGCTGGCGCCCACGGTCCCCACCATGGTGTGGGGCGGCCAGATCAGGCTGATGGCCAGGGCGCTGGGCGTCGAACTGGACGACATCCGCGAGACCATGGACCGCCGCGCCCTCGACACCACGGTCGCCACCCGCACGATGGGCGTCTTCGAGGCCGGCACCCAGGGGGCGGTGCGCTTCGAGGTGCAGGGCATCGTCGGCGGTGAGCCGCGCATCGTCATCGAGCACGTCACCCGCATCCATCCGTCGTGCGCGCCGGACTGGCCGACGCCCCCCGACGGCGACGGCGCCCACCGCGTGATCATCGAGGGCCGTCCCCGGATCGAGGTCACCGTCGAGGCCACCGACGAGGGGGAGAACCGGTCCGCGGGCGGCAACGCCACCGCGGTCGGCCGCCTCGTGGGCGCCATCGACTGGCTCGTGGAGGCGGAACCGGGCCTCTACGACGCGCTCGACGTCCCGCTGCGCCCCGCAGTCGGCCGACTCGGAAGGAAATGACCATGCGGATCGACATCCCCGAGGGCCAGGAACCGATCGGCTACGTGTGGGGCGAGATGGTCCCCGGCATCGGTATGGCCGCCGCCAACTTCTCCCTCTCCGTGTACGAGCACACGACACTGGGGCTACGGGAGTTCGAGGCGGCACGACTGCGCATCGCGCAGATCAACGGCTGCCTCTTCTGCCTCGACTGGCGCACCGAGCGGGAGGGCCGGAAGGTCGAGGGGGAATTCGCCGAGGCGGTGGTCCAGTGGCGTACCACCGACGCGTTCGACGACCGCACGCGGTTGGCCGCGGAGTACGCCGAGCGGTACGCCCTGGATCACCACGGTCTCGACGACGAGTTCTGGTCGCGGATGACCGCGCAGTACAGCCAGCGGGAGATCGTGGAGTTGAGCATGAGCATCGGCTCCTGGCTGGCGTTCGGCCGGCTCAACCATGTGCTGGGCCTCGACGCCGTGTGCGTCCTGCCCACCCACTGAGCCGGACCGGTCCGGGGATCCGGCCCAGGGTCGCCGTCACAGGTCGGTGGCGACGATCTTCTCTATGTTGCGTTCGGCCAGAGCGGTGATCGTGACGAACGGATTGACGCTGGTGTTGCCGGGGATCAGCGCGCCGTCGATGACGTACAGGCCGGGATACCCGTGCAGGCGCCCGTAGTTGTCGGTGGCTTTGCCGAGCACCGCGCCGCCGAGCGGGTGGTACGTGAGGTGGTCGCCCCAGATCTTGTAGGTGCCGAAGAGGTCGGTCCGGTAGATCGTGCCTTCCTTCGCGTTGATCTTGTCGAAGATCGTCTTGGCCATGTCGATGGACGGCTGCTTCCAGGCGGTCTGCCAGTTCAGCTCGACCTTGCCCGAAGCCGCGTTGTACGTGAACTGGGCGCGGTTCGGGTTCTTGGTGATCGAGAGATAGAACGAGGCGTACGTCTCGATGCCGGTGGGCAGGGGGGCGACCTCCGCGAACGCGCCGCCGGCCGCCCAGTTGTCGATGCCGCCGCAGGGGATGCTCGACTGGAGTTTGCCGGTCGGGTCCCAGAGGTGGTTGGCGCGCCCGCACATGACGTTGCCGTTGTCGCCCCACCCCTTGCCGACCTCGCTGTTGAGGCCGGGCAGCGCCCCGGTGGCCTTCAGCCGTACCAGGAGTTTGCTGGTCCCGACGCTGCCGGCGGCGAAGAACACCCGGTCTGCGGTCACCGTCTTGGTGGCCGTGGTGCTGCCGCCGGTGTCGATCTGGTCGATGACGACCGTGTAGCCGCCGCCGGTGGCCGGGGAGACCGAAGTGACCTTGTGCAGGGCGGAGATGGTGACCCTTCCGGTGGCCCTGGCCCGGGCGAGGTAGGTCTTCTGGAGTGACTTCTTGCCGCAGTTGTTGCCGTAGAGGATCTCGCCGGCCAGTGCCGACCTGGGCACGGTGCCCGCCGCCTCCTGCTCCATGTAGCCCCAGTCGTACACGTCCGGCACGAACACGAACGGGAAGCCGCTGCGCTGTGCGTGCTTGCGGCCGACCCGGGCGTACTGGTAGCACTCGGCGGTCTCGAACCATGTCGGGTTCACGGTGGCGACCCCGAGGCCCGCATTGGCGCGCGGGTAGTAGGTGGCGTACATCTCCTCGGCGTCGACCGACGGGAGGACGGCGCCGAAGTTCTCGCGCCTGGGGGTCACCGCCATCCCGCCGTTGACCAGTGAGCCGCCGCCGACCCCGCGGCCCTGGTACACGATGATCCCGCCCATCTCCTCGGCGTCCAGGATGCCGGTGTAGCGGGGGATGTCCTTGTCGATCGGGAAGCCCAGGAAGTTGCTCAGGGGCTGCTTGGTCCTGGTGCGGAGCCAGTACGAACGCTGGTCGGGGCTGGTGGTGTTGGCGAAGATCTTGCCGTCCGGGCCGGGGGTGTCCCAGGCCATGCCCATCTCGATCATGTGGACGTCGACGCCTGCCTGGGCGAGCCGGAGTGCGGCGACGGAGCCGCCGTACCCGGTGCCGATCACGAGCGCCGGGACATGGGCTCCCGGAGCGATGGGACCGGCCGCGGCAGCCGACGGCGCCGCTACTGCCGCGGCGTGGCCGGCAACCGCCACTACGCCAAAAATAGAACCTGTTCCAGCGATGAATCTACGACGCGAAACACCCCTGGGATCGTTGTCCTGCACGGTAGTGTGGCTCATGTGAGGTTCCTCACTCTCGATGAGTGAGAACAGGTTCTACTGTTACTTGCGTGTTAAGTCACTAGATACCTCTAGGTAACTTCCATCCGGTCCGGGCGTCGCCGGGGATGGGCCGGGATGCGACCCGCCGTCAGGGCTCCGATGCTGGGAAGGCAGTGTCCCCGAGCGACGAAGGACGGCCATGGCGAAGGACAAGAAGCTTTCCAAGGGCGACGAGGTCACCTGGCGCAGCCACGGGCAGACCGTGCCCGGGAAGGTGAAGAAGAAGATCACGCGGCGCACGGAAGCGGCCGGCCGAACGGTCGACGCCTCGGCCGAGGACCCGCAGTACGAGGTGGAGAGCGACAAGTCGGGGCGGTCGGCCGTGCACAAGCCCGGGTCGCTGCACAAGAAGGGCAAGGGTGCGTGAGCGGAGCGGAGGACGGCGACCGCGACAAGGTGCTCGCGGAGTTCGACGAGGCCGTGAACATGACTCCGGGCGAGCTGGAGAAGTGGCTGGAGACCGACGAGTCCAGGAGCGTCGGGCAGAAGGACGGCGGCGAGAGTGTCGGGCACGCCTCGGGGCGCCGGATCGTCGGCCTGCTGCGGGCGAGGAAATCGGACCTGACGGACGACGACGTCGCGCACATGCGCAAGGTGGTCGGCTATGTCCACCGGCACCGCGAGCAGCGGCCGAGAGGCGAGGTCACGGACACGCCGTGGCGCTATTCCCTCATGAACTGGGGCCACGATCCCGAGAAGTGAGGGACGGCCGGTCGGAGACGGGCCAGACGTACGGCAGGTCGTCCGGGACGCCCGGGAAGCGGGGCGTGTAAAACTCCGGATCCTTGCGTACCAGAGCCGACCTGTGGCTCCGGTGGAAGTCGGGATCGCCCAGCCAGGGCGGCAGTTCGCCGTCGTCGGCGAGTCGGTCCTGTGGGCGCACGGGGAGGCCCGGACGGAGTCCGGACAGCTCGCCGACCAGGGAGGCGGCGCATGTGTCACCGCGTCCCAGGGCCGTCCACACCCCGCAGACCTCAAGGCCGTAGCGCACCAACGCCTCCTCGTAGCCGTGCCACATGCGCACCGCGGGATGGTGGCGCCACCCGTAGCCGGGCACGGTCAGCCCGCGCAGTACCTGGAGCGCCTCGACGCGCTGCTTGCCCAGCCGGCGCAGGTCGAGGACCGCGGCCGACGCGGTGAAGTCAGGGTGGGGGAGAAAGGTCTGCACGTCTCATCCGTACCGTGTGCGCGTCGCATCCACTCGGACGATCGGGTGGATGCGGCACGTGCGCCGGGCGGAGCCGTCAGGACGTCAGCCGCGCGCGGGCGGCCTCCAGGATCTCGTCGGAGAGCGGGTCGCCCTTGACGGCGCGGGCGAGCACGAGGGCGCCCACCAGGGTGCTGAGGTCGGCGAGGCCGTCGTCGTCGGCGGTCGACAGCCATGCGGCGAACCGGCGCACCCCCTCGGTGTAGGTCTCGTGCGCGGCGCCGTCCGGTGCGCTGCGGGACATGTCCGCCGCCAGGGCCGCGGTCGGGCAGCCGCCGGCCGTGTCGTCCCGGTGGCCGGGGGAGAGGTAGTAGTCGATCAGGTCGCCGCGGGCGGCCGACGGATCGCCCTCGTGGGCTCGCACGGCGTCGTGCAGCCGTTCTTCGAGGGTCGTGAAGGCGTGCGCCGTGGCCTCGTCGACCAGGGCCTCCTTCGAGGCGAACTGCTTGTAGAAGCCTCCGTGGGTGAGGCCCGACGCCTTCATGAGGTCGGCGACGCTCACGCCGTCGGTGCCCTGCTCCCGGAAGAGCCGCGAGGCGTTGGCGACGACCCGTCGGCGGTTCTCGCGCGCCTGGTCCTTCGATACGCGGCCCATGGGCCACCTCCCACGCATGGATGCTGAGTGACATCTATCTTACGGCTCTCCCTTCCGTTTTTAGATTATGAAGGTAATCTAAAAGGCGGGAGCGGCCGACCGGGCCGCCCCGTACCGTCCGAAGGGACAGCACCATGGACCTGAACAACGCCGTCGCCGTCGTCACCGGAGCCAACCGGGGCCTGGGACGCCATGTCGCGGAGCAGCTGCTCGCGCGCGGCGCCAAGGTCTACGCGGCCGCCCGCCGCCCCGAGACGGTCGACCTGCCCGGCGCGATCCCGCTGCGCCTGGACATCACCGACACCGCGTCCGTCCGGGAGGCGGCCCGCGCGGCGTCCGACGCGACCCTCCTGGTGAACAACGCCGGCATCTCCACCCAGACGCCGCTCGTCTCCGGGGACTGGGAGTCGGTGCGGCTGGAGATGGAGACCCACTACTTCGGCACCCTGCGGGCCACCCGCGCCTTCGCCCCCGTCATCGAGGCCAACGGCGGCGGTGCGATCCTCAACGTTCTCTCGGTCCTGTCGTGGCTGCACCCCGCCGGCCTCGGTGCCTACAGCGCAGGCAAGGCCGCGGCCTGGTCCCTCACCGACTCGGTACGCGAGGAGCTGGCCCCGCGCGGCATCCAGGTCACCGCACTCCACGTCGGGTACATGGACACCGACATGGCCGCGCACGTCGACCCGGCGCAGAAGACCGCTCCGGCGGCCGTCGCCGCCCAGGCACTGGACGGCGTCGAGAAGGGCGTTCCGGAGGTCCTCGCCGACGACCTGACGCGCCAGGTCAAGCAGGGGCTGGGCGTGCTCACCGGATGACCGCGCCGCACCATGATCCGCGGTCCACGGGCCCTGCCCGTCACCTGGTGAGGCAGACCCGCGCCCTCACGGGCGGCCGTCACCGTTCTGCCGGGGCACGTTGATCGCCAGAACGGCGGTGTCGTCGTCCACACCCGTACCGAAGGTGTCGAGCAGTTCGCGGATCGCCGCGACGGCGTTCGACGCCGTGGTGGGCGCGAGGGCGGCGGCGAACTCGAGGAGGGCGTCGTCGCCGTACCGGTCGCCCGCCGCGGCGGTGTGCGCCTCGGTGAGACCGTCGGTGTACAGGAGCAGCGTGTCGCCCCGGTCCAGACGCAGCGACGTGGTGCTGATGTACGCGTCGGGCAGCACACCGATCAGCTGTCCTCCCGGGGTCGGCAGGTAGTCGGTGCTGCCGTCGGCACGCATCAGCAGGGCCGGCGGGTGCCCGCCGCTCGCCAGGGTGATTCGGAAGCCGTCCTGGTCCCCGTCGGGGGTCAGCAGCCCGAGGATGACCGTGCAGAAGCGCGGGTCCGGGCCCTGGTATTCGTGGTTGAGGACGGTGTTGAGGTTGCGGAGCACCGCGGCCGGGTCCGGGTCGTAGACCGCCGCGGCACGCAGGGTGTAGCGGGCCAGGGAGGTCACGGCCGCGGCGGCGGCGCCCTTCCCGCACACGTCGCCGAGGAACAGCCCCCAGGTGCCGGAGCCGAGCGGGAACAGGTCGTAGAAGTCGCCGCCCACCTCGTCCGTGGAGGCGATGTGGTAGTACGCGGCGACGTCCAGGCCGGGCACGTCCGCCAGGGTGGGCGGCAGCAGCGTCCGCTGCAGGGTGTCGTTCAGGCGCTTGAGCCGCTCCCGCTCCCGCTCGGACTCCTGACGGGCACGCAGCAGCTCCGTCTCGTAGGCGCGACGGTCACGGGCGTCGAAGACGGTGGTGCGGATCAGCACCGGATGCCCGTCGCCGCCCGTTTTCACGGTCGAGGTCACCAGCACCGGCAGCCGGCTGCCGTCCGCGGCCTTGAGTTCCAGCGCGATGCCGCTGACCTCTCCCTGCATCCGCAGCAGCGGGGCGAAATGGGTCTCGTGGTAGAGGCGGCCGCCCACGGTGAGCAGGTCGGAGAACCGCTTGTGGCCCACCAGCTCGCGCCGGTCGTAGCCGAGCCAGTTCAGCAGGGTGCCGTTGACCTTGGCGATCTGGCCGTCCAGAAGGGTGGAGAGGTAGCCGCACGGCGCGTTCTCGTAGAGGTCCTCCGCGCTGTCCTCGAGGAGCGCGGAGAACAGAGCCCGGTCCTCGTCCCGTGCGCCTTCCCCGTCCGGGTCCCGGCCGGCCTCCTCGCACATCATCGGAGGGCGCCGGAGACGGCGGGGATCTCGGCGGCGGTGGCTCCGGGTGGTGGACGGCGGGCCCCCGCGCCCGGGGCGGACGGCCGGCGCGGGTCGAGTCCCGGCCCGGCGTCCCGCCGGGCGGCCCGGAGCCGTGCGGTGACCCGACGTCCGCCGGTTCCTCGCACGCGGTTTCCGCTCCACACGTCCATGTGGCACATCTTCGCAGACACCCCGCTGGTCCACCCGCCCCCCGCGCACCTCAGGGGGCGATCCCGACACCCTCGACCCGGCTCCAGCGCCTCTCCTGAGCGGCGGTCGTCGCGGCGACCGTCAGGCCGGCCGGCCGGCCGGGCGGCCGCCCGCGCGCCGCGGCGTCCGCCGGCCCCGGACCGTGCGGCGGGGTGTGCCGTTCTTCTCGACCTGTGCAAGGCGCGGCTCCTTGTCCCGTGGGCGCACCGTTGCGCCGCGCGCAGATGCCAGGGAGCGGCGGGACCGCACGGCCATGCTCCTGATCGTTGTGTTCCTAGTGTTCGCCGGTCGGGCACTGAAGCCGCGGATGGGGGTAGACGCTGCGAAACGGGGCTCGGCACGTGCGAAAGGATGACCATGAGCGGTTCGTCGATGAAGGCTGTGGGCTGGGCGCGTTCCATGCCCCTCTCCCGCGGCGTCAACGAGGCCCGGCAGTGGGCCCGCGAGCACCTGGACGCTCTCGGGTGGACCACGACGGCGCCCGAGACCACGGACGCCGTCCTGCTGACGGTCTCGGAGCTGGTGACCAACGCTCATGTGCACGCGCACAGCAGCGCACAGCTGTTGCTGACGTGGGACACCGAGTGCCTGCACGTGAGCGTGCACGACTCCTCCACCACGCTGCCGGAACCCCGGCCGATGAACACGGAGAGCCTGGGCGGGCGGGGCATGTTCCTGGTCGACGCCCTCGCGGACACGTGGCAGGCGCGCCGCTGCCCCAACGGCAAGACGGTCACCGCCTGTTTCCGCATTCCGGAGGCGGGAGAGCCTGCCGGGAAGACGTGACGCCGGACCGGACGGAGCGCCGGCCGGGTGGGCGTCCGGCGTGCTGACGCGGGCGTCCGGGAACCCCGGCGGCCTCGGTCCGCGGGCCATCACCCGCGCGGTCCGGGAACCGGGCCCGTCACGGATCACGGGCGCCGCCCGGCGTGGGCGATGCGGGCGAGCGCGGCCGGGCTCCTGCGTGTTCGACCGCGGCCCGCGTGCGCCGCTGTGCATGATGGGCCGGGCCGGCCGCGGCACGGGGACGTTCACCGTGACGGCAACGGGGAACTGGTTCAACCTCCGCCGGGATTCGACGGGCTCCCGCAGTGAACGGAGAAGGTGGTCTTCGTGGGGCGCAAGGACCGGATTGCCGAACCGTGGGGGACCCGCACCCCCTATGGGGCCGGCGAGACGTGGCCCGTGCGGGTGGACACCTTCCTGGCCGACGGCGTCACGGCCGACCAGGTCGACCGGTGGGTGCCCTCGGCGTCCCTCCTGCACTCCAACGGCGACGCCATGGACATCGCGGTCAAGGACGGGCGCATGGTCGGCGTCCGGGGCCGGGCGCAGGACCGCGTCAACCGCGGCCGGCTGGGCCCCAAGGACCTGTTCGGATGGCAGGCCAACGCCTCGGCCGACCGGCTGACCCGTCCGCTGATCCGTGAGGACGGCCGTCTCGTCCCGTGCGACTGGGACACCGCGATGAACCGGATCGTGGATCGCACCCGGGAGCTGCTGGACGAACAGGGGCCGAGCGCCATCGGCTTCTACACCACCGGCCAGTTGTTCGCCGAGGAGTACTACACCCTCGGGGTCGTCGCCAGGGCGGGCATCGGCACGAACCATCTGGACGGCAACACCCGGCTGTGCACGGCGACGGCCGCGGCGGCGCTGAAGGAGTCGTTCGCCTGCGACGGGCAGCCGGGCTCGTACACCGACATCGACCACGCCGACGTCATCGCCCTGTTCGGCCACAACATGGCGGAGACCCAGAGCGTCCTCTGGACGCGCATCCTGGATCGGCTCGCCGGCCCCCGGCCGCCCGCGGTGATCTGCGTCGACCCCCGGACGACACCGGTCGCCCGGGCCGCCACCGTCCATCTCGCGCCGCTCCCGGGGACCAACGTGGCCCTGATGAACGGTCTGCTGCACGAGATCATCGGCAACAACCACATCGATCACGCCTACATCGACGCGCACGTCGTCGGCTTCGAGGAACTCAGCCGGCGCGTCAAGGAGTACCCGCCCGAGCGCACCGCGGAGATCTGCGGCGTACCGGCGGCGCAGATCCGGGAGGCGGCCCGCATCCTCGGTGGTGCCCGCCGGCTGCTGTCCACCGTGCTGCAGGGGTTCTACCAGTCGCACCAGGCCACCGCCGCCGCCGTCCAGGTCAACAATCTGCACCTGGTCCGCGGCATGCTCGGCGAACCCGGCTGCGGCGTCCTGCAGATGAACGGCCAGCCCACCGCCCAGAACACCCGCGAATGCGGGGCGAACGGCGACCTGCCGGGCTTCCGCAACTGGGCCAACGACGCTCACGTCCGGGAACTCGCCCGGCTCTGGAACGTCGAGACCCTCCAGATTCCGCACTACGGGCCCCCACGCACGCCATGCAGATGATGCGGTACGTGGAGGACGGATCGATCCGCATGTTGTGGGTGAGCGGCACCAACCCCGCGGTCTCCCTGCCGGAACTGCGGCGCGTGCGCTCCCTGTTGTCCCAGGAGCGCCTCTTCCTGGTCGTGCAGGACATCTTCCTCACGGAGACCGCCCACCTGGCCGACGTGGTGCTGCCGGCCGCCACCTGGGGAGAGAAGACCGGCACGTTCACGAACGCGGACCGTACGGTTCACCTGTCGGAGAAGGCCGTCGAGCCGCCCGGCGACGCCCGGCCCGACCTGGACATCTTCCTTGACTACGCGCGGCGGCTCGAACTGTCCGACAAGGACGGCGAGCCCCTGGTGAAGTGGACCGACCCGGAGTCCGCGTTCGAGGCGTGGAAGGAGTGCAGCCGCGGAAGGCCCTGCGACTACACCGGAATCAGCTACGCCAAGCTGCGCGAACGCGGCGGCATCCAGTGGCCCTGCGACGACGGCCGACCCGAGGGAACCGAACGCCTCTACGCAGGCGGCGCGTTCATGAGCGACCCCGCGTACTGCGAGAGCTACGGCCGCGACCTGATCACCGGTGCACCCCTGGAACCCGCCGAGTACCGGGCGATGAACCCCGCGGGCAAGGCCGTCGTCAAGGCCGCCGCCTACCAGCCTCCGTACGAGAAGCCGAGCCGCGACTACCCCTTCGCCCTGACCACCGGCCGGACCCTGTTCCACTTCCACACCCGCACCAAGACCGCGCGCGTTCCCCAACTGCAGGCGGCCGCACCGGAGGTCTGGGTGGAGTGCTCCGCGCACGACGCGGCCGTGCACGAACTGGCCGAGGGGGATCTCGTGGAGGTGACCACGCCGCGGGGCAGCGTGCGGGCCAGACTCCGTGTCGCCGGCATCCGCGACGGAGTCCTCTTCCTCCCCTTCCACTACGGGTACTGGGACACCGGCACCGGCTACGGACCGGGGGACCACGGGCGCGCGGCCAACGAACTCACCCTCACCGACTGGGACCCGGTGTCCAAGCAACCTCTCTTCAAGACCGCCGCCGCGGCCCTGCGCCGGGTCGAGGCGGGGACCCGGCCCTCGCCCGCGCCGACGAACACGGCGTCCGCCCCCGTCACCCCGGGCGTGGCACCGACGAGCGGCGGACCGGACGCGCAGGCCGAGGGGGACGTGGCCCGGCCGCTGGAGGCTGATGCCCGATGAAGGTGGGTCTGCTTCTGCACGAACTGCACCGCGACGAGAACGACTTGGCCCACGAACTGCTCCGCGTGTCCGAACGGCACCGGGCCGACCACGAGGTGTACCACGTCGGCCGCGACCTCGCCCGCTGGTCGCAGGAGCACGTACGCATCCTCGCCGCTCTCGGCGAGCGCTACGACGTCACGCTCGACCCCGATCCGGTGGACGAGCTGACGAGCGCCTAGCGCCTTCGGGAGAAGGCCGGCGAACTCCTCGGCCGCCGCCCCGAGACCGGTCTGACGCTGCTGCGGGACCTGCGCGAGGTGTACCTCAAGGCGTCCGGGGTGAGCGTGGACTGGGAGATGCTGGGGCAGGCCGCCCAGGCGCTCAAGGACAGCGCGCTGCTCAAGACCGTCCAGCGCTGCCACCCCGACTGCCTGCGCCAGATCCGCTGGGCCAACGGCAGGCTGAAGGAGTCCTCTCCGCAGATCCTGCTGAGCTGAACGAACCGGAACGGACTGAGCGGAGTGGAACCGCGGCCGGTTCAGTGCGACAGGGCGAAGGAGACCAGGAACCCTGCGACGGTGATGAGGCCGATGGCCAGGTGCGCCTCCTCGAAGGCCTCGGGGATCATCGTGTCGGCGATCATGGCCAGGATGGCCCCGGCGGCCACGGCCGTCACGCCGGCCACGACCGACGAGGACATCCCGCCCACGACGGTGTAGCCGAGCACCGCCGCCACCGTGCTCGCGGCGGCGATCGCCGACCACACCCCGAAGACGTAGCCCTTCGAGCGTCCCGCCTTCTTCATGCCGGCCGAGCTGGAGAGCCCTTCGGGGACGTTGCTGATGAACACGGCCGCGACCGTGACCATGCTGACGGTGCCGCCGTCCAGCAGGCTGACGCCGATGACGGCCGACTCCGGCACACCGTCCAGCAGCGCACCCAACGCCAGGGCCGTTCCCGACCCGGCCTGTTCGGCCTCGGTGGGCTGCGCCTTCCGCCCGGCGTTGCCCGAACGCTTGCGGTGCCGGGCGCCGCGACGCGCGAGCCACATGTTCCCGCCCGTGTAGGCGAGCGCCCCGCCGAGTGCCCCGATCGCGGCGGGCGCCAGACCGGCCTGCTCGTACGCCTCGCCCATCAGTTCGTACGCCACCGCCGAGAGCAGGACGCCGGAGCCGAACGCCATCACGGAGGCGATCACCTTGGGCGGCACCCGCAGTCCGTAGCCCAACGCGGCTCCCAACAGGAGCGCCGACCCGGCCACCAGACCCCACAGACCCGCCTGCATCACTTGTGTCACGCGGGAGCGACTACCCCGGCGGGGTGCGGTTCATGGCGTGGAGCCTTCACGGACGTCCGGATGGCCGCGAGCGGACATGTGGCCCGGCAGCCGGCCCGGCTCGCCGATGCGCGCGGGCCGGCTGCGCGGGACCGTCAGGCGGTGTGGAGCGTGAGCCCGTAGCGGTTCAGGATCTCGTTGATCGGCTGGTACCAGGTCTCGCCCCCGCTGCTGCAGTTGCCCCAGCCGCCCGAGGTGACGCCCTGGGCCTGGTCCCCGCTGATGAAGGATCCGCCGGAGTCCCCGGGTTCGGCGCAGACGCTGGTCTTGGTCATCTGGTGCACGGCGCCCTGGCTGTAGTTGACCGTTTCGTTCTTGGCGAGGACGGTGCCGCAGTGCCAGTGCGACGTCGATCCCGACCGGCAGATGGAGGCGCCGACGGGAGCCTCGCCCGAGCCGCGGACGAGCTGGTCGGAGACGGTTCCCCAGCCGAGGACCACGGGCACGGTCCACCAGCCGCTGCCGACGTTGACCCAGGCGTAGTCGTTGTCGGGGAAGGAGGAGCCCTGGAAGTTGCCGATGTAGCTGCGGTCCCAGCCGCTCACGCCGGCGCCTGCCTGCCCGCAGTGTCCGGCGGTGACGAAGCCTCCGTACACGGAGAAGCCGATCGAGCAGCGGACGTTGCCCGTGTAGTACGGGTCGCCGCCCACCGTCCCCGCGGCGAAGGTCCGCGGCGACTGCCGCGTCTCGCGGACGGTCACCGGACCAGCCTCGCGGGCCCGGTCCAAGAATGTCCGGACATCGTTGTCATTCTTTTCGGAGCCGACCACGCCGACGACGACCGAGTTGCTCTTGGGGTCGACGTGCCAGCTGCCGACCCCGGCCGGCGCGTCGAGCGCGTCGAGCCGGGCCAGGGTCCTGTTCAGCTGTCGCTGACTGTGCTCGACGCGGGTCACCCGGGCGCCCGTGGCCCGCACCGCGTCCTCGCGGCTCTCGTCGGTGACGGCCACGGTGAGTTTCCCGCTCTTCGCCTCGAACCAGGAGCCTCCGTACGAGGCACCCGCGGCGCGCCGGGCGGCTCGGTCGACTCCTCGCGCCGCCGTCTCGGCCCGGAGCCGGGCGGTGGCCTCGGTCTTCGACAGGCCCAGGTCCCGTTGCATGGCGGTGATCAGGGCGGCCGAGGCCGGAGCCTCGCTGCCGGAGGTGGCAGCCGTGTCGGCCGCCGAGGCCTGGGTGGAAAGGCCCGCCGCGACAGTGCTCAGGAGCAGGGCCGCGGACAGGCAGGCGCGCAGAACTGTGGTGCGTCTCAAGGGAGTTGCCTTTCGTCGTTCCGGACGTGGGGGAGTGGAGCGGAAGGGCAGGGTGAGAGCGCTCTCAGAGACGTGCGTCAACGAGATTAGCCGTCGATCATGGGCAGGTCCATGCCAATGCAGGACTTCGTTTCACCATGCGCCCCGAGCGATCGCGGGGGTGCGGGTCGGGTGAGTCATCGGCCCGGCAGAGGCCGGGAGGGGAGCGGCGGGGCCGGCTGCGGTGGCCGCGGCGGGCTGGAGGAGAGGTCCTCGACGGCCGGCGGGCGGGGGCTCCGTGGGCAGCGGCGCGGCGGAGATGTCATGCGCAGAGGTCGTCTGGCCGTGCCGCGGTACCTGCGGCGAGTCGGGGCCGGTGCCGCGCGGAGGCCTGTCATCACGGGGAGGGCGGCGCGCGGAAAGAGCGGGGGCGGTCGGGCGCCGTTTGCTGGGTCTCACGCAAGGAGTGGGCGGGAGGCGTCCGACGGCAGGCGGACGGGCGTGGCGTGGCCGCTTCGGCCGGCCGGAAGAAGCGCATCGCGAGCCGCCAAGGCGGTGGGAGCCGAGGGCCAGAGGAGAAAGATGCGAGGCCAGGGGTGCGAGGTCAGGGGTCGGAACACGGGTTGCGGTGGAGGGCAGGCCGCGTCGACGCCCGGGTCCAGGGCAGGCACATCGGCCGAGCGGCGCCCGCCGCTCGGCCGTTCGGTCCTCGGGTCCCTTACGGCAGCAGCTTGTCCATGGCCGCCGGCCCGTCCTCGGCCAGCCTGCGCTCTGCCCAGGCCAGGTTCTTCGGGTTGACGTCCCGCCCGGCGGCGAGCACCAGGTCCTCGGCGGACACCTCACCGCCGGCGCCTGTGTGCAGGAGGGCGTCCGGGGTCGTCGTGTCGTCGGACGGACCCGGCTGAGTCTTTGACATGGTGTTTCTCCCTGGTCGACCTGATCTGTCTCACGGGTACCCCTGGCCCGCGTGAGTGCACTCCCGGTGCGCTCCTGTGCTCCGGGGGCGCCTGTGCCTGCTGGCGACGTGAATCGATGGACGTACCTCGTATTGTTCCCGTCACGGGCAATTGCTGCATTCCGGATTACGGGGGTGCGGGCCTTCCGCGGCTGCCGTCCCGGGCGGGCCCCGGCTGTGGCGGGACCCCGTTCGGCCGTACAGCAATGTCGGTTGTCCGCTTCCGAGGTGATGGTGAAGAGACCGCAACCGTGCGACTGATGGGAGCTTGTAATGCGTATCCGCCTGATGACTGCGGCAGCCCTCGCCACCGTGTCCGTCCTGGCCACCGCCGGGGCCGCCGCCGCGGACTCCGACGCCACCGGTGCAGCGGTCGGCAGCCCGGGTGTGCTGTCGGGGAATGTCATCCAGGTCCCGGTCCACATCCCGGTCAACCTGTGCGGCAACTCCGTCAACGTGGTGGGCCTGCTGAACCCCGCGTTCGGCAACAAGTGCGTGAACGACTGACCGACGGTGACCCGGGCTCCGCGGTGACGATCGCGTAGCCCGTCGATCCATCGGTTCAGAAAGGCCCGGGGCGTCGCCCCGGGCCTTTCTCCTGCGGTCCGCGCGTCAGCCGCGGTGCGCGTTCAGGGCCGCGAGGGCCCGGTCCGCGTGGACGCTCATGCGCAGTTCGCTGCGGACCACCTCCAGGACCGTGCGGTCCTGCGCGATCACGTAGGTGATCCGTTTCGTGGGGGCGATGGAGAAGCCGCGCTTGACGCCGAACCGCTCACGAACGGTTCCGTCGGCATCGGAGAGCAGCGGGAATCCGAGCGTGTGCCGGCCCGCGAATTCCTGCTGGCGGTCGACGGGGTCGCCGCTTATGCCCACCGGTCGTGCTCCGGCCGCGGCGAACTCGGCGGACAAATCCCGGAAATGGCATGCCTCGGCGGTGCAGCCGGGGGTGAGGGCGGCGGGGTAGAAGAAGAGCACGACCGGGCCGTCCTCGAGCAGCTCGGACAGGTGCCGGGGGGTACCCGTCTCGTCGGGCAGCGCGAAGTCCTCGACCTTGTCGCCCACGTCCACACGAGCAGTCATGACTAGCCTTTCCGGTTCTTGGCGACGCCGCGCGCCCACAGCACGAGCGGCACCTGGAGGGGGAGGCGGGCGAGGGCCGCGGCCTTGAGGGGGGCGGGCCGGTGGCGCCAGTCCACGGCCATCTGGATGTTGGCGGGGAACACACCGACGAAGAACGCGGCGGTGGCCAGCGCGGCGGCACGCCGGGTGCGGGGAAGTGCCACACCGGCCGCCAGCGCCAGTTCCACGACGCCGCTCGCGTACGTCCATGTGCGGGGCGCGCCCGGCAGCGCTCCGGGGATGGTCGCGTCGAAGGGCCGCGGCGCGACGAAGTGGACGACGCCGGCCGAGGCCAGAAGGCCGGCGAGCAACAGGGGTGAGCGTTCCGACTGCGGCACGGTTCCTCCTCGGGGGGCCTGCCCGCGCGATATTACTGGACAGTAAGGAGGAGTGGGCGGGCCGGTGGCAGTCCGGTACCGGGGCCTGCCGTGCAACCGGGGCGATCTCGCCGAAGGCGGACGATCACCCCGGCCCGGGCCGGCCGGCGCTCACTCGAACCGTGTGGGATCGCCCGCTCCCCGCCGTACGATCTCGGCCTCGCCGCCGGAGAAGTCGATGACGGTCGTCGGCTCGGTCCCGCAGTCCCCGGAGTCGATCACGGCGTCCACGACGTGATCGAGACGCTCCTTGATCTCCCAGCCCTGGGTGAGCGGTTCCTCCTCGTCGGGCAGCAGCAGCGTGCTGGAGAGGAGCGGTTCGCCGAGTTCGGCGAGCAGCGCCTGCGCCACGACGTGGTCGGGGATGCGGACGCCCACGGTGTGCTTCTTCGGATGGAGCAACTTCCGCGGCACTTCCTTCGTCGCGGGGAGGATGAAGGTGTAGCGGCCGGGGGTGGACGCCTTGATGGCGCGGAAGACGTCCTTGTCGACGCGGACGAACTGCCCGAGCTGAGCGAAGTTCTGGCAGACCAGGGTGAAGTGGTGGCGGTCGTCGAGGTGGCGGATCGTGCGGATCCGGTCGATGCCGTCCCGACTGCCCAGCTGGCATCCCAGCGCGAAGCAGGAGTCGGTCGGATAGACGACGAGCGCACCCGAGCGGATGCTGTCCGCCACCTGGCTGATGGTGCGCTGTTGAGGGTTCTCGGGGTGCACATCGAAGTACTTCGCCATCCGCCGAGCTTATGCTCTCGGCGGCCCCGGCCGGCGCAGCCCCGGGCCGAGTCCTGGCTCCGGCCGGTCCCCCGGAGCCATGGCACGTCCGCCGGGGCCGGCCCGTCCTCGGGGCGTCAGTCCCTCAGCCGGTCGATCTGCCTGATCTTGTTGGTCGCGTCCAGAGCGGCCACCTTGTAGGACTCGGCGAGGGTCGGGTAGTTGAAGACCGCGTCGACCAGGTAGTCGACCGTGCCGCCGCACCCCATCACGGACTGGCCGATGTGGATCAGCTCGGTGGCCCCGGTCCCGAAGCAGTGCACGCCGAGGAGCCTGCGGTCGTCGGGGGAGACCAGCAGCTTGAGCATGCCGTGCGAGTCGCCGATGATCTGGCCGCGGGCGAGTTCGCGGTAGCGGGAGATACCGACCTCGAACGGCACGCATTCCTCGGTGAGTTGGTCCTCGGTGCGGCCGATGAAACTGATCTCGGGGATCGTGTAGATCCCGATCGGCTGGAGGTCGTGCATCCGGTTCACCGGCTCGCCGCAGGCGTGGTACGCGGCTGTCCTGCCCTGCTCCATCGAGGTCGCGGCCAGCGCGGGAAAGCCGATGACGTCACCGACGGCGTAGATGTGCGGCACCTCGGTGCGGTAGTGCTCGTCGACGGTGATCCGGCCGCGCCGGTCGGCCGACAGCCCCGCTTTGTCCAGGTCGAGTTCGTCGGTGAGCCCTTGCCGTCCCGCCGAGTACATGACGGCGTCCGCAGGGATCTTCTTACCGCTCTCCAGGACGGTGAGGGTGCCGCGGGGATGCCGTTCCACCGCGGCGACGGTCTCGCCGAAGCGGAAGGTGACGGCCAGGTCGCGCAGGTGGTACTTCAGTGACTCGATGACCTCCACGTCGCAGAAGTCGAGCATCCCGGGCCGCTTCTCGACCACGGTGACCTTGCTGCCGAGGGCGGCGAACATGGAGGCGTACTCCATGCCGATCACCCCGGCGCCCACGATGACCATGGAGCGCGGCACCCGCTCCAGGTGGAGGACGTTGTCGGAATCCATGATGGTCCGCTCGTCGAACTCCACGCTGGCGGGCCGGGCGGGTCGCGTACCGGTCGCGATGATGATGTGCTCGGCGCTCAACAGCCGCTCGTGACCGTTCACTTCGCGCAGGGCGATGGTGTGGTCGTCGACGAAGCGCCCGGTGCCGCCGAACAGGGAGACGTGGTTGCGGGACAGCTGGCTCCGGATGACGTCGACCTCGCGGCCGACCACGTGCTGGGTGCGCGCGGTCAGGTCGGAGACGGTGATGTCCTCCTTGAGGCGGTAGCTCTGGCCGTACAGATCGCGCTGGGTGAGGCCGGTGAGGTAGAGCACCGCTTCACGCAGTGTTTTGGAGGGGATCGTCCCGGTGTGTATGGAGACCCCGCCGACCATGTCGGGGCGGTCGATGACGGCGACTCGGCGGCCGAGTTTGGCTGCGGCGATGGCAGCCTTCTGGCCGCCGGGGCCGGATCCGATGACAAGCATGTCGAAGTCGGGCACCCTCCGGAGTCTGACAGGCGGACGACCCGTCCCGGAAGAGCGGACGACCGACCATCACCGGAAGGTGCCGAACCGGGGCCGCCCTGCTGCCGGTTCGGGGTCGCCGCGGGGACCGGCGGGCGACGCGGAGCGCTCTCCGTCGCCGGGCGGCGCGAGCGCGTACGGTGTGGAACGGGTGGGCCCGCGCGAGCGCGTACGTCGTGCGGCTTGTGGGTCACGCGGGCGCGTACAACGTGCGGCCGCTGGATTGGGCGCGTGCCGACGCGGACGGGGTGGGCCACACGCGTACGGCAGCGTGAAGGCGTACGCGCGTGGAGCTGGTGGGCGATGCGAGTGGGCTGGTGGGCCCCTGCGTGTGACGTGCGTGTGCGGCAGCGCGGGGTGCGTCCGGTACGGCCCGGGCAGTGCCCGCGGGTGCGGCGGCGCGGTGTCCGGAGCGGGCGGACCATGGTGCAGGGCGACGGCGTCCGGCCGCGAGCCCGCGCGCGGTGGCGGCCCCGGGCCCGACCCGTGTGACCGAGCACGATGCGGACCGGGTGGACCATGGCGGATGCGGCCGGCGCCCGTGTGTCACACATCTCCCGTGGTGGGGCGCTCCCCGGGTGCCCATGATCGATCATGTTGGCGTAGGGTCCTCGATTGGTCGGCCCCAGCTCGGCGGTCGGCCCTGTCATGCAGCCGACCCTCAGGAGTGCAGTCCCGTGCCCGCTCTTCCCACCGCACCGGCGCCGATCTACGACCGCCTCGTCGACGAGCAGGGCGACGTCCTCGCGAGCGTTCGGCAGGCCGCGCACGAAACCGAGCGAACCGCTGAGAACGTGCTGGACTTCGGCGTTCTCGAGCCGGGCGGGCAGCTGCCCGGCGCCTGAGTCCGCGTCGGCGGCAGGCAGTGCGCGATCCGCACGCCCGAGCCGTCCGCAGGGCCGGTCGACGACCTCACCGGGCCCTTGGTCCGCCTGCGCCACCGCCGATCGAGCGGCGTCAGGCGGCCTCGCCGAACTCCTTCGGCCCTTCCTCCCCGGCTCCCCGTCCGGCCGCCGACTTCTCCACCATGCGCAGGACCGCCCAGGCGAGGGCCCAGGCCGGCGTGAGACACCACGGCGCCCGCCAGGCGAACCCCCACCAACCGGCCGTCGGTCGCACAAGCGCTTCGATTGCCGCGGCGGCCATCGCCAGGGCCAGCGTCCAGCACAGGAGCCTGCCCGCCCACCGCACGGCTGCGGAGAGCACAGCGGGTGCCGCTCCGGCCAAGGGTGCACGCTCGCGCCGTCCACCGGTGAGGCTCCTCACGTGCATCCTCCTCAAGCCGTGGCCCGTCCGTGGCCTCGGACTGCGCCCGCCGATCGACGTAAGTGTGCAGGGAGCGATACGGGGGCGCAGGACGAGTGCAAGTGCGCCTATGCGGCACGGTCACCACGCAGACACGGACTTCAGGGATCAAATCGGTCAGCACATCGGGCACTTCATCTCAAAGGGGACTGAATTGCGGGTCTGCACCTGACGCGAAAGTGGCGCCTCTGTCCAGTTGGGATCAGCGGCAGCCCGTTGATGGCGGCGTCTGATCGGGCTCGTCGTCCCCGGAATCGATCGCGCCCGCTCGACAGGGGTGCCGACGACGCCTGAGTGTGATGGTCGGCCGGTCCGAACGGGAGTCGGGCGTACGGTCCGGCCTCACTCGGTGCCGGGATCACCGACCCAGGGCGATCCGGACCGCTTCGGCCGGCGTGGAGGCCTCGGTCGGCAAGGGTGATGGCGAAGGGGCTGACGTTTGCCCCGAGAGGTGCCGGCCCGCGAGAACGGCGACGCGTTTGCCCGCCCGGAGCGCGAGGGCGACCTCGCTGAGGGTGCCCCAGCCGCCTCCGACGGCGATGAGGCCGTCGCAGGCGTTGACCAGGACGCCGTTGCGCAGCTCGCCGAGCCCGGTGGCCACGGCGACGGTCAGGTGCCTGTTGCCGACGGCGCGATCGAGGCCGGGCAGCAACCCCACGACGGTTCCGCCCACTGCCGCGGCACCCTCGGCGCAGGCTTCCATGACTCCGCCCAGGCCGCCGCAGAGTACGACCGCGCCCCGCCGTCCCAGCACGGTGCCGACTTCCCGGGCAAGTGCCGTCTCCTGGGGGCCTGACTCGCCGGGCCCGGCCACGGCGATGTAGGGGGGTTTTCGGTCGGTCGCGTCCATTGCCAAGGCCTCCAGGAGCGGATCCGGTCGAACAGGACGGCGGGCATGCGGCGGGGCGGGTCACTTCCCCGGCTCATGCCTACCCGCTCGCCGCATGGAGCGCGAAGCACGGGCTCGTCGACACGGAGAAGGTGGTCCTGTCCTCCATGCTCGGCGAGGCGCCGTGGGGGCGCACGACGGTCGTCGACAAGCCGGCCGTGGAGGTGGTCGCGGAGCCCAAGGCGAGTGGAAGTGGCGACATCCTGGTGCTCTTCAGTGCGAGCGTCATCAAGGCGCTGCCGGCGGCCGACCAGGTCGACAGGCTCGCCCTCACGGTCTTCCCGGTCTTCCCGGGCGACGGTCCGCGCCTCTTCGACGACGGGCTGCCCGAAGGGCAGTGGAGGCCGGCCGGCGGGTGAGCACGGCACCTTGGCGCTGGTCTTCGACCGGATCCGTTGAACCGGGAGGCTCCGCGCGGTGCCGGAGAGCGGTGAGCAAGGACCGGACCTTCCCGCTCGTGGTGCGCGCCGCCGCGGACCGGATGACGGCCGAGCGGCAGCGCGAGAACGAGGCGGCCGCGCCGGGCGCCCGCCGAGCTCTCCGCACGGCGAGGGCAACGGGCCGGGGTCGTCCTCGCGGAGGGAGGCGAGGGCGGCGTGCCCCGACACGAGGTCGGGACACGCCGCCCTGATGTCCGTGGATGCCGTGGGACTCGACGGACCGGTGCCGCTCATTCCGCCGAGGCCTCGGTGGGGCGAGGCGGGAAGGCGCCGCTGCGGGCCGGACGGTGGCGCTGTGGCGGTCGGAGTCGCAGCCGGGGGCTCAGGGTCAGGGCTCGCATGCGGGTCAGCCGCTGTGCGTGAGCGATCCTGCGACGTCCGGTCGTGAAGATGAAGGCCGACGCGTCCGTGTGGGGGAGGGCCGTGCACGTCTGCTTCTCGAATCGGCGGCGTGTGGGCGTCGCCGAGAGCGGCAGGGGCACAGACCGTCGGTGAGGACGGCGGGGGTTGCCGGCCCGCTCGTGGTCCTGGTGAGGACTCTGGCGGTGGCGCAGCCGAGCGGCGGGGGGCCGGAGCGGTGCCGTCGGGCACCAGCCGGGCGCTCGCGTGGGGAGTTGGCCGCTTCTCATCCGGCACCGCGGGAGGGCAGGCGCCGAACGGAGGGGGCGGCGGCCCCGGTTACTGCGTCGTGCGGGTGACGATCCGGGTGGTGAAGACGGTGCGGTCGTTCTGCCGTCCCGTGACGTCCACGGTCGGGTCGTCCGCGGTGCCGGTCTGGAGCTCGGTCTCGATCATGAGGGGCGCGCGGAGTTCGGCGTAGTGGTGGAACCGGGTGACGAGCGTGGTCGTCCGCGGGTTGGCGGGGATCTGGTGGGCGTGGCCGGCCTGCCGTGCGGCCTCGATGAGGACCATGCCGGGGTAGTGGTCGCCGCCGTGGTCGAAGAGGATCGGGTGACGGGGGTCGGGGTTGAGGAGCCAGCGATGCGCCTGCCCGGTGGGGGAGAGGACGACGTCGAAGGGGTTGATCTTGCCGACCGAGGCGGGCAGGGCCAGCGGATCGGCGTGGGGGCGGCTGAAGGGGTCAGCCGGGAGAGAGGGGACGTCCAGGGCGCCGCTGCCGCTGCCGCGGAGTCTGTGATAGGTGGCGGGGGTGAGGCAGGTGAACCGCCCACCACCGGCGGCGTAGGGACGGTCGTCGTCGCCCACGACGGTGATGTGCATACGGAACTCCGCCAGGCGTTTGCCCTTGCGGACCACGTCGGTGCATCTGGCGCGCAGGGTGAGGTCGGTCGGGAGCGAGCCGATGGCCATCTGCTCCGGGTGCGTGGTGACCGTGAGGTCGTGCAGGAGGAAGTGGTGCCCGAGGGGGACGCCGAGTTCGGCGTGGGCGAGGTAGAGACCGGTCTGGCGAATGGTTTCTGCGGCTTGGAGTGAGTCGTGGTGGGCGCCGTCGGCGGTGGTGAAGAACGTATGGGCCCGGGGCCATTGGCCGGACAGGGTGTAGTTGGTGTCGTCGTGCTTGCGGCAGTCGGTCAGGAAGACCTCGGCGTGGCTCGCCCGGTGGACGTACTCACGGGGGACGGTGGTGGTGAGCCCGCTCGACCCCAGCGGTTCCGTCCGTCCGGAGGGGATGATCGGCAGGGGTCCCGTCGCCTGCGCCGGTATGGAGGGCCCGCCGGGCGCGGTGGTCTGGTGTGCCGTTTCAAGGGTCAGAAGTGTCATCTCGTGCCGCCTCTTTCCGCGTCTACGCAGGAGTGGATGGGGACGGTGCTGAGGTGCAGGATCGATAAGATACGGACCCACCGGTTTTATTTTCAAGGCATTTCGCGGAATCGGGCGGGGCGAGAATCGGACGGGCGGCCACCGGTTTAAGTGGCGTCCTGCCTTCCGCTATGGGCGCGGCGGGCTCCCCGCAAGCAGGGACGGTGTGGCCGGGACATGGTCCAGCCTGCTCTCTTGTAAAAACCAGACGCGCGGTTTTGTTCTCGCGGTCACGATGCGGTCGCCTGTGTGTCTCCTGCCGTACGGCCGCCGTCGAGGGAGCGTCCGCGGCCCGCTCGTCGGGCCCGCCGGTGCCATGGGCGGCCCGGTGCGGGGAATCCGGTCGGGCATGGACCCAACGACAACGACGCACACCACACGGCGTGTTGCCGCGCTGTGCGCGCTCCTGCCTCTCCTCGCCGCGTGCGGCCAGGGGAGCGAGCGGAACGGTGCCTCACCGGCGGGTGAGGTGCGGACCGCCATGGCCCGTGGGGCGAACCTGGTGATCACCACCGAGAACGGCGTGCGCCTGCGCCCCGCCGACGGCGACACCGTCGGCGTCGACCGCAGGATCCGCGGCGACTGGTCGCACCGGGGTGACACCTGGGTGCTGGACCTGACGTGCTCGGCCGATGCCGATGCCGATGCCGACACCGGCGCCCACGACCGCCGGGAGTGCCCGCGCATGCCGGAGATCGACGTACCGGAGGACACGTCGGTCAGCGTCACCGCCCGCAACGCCGGCATCGACGTGGCGGGGATCGCCGGGGGGCTGGACCTGACGACGGTCAATGGCGATGTGACCGTGACCCGATCCGGCGAACCGGGTGCGGCGGTACGGCTGTCGACCCGCAACGGCTCGATACGTGCGCAGGCCGTACGCGCCGGGCGGCTGCACGCGGACACGGTGAACGGCGACGTCGTGC
This sequence comes from Streptomyces sp. NPDC026417, assembly GCF_055567695.1. Taxonomy (NCBI): domain Bacteria; kingdom Bacillati; phylum Actinomycetota; class Actinomycetes; order Kitasatosporales; family Streptomycetaceae; genus Streptomyces; species Streptomyces sp. NPDC026417. The sequence goes on from NZ_JBVHPY010000003.1 coordinate 283,548, forward strand.
TCGGCTGCCGCACCGCCCCCTCCCGTGCCACGGCCGCCACCAAGAACGGTTCGGTCCGGGTCACGGTGCCGCACGACGCCCCCGCCTACCGCGTCACGGCGACCACCGACAACGGCCGCCCCTCGGTCACGGTCCCCACCGGAGGCGCGGCGGACGACCGCCGGATGACGCTCACGACGGTCAACGGTGACGTGACGGCCGCCCGCGACTAGGCGAGACCGCGGACGGCGTCGCGGCTCGCCGTGACCTGCCGGATCCATATGCTGCGGCAAGCACCCCGGACCGCGTCTCCGTCGAGCGGTATCCGGGGTGTCCTGGGAGGCATGGAGCGTGGACGGCGTCGGCCGTCAGAGGGCCGGCTCGTCGGTGGGGAGAGCCCAGGGCTCCGGTCCCGTGCCGTCGCTCCACGCCAGCAGGGCCTCGCGATCGACGCACAGAATGCCGCACTGCTCGGCGTACTCGATGGCGGGCGCCGTGAATTCGCTGGTCGTCACCACTGCGGCTACATCCGCTGCGTGCACGGTGTAGCACGTGCCGCCGAAGCGCTGCGTGTCCTGCGAGCCGACCCTGTTGCTGTCGCAGTAGCGCTTGCACTGGATGACGACCCGTCGCCCGTCCGGCGCGGTGGCCACCACGTCGGCACCCAAATCCCCCGCGCCGCCCACGACTTCGACGTCGGAACAGCCGTCGCGCTCGCACAGGGCGGCGATCGCCTGCTCGAACTCGTCGGCGTCGAGAGCGTCGTAGTAGACGGTCGCGGCCGCGGGCTCCGGGAGGGGGTCGGTGAGGGCGATGGTGTCGGAGCCGAGGGGGAGCGTCGGTTCGGGGGCCCCGGCAGGGAGGTACTCCTCCACGGGAGCCGGGGCACCGGCCGGAACCGGGGGGCCCAAGGGCGCGGTCTCCAGGGTGTGCAGGGCGGTGGAGGTGCCCTCTTCCAGTGCGGAGAGGGCCCGGCGTGCGGCGCTCCTGGCGGAGAAGCGGCGTCGCCCGTTGCGCAGGGCCACCGCGGCCGGGAAGCAGACCAGGCAGAGCACCACGGCCAGCACCGGGCGCTGTTCGAGGACGCCCATCGCGACCCGGGCGGCGAAGCCCAGGATGCCGATGACGACGGCGATCAGCCCGAAGAGCAGCGCCGTGGACCGCAGATCGAAGCCTCGCCTGCGGTTCGTCGGCCGTATGCGGCGCACCGGTGTGGCCATGCTGGTCATTCCCCTCTCACGGACAGTTCGAAGATCACTTCTGCCGTGTGCCCATGATCGACGAGTTCAGCGGGTCGGCCGCATCGCTGTCCGTGAAAGGGAATTGACGAGAGGTCAGGTGCTGTCGCCCGGTCGGCGGGGAGCCGACGGGAAGGGGGTGAACGGTGTGCCGCCACCGTCGACGCGGTGGACGGAAATCGGCGGGGCCGGGAAGTCTCCCGGCCCCGCCCGATCTGTCGGCCTGGTGGCCCGCCGGTCCCTGGCCTGTTGGCCTGCAGACCTGTTGGCCCCCGACCGGGTGGCCTGCAACGCGTGGGTCCCCGGCCTGTCGGCCGGCTGACGCGTCGGCCTCTGCCCCGCGTCCTGGCCGCCGTGCGCGGTCGCGGGTCAGTTCGTCCCTTCGGGGTGCTGACCGGGTCCGTCGCTGTGCGGGGACAGCGGGGTGGGGGAGAGGTCGGTGGGTTCCTCGCCGCGCTCCAGCAGGGTGTCGGCGGCACCGATGATGAGGGGGTCGGCGGAGCCGATCGCCTTCTCGTCCTTGGCGTCGTAGTCACAGCGCAGCAGGAGGTGCCGGATGGCTTCCAGCCGGCCTCGGCGCTTGTCGTTGGTCTTCACCACGGTCCAGGGTGCGTACGGCGTGTCCGTCGCCCGGAACATGTCGACCTTCGCCTCGGTGTAGGCGTCCCACAGGTCCAGAGACGCCAGGTCGGTGGGTGACAGCTTCCACTGCCTCACGGGGTCCACCTGGCGGATCGCGAAGCGTGTGCGCTGCTCACCGCGGGAGACCGAGAACCAGAACTTGACCAGCACGATCCCGTCGTCCGTGAGCATCTTCTCGAAGACGGGGGCCTGGGCGTAGAAATGCCGGTACTCGTCCGGGGTGCAGAAGCCCATGACCCGCTCCACACCGGCCCTGTTGTACCAGGACCGGTCGAAGAAGACGATCTCCCCGGGCGCGGGCAGATGCGGGATGTAGCGCTGGAAGTACCACTGCCCCGACTCCTTCTCCGTGGGCTTGTCCAGCGCCACCACGCGGGCCCCGCGCGGATTGAGGCGTTCGGTGAACCGCTTGATGGTGCCGCCCTTGCCGGCGGCGTCGCGGCCTTCGCACACCACGACGACCCGTTGGCCGGTGTCCCGCACCCATTTCTGCAGCTTGAGCAGCTCGATCTGCAGGATGCGTTTCTGCCGCTCGTAGGACTTGCGCCCCAGTTTCGTCTCGTAGGGGTAGTTCTCGCGCCAGGTGTCCAGCGGCTTGCCGTCGCCGTCCAGGAGGACGGGTTGCTCGGGCCGCGCCTCGTCGACCTGGAGGCCGGCGAGCAGCTCTGCCTCTGCGGACGTGTCCGCGCGGTTCACGGCTTCTGCCTCCGGCCTCACCGGATCGGTCACGGACTCGGTTCCCCTCTGATCGCGACATGGGTGGCTGTACGAGCCGGGACCCGGTGCGGGAACCAGGTCCTCGGCGGGAAGGACCGCCTACCAGTCAGAATGGCATGCGGCCGCGCGCCCGGCGCCCCGTGGCCCCACTGCGGCCGACGGCCTTGGAGCTGGTGTGGAACGGCTTGCTGAGCCAGTGGCCGAGCCGGCCCGGAGCCTTGCCCGCGGCCTGCGAACCGGCCCCGAGCGTGCGTTGCGTGCCTCGCTGGGGGCCGTGCGAGAGCCGCGGCACGAGGAAGGCGAGGACCAGCAGGACGACGCACACGGCGACGATGGCGAGAACGACCATGACACACCTCGGTTCTTTGAACGGTGGGGGCCGCCCGCGCCGTACTCGCTCCGGGTGTCGCTCGGGACGGCGGAGCGAGGAAGCGGTGGCTGCCCCCCTGGGGTCTTCCGCGTGCCCCCGGCCAGGCCGCTCATGCACGTCACCGACGTGACGGCACCCACCCCGCCCCGGCGCGGACGCCGGCGCGGTGGCCCGCTCCACGCCGACGCGCCCGCGGATCCGCCACGGCCGCGACCCCCTTTCCGGCTCTCCGGATCTCAGCGGCCGCAGCGCGACCGGCGTCCCCCGCTGCCGGCGGCTCGGCGCCCCGTCAGGACCGCGGTGAGGTGCCGCCCGGCCCGGCCGGAGGCCCGGCACGCTCCCGGTGCCCCGCGTCACCCGGCACGGGGAGCGGGCCGGGCGTCCGCAGGCCGCTCCGCGCCGGAGTGCCGCGGGCGCGCTTACCGGCGTACGAGTCGGTGCAGGGCCAGTCGCGCCGGGCCCGCGTACAGGGCGAGGGCGACAGCCGGGCCCTCCATGCGGAGCCGCGTCACCGTGCCGTCCCCTCGCGGCCGGACGCTGTGGCGCAGGCGCAGCCGCAGCGGCCCGAGACGCACCCGCCACGTCCACTCCCGTCGGTCCTCGTCGACCGACTCGATGACGAAGGAGGCGGTGACCCCGGCCCACGACACGACCTGGCCCCGCAGACCCGGGGCGATGCGGCCGGTGACCACGCGCACGGCCCGGATCTGCGGCGACCACGAGGGCCAGCGCTGCGGGGTGACGTAGCGCAGCCACACCTCGTCCACGGGGAGGGGGCCCTCGGCGTGCAGCGTCATCGTGGCCACGGGATGCGTACTCCGATCGGGAAGGCGGGGGAGCGGCGGCGAGAGGGGGTTACGACGCTGTCGGGCCGGTGACCGGCCGCGCGGTGCCGCCGGGGCCAGCCTCGCAGGCGGACGGCTCCGGTGCGCTCTGGCCTAAGCTGGCCGGTGGACCCGTCGAGGCGCCCCCGCAGCCATCGGCGGCCCGAACATGGTGAGCCGGCCGGCTGCCGGGCTGCCGCCCGGGTCTCCGGGTATCCGGTCATGCACCGGAGCCTTTTCACCATCCGAAGGGACATCATGAGCCAGAACCGCAACCTCGACGGCGTGCCCGGGGGCAGGTCGATGACTCCGGCGGAGTTCAAGGTCGCGCGCGAGTTCCTGGGCCTGACCGAGGAGTGGCTGGCCGAGCACGTCGGGGTCTCGCCGAGCACGGTCGAGGCGTGGGAGCAGGGCGGCGAGCACATTCCCGGAGCCGTCCGGGCGGCCCTCGGGGATCTGGAGCGTCTCACCGGAGAGTTCGTGGCCAAGGCGGTGGCCGGCCTCGCCGACCTCCCCGAGCCGGGCATCGTCGCCTACCGGGACGACCTCGAATACCGCGCCGCGCACCCGGAGTCCGGCTACCCGGCCGCCTGGCACCGCGCGGTCGTCGCCCGGGTCGCCCAGGAGGTCCCGGGCCTCACCATCGCGTACGCGACCGACGTCCCGTCGGACGACGTGAAGGTCTCCGCGAAATAGCAGACCCCGTCCTCACGAGAAGGGAAGGGCCGCCCCGTGGACGGCGGGGCGGACACCTGGGCGAGGGGCGCGCGAACCGCCGGCCGGCACCCGCAGCGGACCGACGAGCGGGGCCGCGACAGTCCGCGGACCGCCCCGAGCGCCCCGAGCGCCCCGACCGACCCGAGCGAGCCGCCCAGGCCGCACCACCGTGATCGCTGTCGGGCTCGGGTCAGTCCCACTCCGCATCTATGTACCCCGGGAGCCGGTTCATCCCGATGGCCCTCGTGTTCTCCGGATGGTGGACCGTGCGGATCTTGTGGACGCCGCAGTGCCGGGCGAACCCGATGCCGTACGTCTTCATCGCCACTGACAGGCCCGGCCGCGGCAGGGCGCCCGGACGCCGGTCTTCTCGTTGAAGACGAAGCCGGCGGCGCGCCGGTCCGAGGTCGCCGCGGGTCCGCACCAGGTGTCGCCGTCGAGGGCGAGCACGACCCCGTGCGGGTCGAATGAGGGGACCTCGATCCGGCACTCCATGTATGCCTCGAAGGTGTGGAACCCACCGCGGCCCGGGATGTCGGCCGAGCACTCCTTGTCGAGTTCGTAGAGCGCACGCCGATGAGACGCGGTGTCGCCCAGGCCCGCCCATGTCGCCAACCGGATCCCGGCGCCTCGGCAGCGCTCCGCGTACGTCTCGAAGCGTGCGGCGTCGAAGGTGCGGACGTCGAGTTCCAGCTTGACCCGGTGGTCCGACACGTCGGGGTTCTCCTCGGGCGGTTGGTCCGTCGACCGGACGTCCGTCTCAGGGGGTGTCGCCGGCTCCGGCCGCGGGTTCGAATCGCGGAGTGCTTGCCGTCCCATGATCCACGCCGGTTGCGGGACAGGAGGACGGATCCGACAGGATCGCCCACCCGGCGGCCCCCTCGGCCGCGTTCACGCTTGGCACCCTCTCGCCGGACCGCAGGCCGCGCCGGGCCGTGATCGGCGAGAATTCCCCCATGAAGATGACCGCCCGGGCGCTCAACCGTGCCAGCCTTGCCCGCCAACTGCTGCTGCGGCGTGAAGCCCTCGGCGTCGAGGACGCGGTGCGCGGTGTGGTCGCGCTGCAGGCGCAACAGCCCGCCTCGCCGTACGTCGCGCTCTGGAACCGGTTGAGCGACTTCGACCCCGCCGCCCTGGACGCGGCCTTCGCCGGCCACCGGACCGTCAAGTCGACGCTCATGCGGCTCACCCTGCACGCGGTCCACGTCGACGACTACGTGGCCTTCCGTGAGGCGATGGAGCCGAGCCTGCGCGGGGCCAGGCTCGGTGACCCCCGGTTCACCGCGTCCGGACTGACCGCCGCCGACGCCGGGGTACTCGTCGAGGACCTGCTGGAGTACGCCGACCGGCCGCGGACCGTAGCCGAGTTGGGCGGCCGGCTCACGGAACGCCTGGGCGCGCCGATGGAGTCCGCGGCCCAGCGCATGCTGCGGCAGTACGTACCCCTGTGGCACGCGCCGACGGGCGGACCCTGGTCGTTCGGCACCCGGCCGTCGTACGTCGCGGCGACCGGCCGGCTCCCCGTACTGGCGGATCCCGACGCCGCGGCGAACGGTCTGCGCATGCTCGTCCGCCGCTATCTGGAGGGCTTCGGACCGGCGTCCGTGCCGGACATGGCGCAGTTCGCGCTGGTCCAGCGCTCCCGGGTCCGAGCGGCGGTGCAGTCGCTCGGCGACGAACTCGACGTCCTGGAGGGCCCCGACGGCACCGTGCTGTACGACATCCCCGGTGCGCCCAGGCCGGACGAGGACACACCGGCGCCACCCCGGCTGATGGCGATGTGGGACAGCGTGCTGCTGGCCTACGCGGACCGCAGCCGCCTCATCCCGACCCCGTACCGCAAGCACGTGACCCGGGTGAACGGCGACGTGCTGCCCACACTGCTGGTCGACGGCCAGGTCTGCGGTGTGTGGCGCACCGTGGACGGCGGCATCGAGGCCACCGCCTTCCACCACCTGCCGGTCCACGCCTGGGCGGGCCTCGCGGAAGAGGCCGCGTCGCTCACCGCGTTCCTCGCCGTCCGCGACCCGAAGGCCTACCGGCGCTTCGACCACTGGTGGGCCAAGGGGCTGCCGGCGGCGGAGACGCGACTGCTCCCAACTGCCGTTCAAGACGCGTGAGATGGTGTGCAAAACTACGGTGATCGGAAGCACCGAACCCCCCTTCGCGCGCCGGAGCCCGCCATGACGACCGACACACCGCACCCCCCGCAGATAGACACCAGCAGGGCACATCCCGCGCGGGTCTACGACTGGCTTCTGGGCGGCAAGGACAACTATCCCGTCGACGAGGCCGTCGGGGAGAAGCTGCCGGCCGAGGCGCGCGACGCGGCCCGGCAGAACCGCCAGTTCATGCACCGGGCGGCCGCGTGGCTCGCCGCGGAGGGCGTCGACCAGTTCCTCGACATCGGCACGGGCATCCCCACGGAGCCCAATCTCCACCAGATCGTCCAGCGCCTGGTACCGACCGCGAAGGTCGTCTACACGGACAACGACCCCATCGTGCTGCGGCATGCGGAGGCGCTGCTGATCAGCCACCGGGACGGCGCCACCGACTACATCCAGGCCGACGTGCGGGAACCGGCCATGATCCTCGAACGGGCCCGCGACGTAATGGACTTCGGCCGCCCGATCGCGCTGTCCCTGATCGCCCTGATGCACTTCATCCCCGACGAGCAGGACGCGCACGGCATCGTCCGCAACCTGGTCGCCACCCTCCCGTCCGGCAGTTACCTCGTCCTGTCGCACGCGGCTTCCGACCTCTACCCGGAGCTGGTGGAGCAGGTCACCTCCGAGTACGCGAAGGCCGGGATCCAGCTCGGGTTCCGTACCCACCCGGAGGTCGCCCGCTTCTTCGACGGACTGGAACTGGTCGAGCCCGGTCTGGTCACGGCCCCGGAGTGGTTCCGTACGACGCCCGCGCCCGAGCCCGAGGGCAGCGGTATCTACGCCGGGGTGGCGCGCATCCCCTGACGGGCGCCGCACGCGCCCCGGTTCCGCGAGTCGCGCCCGGCCCGGGCGACGGCATCGACGTACTCCTTGCCTGCATCCCCCAACTCCCGACTCCCACACGTCACTTGCCGTGCGTGGGTCAGGGGGTGCGGGGTATCCGGGAAGCCTCAAGGCGACCAAGGGGAGTACTGACATGACGCAACGGGGGACGGACCAGGCGTCCGGGCTCGGCGACCTCGAACCCGGCACTGCGCAGCGGGCGCAGTTGCGTACCCGCATCGCGGACATCGCGTGGACGGCTCTGTGCGTCGTCCTGTTGCTCTGGGGCATCTGGAGTGCCGTCGGCGCGGTGCGCGGGGTGACCGCGTGGGCGTACTGCGCCGTCGCGTGGGTTCTGCTGGCCGTGGCCCTGGGGCTGCGGTATGCGGCCGCCCGACGCAGGACGCGACTGTAGGCGGGGGCGCACCGTGGAGAAGTTCAACACGTTCGTGGCCGAACGGCTCTGGCTGCAGATCGCCCTCGGGCTCCTGGGTGCCACCGCCGTCATCATGCTGATCAGCCCTGGACAGTCCCTGCCGGCGGTGCTGATGCGCGTCGCCGCCACGTCGATCGGTGGCGTCGGCGTGCTGGCCGTCGTTCGGCGACGCGAGAAGCGCGTCGCGGGCGGCTCGGCGACCGGCCTGGTGTCGCTGGACCGGAAGCTGCGCCGGGGCGAGGTTCCCACGGACCCCGTCGAGCGGGAGGCCATGCGGGAGCTCGTCACGCGCCGACTGCACCGCCAACGGCACCGGGTGCCCGCCACCGTGTTCCTGGGCCTGCTGTTCGGCTCCGTCGTGGCGCTGACCGCCGTGACGTCGGGTCCGCGGCAGGTGATCGGATTCGCCCTGCTGTTCGTGCTCTGCCTGAGCACGCTCGTCGTGTCGGGCAACCGGCAGAACCGACGCATGCGGCAGATGCGTGATGCCCTGGGTGCCTCCCCCGCCGCACCGTCCGCAGAAGCGGGTTCGCCCCGGCGGGGTTGACTGGCGGGCAGCGGCCGCGACGGCGCCCCCGTTTTCGCACGGCGGCGGTCCCGGAAATCCGTTTGCGAGGGAAGTGAAGCGAACTGGATCCTGCCTCCATGCCCTACTCCGGACCACCGCCGTCACGCGTGCGGGTGCCCGAGCGGATCGCCGCCCTGTCCGAGGGGCGCCCGCTCCTGCCGGTGTGGCAGAACGAACGGGGTGGGCTGACCTTCCGCATCGGTGACGGGGCGGACCGCCAGTTCGCGAAGTGGGCTCCGGCGGGTTCCGGGCTCGATCTGGCGGCCGAGGCGGTACGCCTGCGCTGGGCCGTCGCTCACACGCCCGTGCCGCGGGTACGCGAGCACGGCGCGGACGCCGAGGGCGCCTGGCTCGTCACCCACGGGCTGCCGGGGGAGAGCGCCGTCAGTGACCGGTGGAAGGCGGAACCGCGCAGGGCCGTCCGTGCTCTGGGAGCGGGGCTCCGCTCCCTGCACGAGCGGCTGCCCGTGGCGGAGTGCCCCTTCGACTGGTCGGTCGGCAGCCGTCTGGAGCGCGCCCGCAGCTCGGGTCGGGCGCTGCCCGCGGACCTTGCCGAGCCGCCGCCGGTCGACCGCCTGGTGGTCTGCCACGGTGACCCCTGTGCGCCCAACACGCTGCTGCGCGAGGACGGTTCCTGGTCCGCGCACGTCGACATGGGCGCACTCGGTGTCGCCGACCGGTGGGCCGACCTGGCCGTGGCCACCGGGAACACGTACTGGAACTACGGCCCCGGCTGGGAGGACGAACTCCTCGACGCGTACGGCATCGCCCCCGACCCGCTGCGCACCGCCTTCTACCGGCGTCTGTGGGACGCGACGTGACCGGAGTGCTGCCGACAAGGCGGGTGTCTCGGGGAGGCGGTCGGCCGGTTTCCGGCCGGGCCGTCGGAGCCGCGGACCGGACGGGTCCGGCCCCGTGCGTCAGGCCGGGAGACACCGCCTCGCGTGGTGCCTGCTGACGTTGGCTTCCAAAAGCCGGGTGGACGCCTTGACGTCCGCGGCTCCCGGAACGGGCTCCGGGAGCCGACCGTCCGCGTCCTTCAGCGCCGTGAGGGCACGGTCGACGGCGTCGTGCGCGGCGAACAGGCACGGGGTGCTGTAGATCGCCACGTCGACGCCCAGCTCCGTCAGCTCGGACAGCGACAGGCGCGGTGACTTGCCTCCGCCGATCTGGTTGAACAGCAGCGGCACCCCGCCGGTCACCTCGCGGATGCGGCAGACGGACTCCACGGTGCGCACCCCGTCGACCAGGACGACGTCCGCTCCACTCTTGGCCAGAGCCGCCGCGCGACGCTCGATCTCGGCATCGTCCGTGGCGTCCGTGCGGGCCACCACGATCATCTCCGCGCGGCTGTCGAGGACCATGCGGAGTTTTTCCAGATACTCCTCCAGGGGCAGGATCTGCTTGCCGTCCGCGTGACCGCAGCGGCGGGGCCGCTTCTGGTCCTCGAGGATCACGCCGGACGCGCCGGCCCGTTCGAGCCGCTGGACGACATGGCAGGCCACCTCCGGGTCGGCGTAGCCGTCGTCGATGTCCACGAGCAGATGGTGGCGGGGGAAGGCGAGCCGCAGCCGTTCCGTGAACGCGACGATGTCCGGCCAGGCGATGAAGCCGATGTCGGGCAGCCCGTAGTGGGAGGCCGCGAAGCCGAATCCCGAGACGAACAGACCGTCGTAGTGGCGCGCGGCGAGGGAGGCCGAGTACATGTCGTAGACGCCGATCAGCGGTGTCGTCTCCGCTGTGGCGATGGCTTCACGCAGTGCGAGTCCGTGGCCCATTGACCCTCCCGGGGCAGGCGGCCGCGTCAACGCACGGCCGCAGTCGAGCAGTTCGCGGTGATCTTCGCAGTGCCGCCCGGATATGTGCGAATCACCGTCACTCGGGCGGACGCTCCGGTTTCGGACACTCGCCCGGATTCCGGTGGCCGGATCTCCCGATCCACCGGCGTACTCGCGCCCTCGTTCGGACCGCCTCGTGGGCGCGTTCACTCCATCGGGTTGTTCCGGCCGCCGCGGGAGCGGCCGAGGCATGCGCGGCGGCTCACCGGGGAGGTAACGGAAGCCGAAAGTCCTGTTCCTGCGTCAGGCAAGGGGTCGGCCTGTGTCCGATGTCGTCTTCACCGCAGACTTCAGTTCGCACACTCAATGGGTCGCCGGCCGGTCGTGGGCCTATCCCGCCGGTGGCCCCGTCAACCGGGCCGACGACAAGCTCGACTACCTGGTGTCCGACCCCGCCTACTCCCGCAGCGGGACCTTCCGTGCCACCCGGCGGCCCGACGGCCTGTGGAGTACGGGCCTGCTGACCACCGAGGAGAGCGAGGAAGGCTTCGTCTGCCGCACGGGGGACGTGCTGGAGACACGGGTGCTGCTGCCCACCGAGCTGGGCGCCTGGCCGGCCGTCTGGACCTGGCGGGACGGCGGCCAGGAGATCGACGTGTTCGAGTACCACCCCGACCATCCGGACCTGCTGGAACTGTCCAACCACGTACGCGGCGGCCACCTCTACCACCAGGACGACTCCGTCCGTCCGGGCGGGCATGTCGACCTGCGCGTGGAGTTCGGCGCCCGCTCCGTCGTCTGGTGGGTGAACGGCGTGCGCACCTTCGCCGACGGACGCGGCGTGGGGCGCGACTGGTTCGCCTACCTCATCGTCAACCTCTCCGTCTGCGGCGGCCGTTACCACCCGCGCCCCGACCCGCGGACCCACGAGATGTCCTACACCGTGGAGCGTCTGGTCGTGCGCCGCCCGGCGGTGCGTCACACGGCGGACTGACCGCGGGTGAGGGGCGGCGCCGCGCCGCCCCGCACCCCGCGGTCAGGGCGCCCAGGGTGTTTCGACGGCCCAGGTGGTGTCGTCGGTGAAGGAGGCGGGGTTGTCCCAGGCTTGGGTGCCGCCCGGGGTGGCGAGCCACAACTCGGCGTTGTAGTGCCGCAGATACTGCTCGGGGAAGTTCGACGCCGAGAGACGGACGGCTCCGCCCGCGCCGCGTACGGCGCAGAAGGTCGCGTCGGCCCGGAACACGTCGCCGCTGCCCGCCTCCTTGTAGACGCGGAAGTCGCGGTGCCGCAGGTATTGGCCCGGGTAGTTGCGTGACTCGAAGGAGTAGCAGGCGCTGTTGGCGAGTCCCGGCACGATCCTCCAGGTGGCGTCGCTCTTGAGCAGGGCGCTGCTGTTCGCGTCGACCACGTCGGTGTAGGCGGCGCCCTCCCGGTGCCGCAGGTAGCGGTTCGTGTAGCCCGGCGTGGTCACCCGCAGTGACCTGTACTGGTTCGCGGGCAGGACGACGGGTGCGGCCGGACCGCGGGACGCGTCGATGAGGGCGCGGTTGGCCGCCCGGACCCGGCTCGCGTCCACCTTGACGACCTGCCGGTCGTAGGTGAGCAGACCGTTGGCCTCGTTCTCCACGTCGGTGATCTCCGTGTAGACGGAGGCGGAGAGGCCGGCGGGCATCCGCACCTCCCGAAGGGCGTCGAGGAGTCCGACCAGCCGGTTGTCGAGGTGGGCCTGGTCCGGCTGGTCCTCGTAGCTGAAGCCGCCGCCGGGATACCACTCGTGACCACCCACCCTGAAGCCCAGGCCGCCGTACTCGCCGAGGACGGCTGCGCGGGTGGCACTGGGCACGGTGGTGCCGGGACCGACGTAGACATGGTGGTCGAGGACGTCACCGTTGCCGCCGTCGACCGAGCCGCAGCAGTTGATGCCGCTCATGTTGTCGACCAGCCGCGAGGGGTCGTACGCCTTGACGTGGTCGGCGATCCGGGCCTGGTCGTACTGACCCCACCCCTCGTTCTGGTCGACCCACATCACAACCGAGGGTGAACTGCGGTGCTGGTCGATGATGCGGTCGTACTCGGCCTCCCACTGCGTACGGGCGGCGCTGTCCGGGGTGCGGGTGTCCATCGCGGGCATGTCCTGCCAGACCAGCAGGCCCAGTTTGTCGGCCCAGTAGAACCAGCGCTGCGGTTCCACCTTGATGTGCTTGCGGACCATGTTGAAGCCGAGGTCCTTGTGCTTCTGGAGGTCGTACTTCAGGGCGTCGTCCGTCGGCGCGGTGTAGACGCCGTCCGGCCAGTAGCCCTGGTCGAGCGTGCCGGTCTGGAAGACGAACTTGCCGTTGAGGACCGGACGCAGGACCCCGTCCACCTTGGCGGTGCCGACGGAGCGCATGCCGGTGTAGCTGCCCACGGAGTCGACCGTGGCCGAACCGGAGAGAAGGTCGGCCTTCACGTCGTACAGGAACGGGTCCTCGGGGGTCCACAGGTGCGGGCCCGGGATCGGCACCGTGAACGTGCTGCCGACCGCGCCGGTGGCGCTGCCCACCGTGGTCGCCCCGGACGACACCGTCACCCTGGCGCTCTGACCGGAGACACCGGCGCCCCTCACGGTGACCTTCAGGGTGTTGTTCGTCAGGTCGGGCACCATGTCGAGCCGGGTGATGTGGGCCGCGGCCGTGGGCTCCAGCCACACGGTCTGCCAGATACCGGACGCGGCGGTGTAGAAGATGCCGCCGCCGGGGTGCGGGGCCACGTCGTTGATGCGCTGCTTGCCGACCGCCTGGCCGCCGGTCTGGGTGGGATCCCAGACGGAGACGACGACGGTGTTGGTGCCGCCGTTGAGGCGGTCGGTGATGTCGTACGAGAAGGAGTCGTACCCGCCGCTGTGCACGCCCCCGACCTGGGTGCCGTTGACCCAGACCGTCGTACGCCAGTCGCTGGCACCGAAGTTGAGCTGGACACGGCGGCCGTTCCACCCCGCCGGGACCGTGAACGTGCGCTTGTACCAGAGCTTGTCGTTCTGGGTGATCTTGCGCTGGATCCCGGAGAGCGCGGACTCAGCGGCGAACGGTACCCGGATCTGGTCGGGGAACGACGAGGGCTGGCCCGCGTCCGCGGAGGTGACGGCGAAGTCCCAGATGCCGTTGAGGTTGGCCCAGTCGGGACGGGTGAGCTGGGGGCGCGGGTACTCCGGCAGCGGTTTGTCGACCGGGACCTGGTTCGTCCACGGTGTGGTCATGGGGGACGGCTTGGGGGTCCAGGCGCTGGGTGCGGCCTGTGCGGCGCCGGTGGCGGTCAGGGCCGCCGTGCACGCCAGGGTGAGGGTGGCGAAGGCGGTGGTGATCCGTCTCGCGCGCCGTCTGAGCCAGGCCGTCGCGGGGCGTGGAACGGCGGTGCTGCGCATCGTGACTCCTTGAGGATCGAGGGGGGCGCAAGGACGTGCACGTACGTCGAACAGCGCGACGGCAGCCGCGGACGCCTCCGTCGGCCGGTCGTCCCGTCGGCGGGGACGGGCTCCGTCGATGTCCACGACGGAATCGGCCGAGAAGGACTGGCGGCGTGCCCTCAGAGCTTGTACAACGTTGGAAAGAGCGGCAGTTGGCATGACAGCACGACCGCCGCCGTCTGTACAGGTGCATGACAAAACGGAAACGTCCGCCGAACCGTCCCACCGCTCCCACGAGATCACTTCGTGCACCCACTGTCGCGACCGAGCCACGGAACGTACACTGCCAAATCGCAGACATGCGGGCGTAGTTGACCGGGGGGAGCCGCCATGTCAGGTGATCATTACGGGACGGTGCACGGATTCGTCGTGCCTCCGATGCCGACCGCGCCACCGCCTGCGCCGGCCGACCCCGTGCGTGCCGCGGCCGTGGCGCTGCTCAACCTGAGCGGCCTCGGGCTCGGCTACGTGTTCGTACGCCGGTGGATCCTCGCGGCAGTCTGCTGGGCCGCGACCGCACTCCTGCTCTTCGTCGCCCTGCCGGCCGATCCGGACGGAGTGTCGGGCGGCGCCCTCACCGCCTACGTCGTCTTCCTGGTACTCGCGGCCGTGCACGGCGCGATCGTGGGACTCCGCACCCGGCTGGTGTGGCCGGCACCCGCCCCCCTCGCGATCGCCCTCGGCCTGCTGCTCCTCGCCGTTCCGGCCGGCGGTGTCGTGCTGTACGACAGTGCGCGCGACGAAGCCACGGAAGAGATGCTCCTCGACCGGCTCGAGCGGGCCGACCGGCTCGTCCTGGCCGCCGAGGGCAAGCCGTTCTCCGGTGCCCAGTCCGATTTCCGCGACGCGTGGCGCGTGTACGGCGACCTGCGGGAGGACCACCCCGACTCCCGTGCGGCCGACCGCGTGCCGGATCGCATGAAGACCTACTACACGACGGTCGGCGCCGCCTATGAGCAGAAGAAGTACTGCGACGCGATCCCGCCCCTCAAGTACCTGCGCACGCTGTCGCGGACCACGGACAAGGACGATCTCGGGTCCCTGGCCACCTGGCCCGACGACCGCCTGGCCACCTCCTTGTACGAGTGCGGATCGGACGGCCTCGCCGCCGGGGACGCGGTCTGGCCGACGCACTTCGGCGAACTGCTGGACACCTTCCCGGAGTCGGACCCGGCGACGAAGATCGAGCCCGCCGTCGGCTCCGCGGTCGACAAGGCCGTGAAGGACGTGCGCGGCGACGAACCGTGCGCCGCCGTCGAGCGATTGAAGGCCCTCAGCTCCCAGGTGGCGGGCCTGCGGGGGGAGGAGGCCGGAGCCGACCAGGCGCTCGCCAAGGACGTCGGCCGGGCGGACCGAAGCGCCGACTCGGGCGCGTACGACTGCGGTGTGGACCAGTACAAGGACGGCGACTTCGCCGAAGCGCTCTCCACGATGAACGACTTCGTCAAGGACAACAAGGGACACAAGAACGCGGCTCGCGCCAAGAAGATCGCGATCGCGGCGGAGATCGCCGAGACCATCCCCGCGGCGGGCAAGCGCGTGCCGACGACCGCCTCCGGCGGCAGCATCTCGGTCACGCTCAAGAACGACAGCCCCGACGACATCACGGTCCTGTTCACGGGGCCGGTCACCGGCAGCGTCACGCTCAAGGGCTGCGGCAGCTGCACGGCCTACTCCACCTCCAGCACACTGCTGGTGGGGTTCAAGCCCTGCAGCGACAGCGGCAAGAAGTACCCGCAGCGCACGATCAGTCTGCCGGTCGGAACCACGTACTTCCTGCACAAGCCGAAGTCGAGCACCAATGGCACGACCCCCGCCTCGGACACGGCCAAGCTGTCGTCCGGCTACATCTACACGGAGTGCGCCTACACCACGAAGGGCTTCGGCCTGGGCACCTGACGAGGGCTCAGGGCCCGACGGCACGCGGCCCGGCTACCTGCCACCGTCCTGGGGGCAGGTGGCGTCCGCGTGCACGTCCGGGTCCGCCTCCGGCCGGGCAGGCGGTACGGCGGACGCAGCCGGCAGGCGGAGCGAGGCGGCGGAGTCCTTGAGGCGCTCCAGGGTCTTCGCGAAACCCCGGAGCGGGGAACCCTGGGATGTGCGGAGCCTTCCCGCGGCCGACGGCCCCGCCCCGGGTGCCTCCTGGAAGGCGGCCAGCGCCTCATGGGCGAGTTCCGCGGCCTCGCGGTACAGATCGCGGGACTTCGTCATCGCGTCGAGTGCCTCGGCGTACGAGGTCACGAGGGCGCGCGCCTGGGCGAGTTCCTCCTCGACGGTCATCAGATGCCACTGGTCGCGCAGGTCCGACACCGCGGCCGAGGCATCGTCGAGCAGGGGGCGGGGCAGGGCGGCGAAACGCGTCACCGCGTCGATGAGCTCGGTGGGCTCCGACCCGTCCAGGAAGACGCTGCGTACGCTGAATTCGTCCTTGTCGTAGCCGGGCCGGGGAGGCGTTCCCGGCAGCACGACGGCACCGCCGCGCGGGACGCGGACACCCAGGTCGTAGAGCGCCCAGTTGACAATCTGGTACTGGTCGGGGGCGGCGCGGTGTTCGACGATGCGGTGCCGCAGGCTCGGCGGCATCAGCCGCGCAAGCGGCAGGCGACCGCGCTCGTCGGTGGTCATCGCCTCGTGGACGACGACGTGGATGCTCCAGGTGTGGCGCGCGGCGGTGGTGAGCAGCCGCCGCAGTGCCTTGTCCTCGGCGGGCAGCGGATTGATGTCCCGGAAGCGCAGTCCCGGGACGAGGTCGTGGTCCCAGGGCACGTCCGCGTCCTCGGGCCAGAACATGGTGGCGGGTGACGGCATGCTCAGTTCCCAGGGCCGTTCCGCCTCGGCCACGAGCGACCAGGTGCGCTCGTCCCCCGTGCCGGTCTCCGCGTCGAGTGTCAGCCTCGCGCGCACGGTGACGGCGTCGAGGACCTGCCAGCGTGCCTCGAAGACACGGCGGTCCGTGCCGTCACGGGTGTCCTCGAACTCCAGGTAGTCGTGGATCACCAGATCGTTCTTCTGCTCGCGCAGACGCCGTCGGACGACCTCTTCCGCGTGGGGGCCGACGTGGCGCCCGCGGGCCAGCCACACGGTGTCGGGGGCCGAGGCACGGGCGGTGGGGAGCTTGGCCATGAATCACTCTGCAGATGGGAGACGGCTTTCGTCCCCCAGTATGGGCCGTACCGATCACGCGGCAGGGCAGGGGGGCGCGCGTCGCTCACCACCGGCCGTGCGATGCTTCGCCCTTCGCGGTACGCCCGGTACCGGCCGCCCGCAGGTGTCACGCCGCCCGCGTGGGCGGGCAGGCCGCAGGGGATGGGGCGCTCGGCCGTCTACCAGGGCACCAGCGGCGCCGACCAGTGGCTTGGCTGGGCCCTGCGCACCGGCGGGGCGGGCGGCTGGGGGGGGCATCCGGCGGGCCGCCTCATGGGCCGCTCGACGGTCCGCTCGGTGGTGCTCCGAACGCAGTGGTCCGGTCCGGGGCCGGTGAGTGCCGTCCGTCGGACGTGCCGCCGCCCGGCCCGGGCGGGGCCGAGCGGTCGGTTGCCGGGTCGATACCTAGGCGCCGCTGGCGTCGAGCATCTCGTCGCGCTCGACGATCTTCACGCGCTCGCGCCCCTGCGGTTCACCGAGCGCCTTCTCCGCGGCGTCCAGCCGGTACCAGCCGTCCCAGGTGGTGTAGCGGACCCCGCGCTCGGCGAGGAACGCCTCCACCGCCTCCGGAGCCGGGGAGACGGGGGTGTGCAGACGGTCGTTGGCGTGGTCGTCGAGGAGGCTCGCGACGGTCTCGTTGGCATCGCCCTTGGTGTGTCCGATGAGGCCGATGGGCCCGCGGCGGATCCACCCGGTGACGTAGGTGGACTGCAGGTGCTCGCCCGTCGCTTCGATGACCCGGCCGCCCCGGTCGGGGACGGTGCCCGTCTCCAGGTCCCAGGGGAGCTTGGGAAGCTGGTCGGAGAGGTAGCCGACGGCGCGGTAGACGGCGGTGACGTCCCAGTCCGTGTGGGTGCCGGTGCCCTTGACGTTGCCGGTGCCGTCCAGCGCGGTGCGCTCGGTGCGCAGACCGGTGACGCGGCCGTCCTCGCCGAGGATCTCGGTGGGCGACTCGAAGAAGTGCAGGAACAGCTTGTGCGGCCGGTCGCCGACGTCGCGGATCGCCCAGTTCTCCAGCGTCTTGGCGACCATGTCGGCCTGCTTGTTGCCGCGCCGGGTGGCGATCGAGCCGTCGTCGTAGTCGATGTCCTCGGGGTCGACGATGACCTCGATGGTGGGGGAGTGGTCCAGTTCCCGCAGTTCCATCGGGCTGAACTTCGCCTGCGCCGGGCCGCGGCGGCCGAAGACGTGGATCTCCCGGGCCGGGTTGGCCTTGAGTCCTTCGTGGACGTTCGGCGGGATCTCGGTCGACAGGAGTTCGTCCGCCGTCTTGGCCAGGATGCGCGCGACGTCGAGGGCGACGTTCCCGACGCCGAGGACGGCGACCTTCTCGGCGTTCAGCGGCCAGGTGCGGGGGACGTCCGGGTGCCCGTCGTACCAGGAGACGAAGTCCGCCGCGCCGTACGAGCCGTCGAGGTCGACGCCCGGGATGTCGAGTGCCCGGTCCGCCGTCGCGCCCGTGGAGAAGACGACCGCGTCGTAGAAGGCCCGCAGGTCGTCCAGGTCGATGTCGCGCGGGTAGTCGACATTGCCGAAGAGACGGATCTGCGGCTTGTCGAGCACCTGGTGCAGGGCGGTGATGATGCCCTTGATCCGCGGATGGTCGGGAGCCACGCCGTAGCGGATCAGGCCGAAGGGGGCCGGCATCCGCTCGAAGAGGTCGATGGAGACCCCGGGCTCGCCGGCCGCTTGGGATTTCAGCAGCGCGTCGGCGGCGTAGATACCGGCGGGGCCGGCTCCGACGATGGCTACCCGCAGAGGGCGCGGCATGATCAGGTTCCCTTCGAGCGACGACAGGCTGGCTCGTCGGGAAGCCTAAACTAAGGCAATCCTAACTTGGTACGAGGGTCCGGCTGATGACCTCATAAGGCCGCCTTATGGGCGGGGTCGGGAGGGCCGTGCGGCTTCGAGTTCCCGCTTCAGGTTGCGCAGGGTCCGGTCGATGTTGCCGACCTGGAAGGCCGCGAAGGTCTTTCCGCCGGTCACGGTCCGGTCGAAGGCGTGTGCCACGAAGGTCGGCCACGATCGCCGGTCGTCGGTCCAGGACTCCGTCACGCGGGTCGCGGACCCGTCCGGCGAGAACCGGTACTCCCAGGTGGCGATCGGTGCGCGCAGGCGGGGTCGCTTGAGCCCGATCGCGTGGACCCGGAAGGCGAAGCGGCGGCCGGGCTCCGCCGCGATCACGGTGCAGCGTGTCGTCCAGCGGAACGGGCCGCGTTTGTTGTGCCCCTCGAAGACCAGGCCCACGTGGGCCGGTGCGTCCGGTTGCGGGACGGTCGCGCCGAGGTTCTCGGGGCTCCAGCGCCCCATCTGGGCCGGGCGGCTGACCTCCTCGTACACCGACGAGGGCGACGCCTCGACGAGGATGCTGCGCGTCACGGTGAGTGTGCGGGGCATGGGGGGTGTCCTTTCCTCGGCGACAACTTACTCGTCAGTAGCGGCACTGTCGTGGGTCGAGACGGGTGGGTGCCACCTGTACGTGGTTGATCCAAGGAATAGTTACCGTAGCGTAACTTACTGACCAGTTACCGGCGGTAAGGGGTCGGTGTTAGCTTCCGCTCACCTGCATCGGAGCAGAGCGAGGAGTGAGCCGTGAGCCGCACGAGCACCCGTTCGCGTTCCCCCTTCCGCGACTCTGACGACCCGTCGGACTCGCACCGGGCGGCGGCCGCCGCCCGCCGGCAACGACCGCGCCGCACCAGGCTGTTGGCCGTCACGGTGGCCGCGGCGGCCTGTATGGGCGTGCAAGCCCTGCCGGCGACCGCCGCCGGCGGGCCGGAGCCCGTCGTGTCCCGCGGGGTGACCATCCCCGCCTTCTACAACCCGCCGGCCGAACTGCCCTCGGTCAACGGCACGGTGATCCGCCAGGAGCCCCTGCCCCTCGGCCTGAGCCTGCCCGGCCTGGGCGGGCGGCCGATGCCGGGCACCGCCACCCGCCTGATGTACAAGTCCACGGATTCCGACGGGCGGCCCGTCGCCGTGACCGGCGCCTACATCGAACCCTCGGCCGCCTGGAGGCGCGGCGGCCCACGCCCGCTGGTCGCGCTGGCCTCGGGGACCATGGGCCAGGGCGATCAGTGCGCGCCCTCCTTGGCGCTGCAGTACCCGCTGAGCCTGCGGGGCGAGACCGTCTCGGTCGGCTACGAGGCCCTGGCCGTCTACCGGCTCCTCTCGGCCGGCGCGGCGGTGGTCGTCACCGACTACGTCGGCCTCGGCACGACGGAACGGCTCCACACCTACGTCAACCGCCTCGACCAGGGGCACGCCCTGCTGGACGCGGCCCGCGCGGCACGCGCCGTGCCCGGAGCGTCGATCACACCCGACTCGCGCGTCGGCCTGTACGGCTACAGCCAGGGCGGCGGGGCCAGTGCCGCGGCGGCGGAGCTGCAGGCCGGCTACGCGCCCGACGTCAAGCTCGCCGGCACCTATGCCGGTGCGCCGCCCGCCGACCTGACCGCGGTCATGAAGGGCATCGACGGAAGTGCCCTGGCCGGTGCGCTGGGCTGGTCCATCAACGGATTCGCCCAGTCCGACCCCGACCTCCGGGCGGTCGTCGAGGCCAACATCAACGCCACCGGCAGGGCCGCGCTCAAGGACATCTCCACCATGTGCGTCGGTGACGCGATCCTCGGCTACGGGTTCACCAGGAGCACGAAATGGACGATCGGCGGCAAGTCGGTCGCCGACGTCATCGCGGCCGAGCCCAAGGCGCAGACCGCTCTCGACAAGCAGCGCATCGGCACCCTCAAGCCCACCGGTCCGGTACGCCTGGCCACCGGGACCCAGGACGACATCGTCCCCCACGCCCAGGCGCGCCAACTGGCCGTTGACTGGTGCCGCAAGGGTGCGAACGTCACCTACGAGGCCGTCGAACTGCCGAACCTGGGCGACAAACTGATCACCAATCACCTGGTGCCGCTCATCACCGACCAGGGCGACGCGGTGTCCTGGCTGACCGACCGCCTCGCCGGCCGGGCGGCCACGTCCAACTGCTGGTCGATGCCTTTCCAGCGCTGACCGGTGCGCCGCGGCCACCGCTGCGTGACGCGGTGGGCGCGGCCTGCCGGCGCCGACGTGGACGGCACTCGCTAGACCGGGGGGCAGTGGCGTGCGACGACGCTGTCCAAGTCCTCGATCCAGGTGTCGAGTTGGTCCTCGTCTCCGGTGACCACGCGACAGGAGTGCCTGGCCCCGTTCCTCAGTACGACGGTGATGGTGAGCCCGTACCCCCGGCCGGTCTCTGTACGAGTGACCGTATGGACGAGCGGCCAAGGGAAGTCCACGGGACGGCCGTTGACCCCCAGCGAGATGCCCTGGGCGTCCGCCACCACCGCATTCTTGTGGTCCATGGCGAGGAATTCCTCCGCCTCCTGCGGGCCGTGGGGCACGGACGGCGCGGCCGGGGCGGTGACGGTAGGCGCATAGGCCGGCGGGGGCGGCACGGCCGGCACGGACAGCACCGTCGGCGTGTGGCCGGGGGCCGGGGCGGTGCTCGTACCGAAGGCGTCGAGCAACTGCTCGGTACTCGGCCGTCGTGCCGGTTCCTTCGCGAGGCAGGCCTCCACGACGGGCCGGAAGGACGGCGGGACCGCCGCCAGGTCCGGGTCCTGGTGGACCGAGCGGTACATCAGCATCACCGGTGTGCCCTGCCCGAACGGGGTGCCGCCGAAGGCCGCCGCCAGCACCGCTCCGAGTGCGAACACGTCCGCGGCCCCGTCCACGGCTCGTCCCTCGGCCTGCTCCGGAGCGAGGAACCCCGGAGTGCCCACGCTGGTACCGGTCACGGTCAGCCGGGAATCCTCCACCGCACGCGCGATGCCGAAGTCGAGGACGCGCGGCCCGTCTGCGGCCATGACGATGTTGCCGGGCTTGAGATCGCGGTGCACCAGCCCACAGGAGTGGATCGCCTGCAGGGCCTCGGCGAGCGCCGCGCCGAGGCGGCGCACGGCGGGTTCGTCCATGGGCCCATGAGCGGTGAGATGCTCGGCGAGCGTGGGGCCGGGGATGTAGGCAGTCGCCAGCCACGGCGGGCGTGCGTCCGGATCGGCGTCCACGACGGGAGCGGTGTGGAAGCCCCCCACCCGGCGTGCGGCGCTCACCTCCGCGCGGAACCGTTCCCGGAACGCGGGGTCCTGGCCGAGTTCCGGCCGCGCCACCTTCACCGCGACCGCCCGGCCGCCGCGCGACCGTGCCAGATAGACGATGCCCATCCCGCCCTCGCCCAGCACGCGCTCGACGACGTACGCCCCGATACGCTCCACGTCTCACCCCTTCGACCGACCCCCGCAGTCGGTGGGGCGGCCCGCCCGATTCTCCTCTCGACCGGCCGTCGGGCCCAAACGGACCTCGGCCGGACTGTGCGCCGGATCCCGGCTCGGGTATGATCGATCTTGAGCGCGTCGCCGAACTGCCGGTGCTGCGCCACGCGTTGGTGGTCCAAGGCAAGACGCCCCGCTTCCTGCGGGGAGATGCAGGTGCAAGGCCTGCCCGGCGCTCCGTACAACCCCACTCCAATCATCCGGAGTGGGGTTTTTCATGCTGCGCGACCGGCATCACGGGGCTCCGAAGCGGAGGGGCGAGCCCCCGGGGTGGCTGTGCGCGGTGCGAGCTGTCGCGTGGGCCGTCGGGCACCACCCCGCCCGAGGTGGGCTGCCTCACGCCGGAACGACCGCGCGGGGGCGTGAGCGCGGGCCCGTCGTACCGGACCTGCCATGGGCGTCGGCGGGCGGTCGTCGGGCTCACCGACCGGCGTCGGCAACACGTCGGCGGGCCCCCGAGGACTCCGGGACGGCCCGCCGTTCACAGGTCGATGGTCGTGCCCCAGCCCTCGGCCCGGGCCACGGCGTGGGCGACATGCGCGGCCGCGACGTCCAGGGCCGCGTGCCCGGTGGATTTGAAGACGGTCAGCTCCGATGCGTCGCGCCTGCCGGGGTGATCCCCGGACAGCACGGCGCCGAGGAGGGCGACCGTCCGTCCGGCCGGCAGGTCCTGCAACTCGTGGGCCCCGGCCGGGACGCGGGCCGTGGCGGCGCCGGGCCACTCGGCGAACAGGGTGGCGTCGCGGACGGTGTCGGCGTCCAGTTCGGGGCCGTGCGAGCCGCCCACGGAGCTGACATGGGTGCCGGGGGCGAGCCACGCCCACTCGATCACCGGGCGGACGGCGCCGGTGCAGCAGAACACCGTGTCCGCCGCGCGGACCGCCGTCTCGACGTCCGGTGCGCTCCGCGCGGCCGGGTGCAGGCGCGCGGCGCGTTCGGTGCGACCGGGGTCCCGGCCCGCGACCACCACCGGGGTCGCCGGGTCGAGTACGGCGAGCAGCGCGATCTGGGCACGCGCCTGCGCGCCGGTGCCGATGACGGCGACGGTGCGGGGGTGGGGTCGCGCCAGAGCGCGGGCGCTGTGGGTGGCGGACGCGGCCGTGCGGATCCCGGTGAGGGACTCGGCGTCCATGAGGGCCAGCGGCCGGCCGTCCTCGGCGTCGAACAGGGCCACGACGCCCCGGTGGGTGCTGCGCCCGGGCCGGGCCCGGTCGGCGAACACGGAGACGAGTTTCGCCGCGAGTCCCAGCGAGGGGACGTAGCCGGGCATGGCGCCCAGCAGTCCGCCGGGGGCGCGGGCGGCGATCCGCGGCGGCGCCGACGCCTCCTCCGCGCTGATGGCCGTCAACGCGGTCGCCACGGCGTCCATCACCCGCCGGGGGTCGAGCGCGGCGCGGGTCTGCGCGCGGTCGAGGACCAGTATCCCGCTCATCGTGCTTCCTCCACGGATTCACCGGGTGCGCCGGGACCGGCCAGGCGGCGTTGCAACTCGTCGGCTGCTGCGGCAAGTTGCCGTCGCAGTACGGCGATGCGGCGTTCGTCGAACTCCGTGTCCAGGCCGACGACGGTCAGGGCGCAGGCCGGTGCCCCGGGGGAGGGGACGACGGCGCGGCTGATGGAGGCGACGGGCTGTTCGTTGCGACCGTGCTCCACGGCGAATCCGTCGCGTTCGGTGCGTTCGATGTCGGCCAGCAGGCCTTCGGGTCCGGTCAGTGGATGTCCGGCCGCCTCGGCGGGCCGGAGGTAGGGGGCGCGGGCGGCCGGGGGGAGCGCGGCGACCAGGGCGAGGGGCCCGGCGAACCGGTGGACGGGCAGGGCCTCGCCCATCAAGTGCGTGATCATGGCGAGGCGTTCGGGGCGGACGGCGTCGATCACCCGGGCCCGGTCGGCCTCCAGTACCTGCAGGTTGACCATCATTCCCGTGCCGGCGGACAGGTCCGTCAGGATGGGGCGCGCGAGAGCCGTCAGCGAATTCCGGGCCGCGGAGGACGACAGCCCCAGAACGGCGGTGCCGGGGAGGTAGCGGTCGCCCGCGCGCAGCACCCAGCCGCGGCGCACGAGGTCGACCAGTACCCGGTAGGCGGTCGCGCGGTGCAGGCCGACCTCCTCGGCCAGGTCGGTGAGGCGCAGGGGATGGGGTGAGCGGGCCACGGCCTCGACCAGGTCGAGCGCCTTGTCCACCGCTGATCGGGGTGCTTCGGGCACGTCGGACCACTCCTTGTGGCGCCGGGGGTGGCCAGCGTACGGTGGCCTCGGTTTCCAGTGACGATACAGATGTTACGTAGAGCGTAACAAGCCCCTCCGAGGTGAAGATGATCCACGAGGCACCGGTCGAACCGGGCCCGCCGCACGCGCCCCCGCCGGAGGGCGCCGTCGTGGTGTACCGCGGCGCCACGCTGTTCGACGGGCACGGTGGCCCGCTGCGGCCGTCGACGACGATCGTCACCGACGGCGCGTGGATCCGGGCGGTCGGCGACGACGCCGAGATCGCGGCCGGACTGCCCGCCGACGCCACCGTGATCGACCTCGGCGGACGCTTCGTCGTCCCGGGTCTCATCGACTCCCACCAGCACATCGCGACGCCTCCCGACCGCCCCGCGGCCGAGGCCGTACTGCGCAGGCTCGTCTACAGCGGCGTCACCGCGATCCGCGACATGGCGGACGACCTGCGGCAGGTGGGCGACCTCGCCAGGGCCACCCTCGTCGGAGAGATCCCCGGGCCCGACATCCGCTACGCCGCGCTCATGGCGGGCCCGAGTTTCTTCGACGACCCGCGCACCCACCAGGTCTCGCAGGGGGAGACCCCGGGCGCGGTGCCGTGGATGCAGGCCGTCACCGACGACACGGACCTGCGCCTGGCCGTCGCCGTGGCGCGCGGCACCCACGCGGCCGCGATCAAGGTCTACGCGGACCTCGACGCCGCAGCCGTCGCAGCGATCACCGAGGAGGCCCACCGTCAGGGCATCCCGGTCTGGGCCCACGCGACCGTGTTCCCCGCCTCGCCCCGGCAGGTCGTCCTGGCCGGCGTGGACAGCGTCTCGCACGTGACCCTGCTCGCCTTCGCGGGAGCGGAGGGGCGGTTGACGAGCTACAAGACGAAGCCGCCGGTCGACCACAAGCGATTCGCCGGCGGTGACGACCCGCTCGTCGAGGAACTCTTCGCCCTGATGCGCCGGCGCGGCACCGTCCTCGACGCGACCACCGCAATGTGGGCGAGCGACGCCCTGGCCGGCGACGGCCCCGAAGCCGCCGAGCGGGCCCGCGCCAACAGTGAACTCGCGGCCCGCCTCACCGCGCAGGCGTACCGGGCTGGCGTGGACATCGCCACCGGCACGGACTACGAGACCGACCCCGAAGCCCCGTTCCCGGCGCTGTACGAGGAGCTCGCGTTCCTGGTCGACCACTGCGGCATGTCTCCGGAACACGTGCTGCGGTCGGCCACGCTGATCGGTGCCCGCAGCGCCGGTGCCGAGGACGTCATGGGCAGCGTGGAACCGGGCAAGCTCGCCAACTTCGTGGTCCTGCAGGACAATCCGCTGGACGACATCGACCATCTGCGCAGTGTCACGACGACCGTCAAACGCGGCCGCCGCTTCGCCCGCAGCGAGTTCGAGCGGCCCGTACCCGCGGACGGGCTGCGCCGCCACGACGAGGCCGAGGAGGGCCGATGACGTCCATGCCCATGATCATCAACGCGCTGGGGCAGCTCGACAACCCCAACGCCGCCCGGTCGGCCGAGGCCGCCGCGCAGCTCAACGCCACCAGCGAGCAACTCACCATCGACGCCCGGACCCTGGCCGACGCCCGCGCTTCCGGCCTCACCGCCGTCAACGTGACCCTCGGCTACACCATGGGCGACCTGCCCCCGTACGAGCACACCCTGCACGAGATCGCCGTGTGGGACGCGATCATCCGGGACAACGCCGAGCACCTCACCAAGATCCGGACGGTCGCCGACGTCCACCGGGCCAGGCGCGACGGCAGGATCGGAGTCATCTACGGTTTCCAGAACGCCGTCGCCGTCGGTGACGACCCGGGCCGCGTCGCCACCTTTGCCGAGCTGGGCGTGCGGATCGTCCAACTCACCTACAACCAGGCCAATCACATCGGCGACGGATCGATGGCGCCGGCCAACCGGGGCCTGAGCGACTTCGGCCGCCGTGTGGTCGAGACCCTCAACGACCACCACCTCATGGTCGATCTCTCGCACAGCGGGGAACGGACCTGCCTGGAGGCCGCGGCGATCTCGCGCAGCCCGGTGTCGATCAACCACACCGGCTGCCGTGCCCTGGCCGACCTGCCCCGCAACAAGACCGACGAGGAACTGCGCCTGGTCGCCTCCCGCGGTGGCTTCGTGGGCATCTACTTCATGCCCTTCCTCAGCCTCTCCGGTCACGCCACCGCGGCCGACGTGGTCGAGCACATCGACCACGCGGTCAACGTGTGCGGCGAGGACCACGTCGGCATCGGCACCGACGGCCCCATCACGTCGATCGACGACCTGGACGCCTACCGCGCTCACCTCGCCGAGCACGTGGCCCTGCGCCGGCAGGCCGGCGTCGGAGCGGCGGGGGAGCGCAGCGACACGCTCCCCTTCGTCCTCGACCTGCGGGGAGTGGACCAGTTCCGCGATCTCGTCCGCCTCCTGGAGAAGCGCGGCTATCGCTCCGAGCGCATCGAGAAGATCCTCGGACGCAACTTCCTGGAGTACGCGGAACGGGTGTGGGCACCGCCGCACGCATGAGAGCGGCCACAGCCGGACGGCCAGGGGCCGTCCGGCCGTGCATGTGGGGGCGGGAACCGCTCGCTGCCCCGGGCGCGACGGCGCGACGGCGAGGGCGGAGCGGGGCTCAGAAGGCGTACCGGATCCGCAGCCAGGGAGCCCGGGCCGCGACGAGGTCACGGAGGCGATCCACCGCCCGCGCCTTGACGAACCCCGCGTAACGGACGTTCGCCGCGCCGTTCTCGGAGCGCTTGGCCTCCTGCAGGTCCGGCCGCCACAGGACGTCCTCGGCACGGGGGTGCCAGCCCTGGTTGACCTCGTGCAGCTCGCGGTTGTGCGTCAACATGATCACCTCGGCCGCGGCCTGGTTCTTCACCCGGTCCGGCAGGACGTCGTCGAGGTGCCGCAGGAGGTCGGCCCAGGCCTCCTCCCAGCCGGGCCGGATCACGACGGGCGAGAGGTTGAAGTGCACCTCGTAGCCCGCGTCCAGGAAGTCCGCTGCGGCGGCGATCCGTTCGGCGACCGGTGAGGTGCGCACGTCCAGCAGCCGGGAGTCCTCCGGGGGCATCACGGAGAAGCGGATGCGGGTGCGACCGCGCGGGTCCAGTGCCAGCAGGTCCGGGTTGACGAACTTGGTGGCGAAGGACGCCTTGGCCGTCGGCCACTGCCGGAAGGCGTGCACCAGATCAGCGGTGTTGTCGCAGATCAGAGCGTCCACCGAGCAGTCGCCGTTCTCGCCGATGTCGTACACCCAGGCGTCGGGGTCGCACTGGTTCGGCTCGGCCTTGGGCCCCTGGCGGGCGATGTGTCGGCCGATGTGGACGATGATCC
Organism: Streptomyces sp. NPDC026417; assembly: GCF_055567695.1. Taxonomy (NCBI): domain Bacteria; kingdom Bacillati; phylum Actinomycetota; class Actinomycetes; order Kitasatosporales; family Streptomycetaceae; genus Streptomyces; species Streptomyces sp. NPDC026417. The sequence goes on from NZ_JBVHPY010000003.1 coordinate 311,265, forward strand.
GGTCGATGTTGGTGAAAACGGTGACCGGGTTGGCGTATCCCTTGCGGCGCGGGACGTAGCAGTAGGCGCACGCCATGGCGCAGCCGTTGGAGGCGCCGGGGGCGATCCAGTCGGCGGACCGGCCGTTGGGGCGCGTGCTCGGCGACTTGCGCTCACCGAGGACGAGGGTCTCGCCCTTGACGCGCACCCAGCGCGCCACGTTTCCCTCGTTGCCGTGCAGCCCGGCGATACGCCAGTGGGACTCCACCTCGACGACGCGTGCCTCGGGGAACCGCGCGATGATCTGCCGGCCGCGCGCAGAGGCTGCCGCCGCGGGTTCGGCGTGGATCTCGCGCACGGGGAGCAGGCGCCGTGCCGTGGGGGAGTCCCGGAAGGACGGCCGGCCGTCGCCCGGCGCCGCGGCGGGCGCGGGACGGAGGGCGTCGAGCCCGAACAGGGTGTCGGAGCCGTCGTCCGGGGTGCTGGGCGGGTGGTGCATGGACGCTCCGGATCGGGGAGTGCGGGACGTTACCGGTCGGACAGGGCGAAACCGCACCTTCCACTGTACGGGGGGCCCGGCCACCGGATGTGCTGCCCGGGGCGCCACGGACTCCCGCGAGCCGGGCGGCGGTGGCGGGCCTCGGCCGTCAGCGGTCCGACGTGTCCTGCAGTACGAGGAGCGCGATGTCGTCGGTGCGCTGCGCGGTGGTGCGGGTCTTCCTCAGCAGGTCGTCGATGAGGACGTCCAGATCCCGGTCGTCGGCGTCGGCGAGGTGCCGGGCGAGCCGGTCGAGGGACTCGTCGGGGTCGACCCCGGGCGTCTCGACGAGGCCGTCGGTGTAGAGGACGAGCATCATGCCCGCGGTGAGCGGGATCTCGGTGACCGGGAACGCGGCGTCGGGGTCGATCCCCAGGAGCGGCCCGGGTGGGACGACGACGGGCCGCGTCTCGCCGCCCGGCAGGCGCAGCAGGGGCGGCGGATGGCCCGCGCTGGCCAGCGTCACGCGGCGCCGGGCCAGGTCGAGGTGGGCGTAGAGGCAACTGGTCAACAGGTCGGGGGACAGGTCCGTGAGGAGCCGGTTGGTCCTCGCGAGGACCTGGTCGGGTGACGTGCCGAGGGTGGCGTGGGCGTAGACGCCGGTGCGGACCTGGCCCATCAGCGCGGCGGCGGCGACGTTGTGGCCCTGGACGTCGCCGATGACGGCCGCGGCGGCGCTGTCCCCGAGCCGGAGCAGGTCGTAGAAGTCCCCGCCGATGTCCATGCCACGGGTCGCGGGCAGATAGCGGGCGGCGACCCGCAGATCCGTGAACCGGGGAAGGGCGCGGGGGAGCAGGGCCTGCTGGAGGCCGTGGGCGAGCTCGTGCTTGGTGTCGTACAGGCGGGCCCGGTCCAGGGCCTGGGCGACCAGTCCGGCGAGCGAGGTGAGGACGGCGCGTTCCTCGGCCGGGAACGCGCGGGGCTGGTCGTAGGACAGGATGCAGCAGCCCACGGGGCGGCCCGAGATGATCAGGGGCAGGAAGGCCCAGGCCTGTTTCCCACTGACCATCGGCGCCTCGGGATACAGCCGCTGCATCTCCTGGGCGCTGGCGAAGAACGCGGGGACGCCGTCGCTGAGCGCCCGACCGGCCGGAGTGAAGTCGGTGTCCAGGGGCAGCCCGTCCAGGCGCTCGATGGTGGCGGCGGGGTAGCCGCGGTAGCCGGTGATGCGCAGCCGTCCGGCGTCGGCGGTGGACAGCACCAGGCCCTGCGCGCCGAAGGCGGGCATGATCTGGTCGGCGACCAGATCGATGACGTCCTGGACGCCGACGACCTCGGTCAGCGCGGCGGCCAGGTGGGTGAGCTGGTAGAGGTGGCCCGCCCGGGACGGGGCGACGGTGCGCGTGGGCCTGGTGGACCCCGGCAGCGGCGGGCCGGGGGCACCGCTGGGCACGATGCGGACGCTGATGCCGCTGGCGTCCGGATAGAGATGGAAGTCGAGCCACTGGTCCGGCGGGCGGCACGCGGTGAACGACATCGGCTCGCGGCTGAGCACCGCGGCACGGTAGCGGTCCTCGTAGGCGGGGTCGTCGAGCCAGCGCAGGGACTGCCAGGGCAGGGTGCCCAGCAGCCGCCCGGCCTCACGGCCCAGCAGGTCGCAGGCGCCGGAGCTGAGGTACACGAAGCGGCCCTCCAGGTCCAGGGAGCAGCTTCCGCCCGGCAGGCGCTCCACGAAGTCGGCGGCGGCCGTCCCCGGGTCCGCGGGCCGGCGGCCGTCGGCGGCCGGGACGACCCGGGGGCCCTGGTCGTGGACGGGAGGCCCGCCCCGCTCGGCCGACTCCTCCAGCAGCCGGGCCAGACGCCGGCATCTGGAGGCGATGTGGCCCCGCTCGCGGGCAGTCATGTACGGCGGCCGTCCGGCGGGCCACATCAGGAGCAGCGCCCCCCATCGCCGCGCTCCGGTGACCGGGGCGGCGGCCAGCACCAGGGGGTGGGGCAGCACCATCGCGGTACGCGGATACGAGCGGGCCATCTCCTCCTGGCTCCCCACCCACACCATCCGCCCTTCCCGGACGGCTGCGGCCACCGGCGCCGGCGCGGCCAGGGACACCCGGGCCCACGGCGCGGCGAACTCCGCCGGTGCTCCGCACAGGGCGTCCAGCCGCAGCGACCGCTCGTCCGGGGCGAGCAGGTACAGCGCGCCGACGGTCGCGCCCGTCCGGCGCACCGTCTCCGCGAACTCGGCATCCAGCGCACCCGCGGCGGCGCCCGGATCACCCGCGCCGGTCACAAGCACCTCCAGCATCGCGGGACGGCTTCCCGGGCGGGACCGCGGACACGGCCGCGAGTCCCCCTCCTGCTCCACCTACCCCGGACGTACCCGGTCTCTCGCCCCTAATGGACGTTACGCCCGTGGGAAACGGTCGGCACGCCGTCGTGCGAGGGCGGTGCACGGCGCACCGGGCCCGGCGTGCGAACCCGGCGTGTCCGCCCGGCACGGCTCGGTCGCACGGTCCGGGCGGCGGTGCGGTGGGGCACGCTCGGGCGGTACGGGCGCCCCGCCCGCGCCCGGACCCCGAGGACCGGAGGCCACCGGTGCATCGGAGAGGTTCCGCGCGGCCCCGACGTGGTACTCGCGGAAGACCAGAGAACCGGCGCCGTCCGGCAGTGACGCACCTCGTGTCGGCGGCGCCCGCACCGGAGGTGTTCCGGCGAGCGGGGCACCCCGTCGTCGACCGGGTCACCGGACACCGACCCGAAGGGGGCCGCGGGCCTTCCGTGGAGGAACAGACGATGAACGCCGACGACGCGTACGACAGCAGCCACATCACCCGGTGGCTGCTGGAGACGGACTCCCTGGAAGCGTTCCTGCAGACGCTCGCCGACGCCGCCATGGAACTGTCCGGGGCCGAGGGCATCGGGGTGACGCTGGAGGGAGAGGGCCGGCCCATCACCGTGGTCACCGCGGGGCCCACGGCACCGAAGCTGGACGAGAAGCAGTACGGCCAGGACGACGGCCCCTGTCTGCAGGCCCTGCGCACGGGCCAGGAGATCGCCGTCGACGACATGCTGCGGGAGGACCGCTGGGGCGACTACCCCGCCTACGCCGCCGCCTGCGGCATCCGCTCGTCGCTGTCCCTGCCGATCGCGGCCCACACGGACTCCTCCGGGGCCCTCAACCTGTACGGCGGCCCGCCCGACGCCTTCGAGGACAAGGACCTCACCGCGCTGCGCTCCCTGGCGGCCCAGGCCACCGGCGGTATCGCGGTGGCCCAACGCATCAGCGAAGCGCAGGAGTTCAATGACCAACTGCAAACGGCCATGCAGTCCCGCAGCGTCATCGACCAAGCCCTCGGCGTCATCATGGGCCAGCGCCGGTGCACGGCTGCCGAGGCCTTCCACATCCTGCGCTCGGCCTCCCAGCATCGCAATGTGAAGCTCCGCGACCTGTGCGCCGAAATGATCACCAACCTCACCGGCCGGCCGCCGACGACCCCGGAGTTCCGCCCACGCGGCTGACCGGATGCCCACGTCGGTCCACCCACGAACGCTGCGCCGAAGACCACCATCTCCCACACCCCGGCCCCGCGGAGCGGCCCTCAGGGCACCTGCTCCCGGTCAACTCGCCGAAGTGAGCCACGCAGCTGAATGACGAGGGGCGGGACCGGCGGTGCAGGGGGTGCCGACTGGCTCCCACTCAAGGCGGCTGCCGGGGTGAGCGCCGAGGCCGTCGAGGTCCTTGCCGGCGGTGGCCGCACCAAGCGCATCCGTTGCACCGCCAGTGCCCATCTCGTGCGGCACGAGGAGCCCTGAACTCAGCCCCGCATCGGCGGTCTTCACCGCCAAACGGCTCGCCCCGCATCGCGTCGGCGACGTCAAGAGGCCCCGATTCGGTGCAACCAAGGGTGTCCGGACGGGACTTGCTCCGAGCGCCGGCCGCGCAGCGCGGGACCCGATGATCTCGGCGGCGGACACCTGTCATAGGTTCAGATCCGCTTTGCCATTGCGCAGTCAAGGAGAAGACATGTCCTCATCGACGCCGTCCCACGGCACCACAGGGTTCCCGAGCCGCCGCAACCTGCTGCGCGCGGGGGGCGGTCTGGGCCTGGCCGCACTGGGGCTGGGTATGGGAGCGGGCGCGGCCTCCGCCGCGGTGCCGGCGTCCTCGCGCTTCGACCTCACGCAGCCGTCGTACGACCTGTTCCGCAGCAAGACCCTGCACGACAGCACCGTGCAGCAGGGCTTCGTCTTCGACAACGTCAACCGGCGCCTGTTCGTGGTCCAGCGCCGCGACGGTACGTCGGAGACGGCCGGTGACCTGTGTGTCACCCAGCTCGACTTCGACGGCAACCAGGTCGGCTACATGCACCTCACCGGCTTCGGTCACGGGGTGTCCATAGGCGCCCAGGCGGTCGGCACCGCGACGTACCTGTGGACGGAGACCGACACGAGCAGTAGCGGCTACGGAACGCGCCTGGCCCGCTTCAAGTTCACCAGCGGTACGACGCTCACGGCCGGTTCCTCCGCGCTGACCAAGTACACCCCCGTGGCGGGGGCGACCTCCTACACCTGCGCGACCGACCCGGTGAACAACAGGCTGATCGTGCGCTACCTCCTCGACGGCGACCGGTACATCTCCGTGCACTCGCTGTCGGCGGCCGCGGCCGGTGACTTCGGCAGCCCGCTGGCCCGTTTCGTCATGCCGACCCTGGACACGGCGTCGTCGGTCTTCCAGGGCTACACCGCGTACGGCCAGTACCTCTACGTGCTCACGGGCACCAGCTACGAGGCGAACGGGAACATCGTCGACTCCGAGGTCACCGCCATCGACATGAACACCGGAAAGATCGCCCAGGGCCCGGTCCTCACCCAGGCGGGCTCCACCCTGACCTTCCGCGAGCCGGAAGGCCTGGCCGTGTACCAGACGGTCGCCGGTGAGGTGCGCCTGTTCCTCGGCTTCGCCTCCGGCGAGTCCGGCGACCGCCGTTCCAACCTCTTCTACAAGAACGTCCTCGTCTGACCGGCGTGACGGCGGGTGGAGCCCGGTCGGCTCCACCCGCGAGGGCCCGGCGGGCGCGGGCATTGGCTACTCCGCTGCGCGGAACGGCGCTCGGCGCCGCGTGCGGCGCCGCCGCGCTGCTCTCCCTGACCATCCGCCGTACGGGTGCCGTGCCGCCCGCCGCTCGACGTTCCCGCGGCCGGGACAGGGTGACCCTTCGTGCACATGTGCTCATGGGGCCCGAGGCCCGGCGCGACCTATAGTTACCCGCTGTCCGCAGAGGTGCCGACGGGGCAGGGGCACGCGTCGGCGGCCGTGGGGGCGGTACGTGGGTTCGGTTCGGCGTCGAGGGAGGCCGCTCGTGGCCAGCGCGTTTCAGGAGCGCAAACTCAAGGGGATGTTCGCGGCGTTCGACGCGGACCGTGACGGCTACCTGCGCGAGGGCGACTTCACGGCCCTCGTCGCCCGCTGGAGCCGGCTGCCGGGGGTCGAACCGGGTACGCACCTGCGCGCACGGGTGGAGACGTTGCTGATGGGCTGGTGGGCGGCCCTACTGGAGACCGGGGACGCCAACGGGGACGGCACGGTCGACATGGGCGAACTGCTCGCCGTCGTGGACCGGTTGCCCGCCATGGACGACGCCGTCACCGCGACCGCCGACACTCTCTTCGACGCGGTGGACGCCGACAAGGACGGCCGGATCTCTCCGGAGGAGCACCGCAGGCTCGTCGAGACCTGGAACGGCCGGCCCGTCGATCTGACGGGAGTCTTCGAGCGGCTGGACCCGCAGGGCACCGGTCACCTCGACCGCGCCGAATTCGCCTCCCTGTGGCGGCAGTTCTGGACCAGCGACGAACCGACGGACCCCGGCAACTGGCTCTGCGGCCGTCTCCCCGCCGCCTAGCCGACGCCGTCCGAGGAGGCACACTCACGGCACGGCTCTGAACCGCGGTCCACTCGCCCCGGGGCGCCGCGGGCTACGGCTGCCGCGCCTCGGCGATCCGGTCCAGCTCGCGCATCGCCTCACTGTGGGCACTCATGCGCCGGCTCAGGCTGCCGGTCGTGAACAGTGCGACGCCGACCACCGACACCGGGACGGAGAGGCCGAGCACCGCGAGCGCCTCGGGCCAGTCGCGTTCGTTCTGGCAGTAGTCGTAGTGCTGCAGGCCGTCGTTGGCCGTGCCGCGATCGGTCAACAGCCGCGACTCGCACTCGGCGGGGAACTTGTCGTCGGGCTTTCTGTCGACCTCGTACGGTGCCAGCACCAGCACCGCGCACCACGCCCACAGCAGCCCCGCCAGGGCGAGCAGGCCGATGCCCCAGGCGCGTATCCGCCCGGCCCGGTCGCGGAAGTCGAGGTCGTACTCACGTGATCGCATGACGGTCGAATCTAGCGGTCGCAGGACCGCCCCCCGCGGCGGGCCCCGGCACGGTCCGTGTCCTGTGCAGCGACAGGCCCCCTCGCCTCGCCGCCCGGCGGCCCCCGGACGTGGGCACGAAGAGCGGGCGGCGGTCGTACGAGGACGTCAGGACCTGCGTTCCAGGCGGACGACGACGGGCGCGTCGAAGGGGCTGCCGGACTGGTTGACCTGGACGTGTCCCGCGCCGAGCCACGCGTCGGTGCCGGGTACCGGGTGGATCTCCTCCAGCCACAAGGACTGGTGCGATTCCTTGCGGGCGCCGGTCGAGACGGGCAGACGGTGGCGCCCGATCTTGACGCAGCGGCCGTCGTCGGCCAGGTACCAGTTGCCTTCGAGGAACAGGCTCTTGCCGTCCCGGGCCACCGGCCGCCGGTCGGCGCACCCGCCGGGGGCGGGCTCCTCGTCAACCCACTTCGCGCCGTCCCAGCGCAACTGGATGAACTCGTCCGCCGGTTCGACCTCGACCTCGCCGTGGTTGAAGGTGTTGCTGCCGTAGGCCCGCACCGTCCCGTCGTCCGACACGAAGACCTGGCCGAGCCCGGCGCTCGGTTCCGCCGGGAGGGGGTCGAAGCGGGCCTGCGGAGTGTCGACGGCCCTCCAGGACGTGCCGTCCCAGTGCATGGAGGCGGGCTGGCTGTACCGCTCGCCGTAGCTCAGTTCGGTCCCCGGTCCGGTCGCCCGGCTGCCGACGGCCCAGACGTCGTCCGTTCCCACCACGGCGATGTCGGCGGCTCGGTACGGCAGCCGGGTCGTGGTCCACCGGGTGCCGTCCCAGTGCTCGGCGGTCTGCTCGCCGCTCAGGGTCCAGATGTCGTCCGGGGCATCGGCCTCCAGTTCTCCGACGTTGCCCTGCGGAGGGTCGGGCACGGCGGACCAGCGGGTGCCGTCCCACTTCGCCCAAGCGTCCTGCGCGGTGCCGTCCCCGGTGGTCAGCGGTCGCAGCCACAGGGCTTCGGTTCCGATCTCCTCGAGAGTCGGCGGGGAGGCGCTTGCGGGGAGGTCCACGGGCAGGGGCTCGCGCGCCCAGCGCTCCCCGTCGTAGTGCAGCATGTAGACGGAGGACGCCCCCGTGGTCTCGGTCGCGACCGCCCAGATGTCGTCCGCGGCCAGGGCGGCGACATCGGAGAGCTTTCCATGGAAGTCCGCGATGTGCTCGAACTCCCAGGTCGGAGTGGATCCTGCGGCTTTCGAGGGGCCGTCGCCACCGGGGTCCGTGGTGTGCGCGGATCCCTTGCCGCCGGATCCGGCCGCATCGGAGTCCGCGCTGCACCCGGCCGCCGTGAGCACGGTGACCAGCACGGCGACAGCTGTCACGAAGCCGCGGTGGGCGATACCCGTGGATCTGCGCATGAACGTGTCCCCCCTCATTGCCCTTCACGGATCATCATCGCTGTCGGCTCCACGGAGGGGCGCACAGGGGTGACGGTTGTTTTTGTAGCAATCCGCGCACGGGGGCTCCCGGCCCGACGAGCGCGGCGCAAACTGTCAAGGGATGCATAAATGCGCCCTGTCGTCCGGACGCCGAGAACTCCGGGTCGGTTCGCCGGTGAGGCGGCCCGTCGCGGGAGGCGGACGGCGGCACCGTGAGGACGGCGTGGCTCCCCTTCACACGCCGTCCTCACCCCGGCGGGTCCTCACCGGCCGCCCCGGGGTGCGCGGGAGTCATCCCGGGCTCGGACGGGCCGGCGGGGGCGGGTGCGGGCGGTAGCCGGGTCTTCGGTGATCCGGCTCCCGCCCGCGGCCGACGGTCCGGCCGCAGTGGCGGAGGAGCGGTGCCGAGCGCCGGCGCGGACACGGAGTTCGAGCCCAAGTCCCTTGGCAGGACGCAGGGGAGAACGCCCGAGCGGCAATCGGAAGCCGGCGTCGCCCCCTGGTTTCCGGCCCCCGGGGGAGGGTGACGGGGCTGGTCACGTCGATGGCCCGGGCCGCACCGAGCGTCGGTGCCGGGTGGACCTGGCCGCGCACGGCTCCGGGCGCCGGCAACCCGGAAGCGCACGGCCCCCGCCGCCACCGGGATGCGCCGAAGCCGCCTCCGATCGACACTGAGGGAAGGTCCGGCTGTGCTGAGGAGTTCCCGTGACGGATCACGCAAGGCCGCCCGAGCGGCCGACATGCCGACCCGGGCCGTGCGAACAGCGTCCCCGCCACCGGTCGAGGCCCGCACCGTCGTGAGCGCGGACCCGAGCACCGACCCGACGAACTCCGAACCGTCGCCCGGTGCGCCGCGGGAGGTGATGCCCGACACGGCCTTCGAGGCCCTGTACCAACGGCTCCGCGGGCAGACCCCGGCCGGGGCGGAGGCCGGGCAGGGACCTCTTCGGCGGCTCGCCCCCGAACGGGTGGTGGCCGCCGCCGCTCACGTCCGGTACGGGCGCACCGTCTCGATGGCCGCCCCGATCGAGACGACTCCGGGACCGGACAACCCGGACCCGGCCCGCCACGCGATGACCGAACCGGCGCACGGTGAACTCGACCCGCACGGGCTGCACTTCGCCCGCGACCGGTTCGCCATGAACGTGCACGGTGACGCCGACAGCCACCTCGACGCCCTGTGCCACGTGGTGTACGAGGGCGAGCTCCACGGAGGCGTCCCGGCCGGCTCCGTGACGTCCGAGGGTGCCCGCGCGCTGACCCTGGACCTGGTACGGGACGGCCTCGTCGGCCGGGGTGTCCTGCTCGACATCCCCCGGCTGAAGGGCGTGCCCTGGCTCGAACCCGGTCAGCACGTCACCACGGAGGACCTGCTGGCCGCCGAGGCCGAGCAGGGGGTCACCTGCGGACCCGGCGACATGCTGTTCGTGCGCGTCGGGCACCGCCGTCGGCGCCTGCGTCTGGGCGCCTGGCACGCGGCGACGGCGCGGGCGGGCCTGCATCCGGAGGCGATGAATCTGCTGGCCGAGCGCCACGTGGCCGCGCTGGGGTCGGACGGCAACAACGACACGGCACCCAGCGCGGTGCCCGGAGTGGCGTTCCCCGTGCACGTGCTCGCCGTCAACGCCCTGGGCTTGCACCTCATGGACTACCTGGACTTCGAGGAACTCGCGCCGGTGTGCGCGGAGCTGGACCGCTGGAGCTTCCTGTGCGTGGTCGCGCCCCTGAGGCTGCCCGCGGCCACCGGCAGCCCGGTCAACCCGATCGCCGTCCTGTGACGGCATCCGGACCGCCCGCCGCTCCGGGTGCCGCCCAGGCCCGGGGCGTATACGTTCGAACGGGGGAGCGGCTGAAGCAGGTCTCCGGCACCGGTTGGGGATCGCACGAGCGAGGACGGTGGCCGTGATGCCAGACTCCACCCGGTACGACGTGATCATCATCGGGACCGGCGCGGGCGGGGGCACCCTCGCTCACCGGATCGCCCCGTCCGGCAAGCGGGTGCTGATCCTGGAACGGGGCGACTTCCTGCCGCGTGAGCGGGACAACTGGGACTCGACGGCCGTGTTCGTGCGAGGCAAGTACCGTGCCCCGGAGTTCTGGCTCGACCGGCACGGCAACGAGTTCCCGCCCGAGGTCAACTACTACGTCGGCGGCAACACCAAGTTCTACGGCGCGGCCCTGTTCCGGCTCCGCCCCGAGGACTTCGGGGAACTGCGCCACCACGGCGGCCTCTCTCCCGCCTGGCCGATCCGCTACGAGGACTTGGAGCCGTACTACACACAGGCCGAGCACCTCTACCGGGTGCACGGCCGGCACGGCGAGGACCCGTGGGGCGGCCCGTACAGCGCGCAGTACGCCTACCCGCCGGTCCAACACGAGCCGCGCATCCAGCAGTTGAGCGACGACTTGGAGAAGCAGGGCCTGCACCCCTTCCACCTGCCCATCGGGGTCGACCTCACCCAGGACGAGAACGGGCGCGTCGACCACTTCAGCGCCTGCATCCGCTGCAACCGGGTCGACGGGTTCCCCTGCCTCGTCCGCGGCAAGTCCGACGCCCAGGTGATCTGCGTGGAACCGGCGTTGCGCCACCCGAACGTGGAGATGATCACCAACGCCCGGGTGACCCGGCTGGAGACCGACGCGACGGGCCGCGAGGTCACGGCCGTCGTGGCCCAACTCCCGGACGACGCGGAGGTCCGCTTCGCGGCGGACGTCGTCGTCGTGGCCTGCGGCGCCGTCAACTCCGCAGCCCTGCTGCTCGCTTCGGCGAACGAGCGGCACCCCACCGGCCTGGCCAACAGCTCGGACGTCGTCGGCCGTCACTACATGCGGCACAACAACCTCGCGCTGATGGCGGTCTCGAAGGAGCCCAACGACACCCAGTTCCAGAAGACGTTGGCCCTGCACGACTGGTATCTCGGCGCGGACGACTGGGACTACCCCCTCGGCGGCATCCAGATGCTCGGCAAGTCGGACGCCGAACAGATCCACGGCGAGGCGCCGCGCTGGGCCGGTGCGGTGGCACCGGACATGCCCTTCGAGGTCCTCGCCCACCACGCCGTCGACTTCTGGCTGTGCGGGGAGGACCTCCCGCAGCCCGGAAACCGGGTCACGCTCGACGGCGACGGCCGCATCCACCTCGCACTCGACGAGGACAACAACACGGCAGGACTCAAGCGCCTGCAGCACAAGTTGCAGAAGATGCTCGGCCGGCTGGGCATGCACGAGCACCATCTGCTGCCCCACAGCATCTACCTGCACAAGGGCATGCCCATCGGCGCCACCGCCCACCAGGCGGGCACCGTACGGTTCGGCACCGACCCCGCGACGTCGGCCCTGGACGTCGACTGCAAGGCACACGACGTCGACAACCTGTACGTGGTCGACACCAGCTTCTTCCCGAGCATCGGGGCGGTCAATCCGTCCCTCACGGCCATGGCGAACGCCCTTCGCGTGGGCGACCACCTGGTGGAGCGCCTGAGCTGAGAGCCGGACGCCGGGACGCCGCGACGGCGGGCCTCCGAGCGAGCGAAATCCCCCACTGTTCGGCGTAACGCGCCGTGCGCCCGCGCGGCGCCCGGCGCCGGCGGTGATTGTGTGGCCGGTGAATGTCCGGGCCCAGGCCCGGGCCGCATCGGAACATCCAGTGGAGGAAGAGTCATTGTGGGTTCCCCCGGCGAAGCGTCCAAGAGCGTGATCCCCCCGCAGCTCCTCAAGGGCCAGAAGGCACTGGTGACCGGCGCCAACTCGGGCATCGGCAAGGCCACGGCCATCGCGCTCGGGCGTGCGGGTGCCGACGTCGTCGTGAACTACGTGGCGGGAGGCGCGGAAGCCGACAAGGTGGTCGAGGAGATCGCCTCCTTCGGCGTGCGTGCGCTGGCCATCGAGGCGGACGTCTCCGACGAGGGCCAGGTCGTCGCCATGATGGACCGCATGGTCCAGGAGTTCGGCACGATCGACCTCCTGGTCGCGAACGCCGGGCTGCAGCGCGACTCGCCCTTCACCGAGATGACGCTCGCCCAGTGGCAGAAGGTCCTGGACGTCAACCTGACAGGGCAGTTCCTGTGCGCCCGCGAGGCGGCCAAGGAGTTCATGCGGCGCGGAGTCGTCCCGGAGGTCTCCCGCGCAGCCGGCAAGATCATCTGCATGAGCTCCGTGCACCAGATCATCCCGTGGGCCGGGCACGTCAACTACGCCGCCTCCAAGGGCGGTGTGCAGATGATGATGGAGACGCTGGCGCAGGAACTCGCCCCGCACAAGATCCGCGTGAACGCGATCGCTCCGGGCGCCATCATGACCCCCATCAACCGGGACGCGTGGGAGACACCGGAAGCCCGCGAGGACCTCCTGCGCCTTATCCCCTACGACCGGGTCGGCGACCCCGAGGACATCGCCCACGCGGCGGTCGGCCTCGCCTCCGACCTCATGGACTACGTCGTCGGCACCACGCTCTACGTGGACGGCGGAATGACGCTCTTCCCCGGGTTCGCCACCGGCGGCTGACCCACCTCGTCCGCGTCGGCCTCGGGAGAGCAACGCATGCACACCACCGTCCAGATCCTGGCGGACGCGCCCGCACAGATGCTTCCGGCCAGGTCCCTGATGGCCTTCACCCTCGCTTCCCACATCATCCTCGTACCGCTGGGCGTGGCGCTGCCGCTGATCACGCTGATCATGCACGGTTACGGTCTGCGCCGCGGGGACGCGACGGCCCTGCTGCTCGCCCGCCGGTGGTCCGCGGTCATGGCGATCCAGTTCGCGATCGGGGTCGTCACGGGCACGGTGCTCTCCTTCGAGTTCGGGCTCCTGTGGCCGGGGCTGATGGGCAGATGGGGTGACGTCTTCGGCATCGGGTTCGGTGTCGAGGCGTGGGCCTTCTTCCTGGAGGCCGTACTGATCGCCATCTACCTCTACGGCTGGCGGCGGCTTCCCGCCCGCACCCACTTCCTGTTGGGGCTGCCCCTGCCCGCCGCCGCCCTGCTGGGTGCCTTCGGGATCCTGGCGGCGAACTCCTGGATGAACACCCCCCGGGGCTTCAAACTCGACGCCGCGGGCAACCCCGTCGACGTGAACATCTGGAAGGCGATCTTCACGCCGATGTTCGGGCCGCAGTACTGGCACTTCGTCGTGGCGATGCTCGTGACGGCGGGCTATGTCGTGGCCGGCGTCTACGCGGCCGGCTGGCTCCGCGGCCGCCGGGACCGCTACCACCGGCTCGGGTTCGCCGTCCCGTTCTCGGTCGCGGCGCTGTGCACGCCCGTGCAGTTCATGCTCGGCGACTCCATCGCCCGGCAGGTCTTCCAGAAGCAGCCGGTGAAGTTCGCCGCCATGGAGATCGTCTGGAAGACGGACACGCATGTCCCGGAGTACCTCTTCGGCCGGCTGCATCCGGACGGCAGCGTGTCCGGCGGCATCAAGATCCCCCAACTCGACTCGATTCTGGCCGGGTTCCACCCCGACACCAAGGTGACCGGCCTGACGTCGGTCCCGGCGGCCGATCGGCCGACGCCCACTCAGGCGACCATCGCCCACTGGACGTTCGACATCATGGTGGGCATCGGATCGGTCCTGATCGTGCTCGCCCTGTGGTACGCCGTGGTGCTCTGGCGCCGCCGGAGGCTGCCCGCGTCGCCCTGGTTCTACAGGTGCGCGGCGGTCGCCGGCGTCGCCTCCGTCGTCGCCGTCGAATGCGGCTGGATCACCACCGAGGTGGGGCGCCAGCCGTGGATCGTCTACCAGAACATGCGGGTGGCCGACGCGGTGACGGCGACGCGCTCCAGTGGCCTGTGGATCATGTTCGGCCTGGTCGTGGCCGTCTACGTCTTCGTCTTCGGCGCTTTCCTCGTCGCGCTGCTGAAGATGAGCAGACGCTGGAGACTGGCCGACGAGGCCGACGCCGGCGCGGGGCACAAGGACCCGCCCGAGACCGACAGCCCGTACGGGCCGCGCTCCGCGGCGCTGTCCGGGGACGCGGCGGGCGCGGGCGGCGGCACGACTCCTCCCGGCGCGGGAGGCCGTTCCTGATGGCCGGGATCATCGCCGTCGTCCTGCTGCTGGCCATCGCGGCGTACGCCTGCGCGGGCGGCACCGACTACGGTGCCGGCTTCTGGGACCTGACCGCGGGGGGCGCGCGCCGCGGCCGCCGGCCCCGGTGGCTGATCGACCACGCGATGGCTCCCGTGTGGGAGGTGAACAACGTGTGGCTGATCTTCGTCCTCGTCGTCATGTGGACCGGGTTCCCGGTCTTCTTCCAACAGGTGTTCACCGCGATGTGGCTGCCGCTGGCACTGGCGACGGTGGGCGTGGTGCTGCGCGGCGCCGGCTTCGCCCTCCGCAAGGCCGCTCGCCGGTTGTCCGGCAGACGGCTGTACGGCGCCGTGTTCGCCGTCTCCTCGCTGCTGACGCCGTTCTTCTTCGGCGCCGCGGCCGGGGGAGTGGCGTCGGGCCGGGTGTCCAAGGGCACCGAGGCCTCGGCGGACGCCTGGGCCAACCCCACCTCGGTGCTGTTCGGTCTGCTCGCGGTCACGACGACGGCACTGCTCGGCGCGGTGTTCCTCGCGGCGGACGCCCGGCGGTTCGAGGCACCGGATCTCGCGGTGTACTTCCGGGCGCGGGCGCTGGGTGCTCTGGCCGCGGTCGCCGTCCTCGCGGTGATCACGCTCTTCGTCACCCACGGGGACGCGCCCCACGTCTGGCACGGGCTCACGCACGGAGTCGGTCTCGTCTTCGTCGTCCTCGCGGTGCTGGCCTCGTGCGCCACCGCGTGGGCGCTGATCCGTTCCTCCGGTTTGTGGTCCCGGGTCGCCGCTGTCGGTGTGGTCGCCTCGGCCGTCATCGCCTGGGGCATGGCCCAGCGCCCGTACCTCGTGCCGACGTCCCTGACCGTGGCCGAGGGAGCGGGCGCGGACACCACCCTGCGCTGGCTGGCCCTGGTCACGCTCGTCGCGGCGGTGCTGGTCTTCCCCGCGGTCGCCCTGCTCTACCGGCTGGACACCCAGGGCGAACTGGAAACCCTGACCGATGCCGATCTGAGGCGCGGTGGTGCCGTTGACGAGCACTGACCGGCCGGCGGGCGGGCGGTGAGCGAGAACGACATCCTGCTTGGGCCGGCACTGACCGTGGCGCTCGCCCACCCGGGGGTCGTCGGGACCCTCGGGACGGCTCTGTTCGGCGTGCCCTCGGCCGTGGCCAGCATGCTCGGCGTGATCCTCGTGGTCTCGGGGCCCACCGTGGTGGGGCCCGCTGTTCGAACACGTGCGGCCGTCGGACCGGGTACGACGCCGAGTCCGCCGGCACTCACTGCCGGTCGAGTGCCGCGTTCAGGGTGAGTGCCGCGTCGATGAGGGCGAGGTGGGTGAACGCCTGCGGGAAGTTCCCCAGTTGGCGCCCCGTCAGGTCGATCTCCTCCGAGTACAGGCCCAGGTGGTTGGCGTACCCCATCATCTTCTCGAACGTCAGCCGGGCCTTCTCGGTGCGTCCCGCGCGGGCGAGGGCGTCGACGTACATGAACGTGCACAGCGAGAAGGTGCCCTCGGAGCCGCGCAGGCCGTCGGGCGAGGCCGCGGGGTCGTACCGGTAGACCAGGCTGTCACTGACCAGTTCGTCCTCCATGGCGTCCAGGGTCGAGGCCCAGATCGGATCGCCCGGGGTGACGAATCCGACCGTCGCCATGCGCAGCAGGGAGGAGTCGAGCACGTCGCTCCCGTAGTGCTGGACGAAGGCCTGCCGTCGGTCGCTCCAGCCCTGGGACATGATCTGCTCGTAGATCTGGTCCCGGGCGGCCTGCCAGCGTGCCGTCCCGGCGGGCCGGCCGTACGCCTCGGCGAGCCGCAGGGCACGGTCGAACGCCACCCAGGACATCACCCGTCCGTAGGTGAAGTCCTGGCGGCCGCCGCGGGTCTCCCAGAGTCCTTCCTCTCCCTGGTCCCAGTGGTCGACGAGCCAGTCGAGATTCGTGAGGAGTGAGTTCCATCCGTGGTGGCCCGCCTGGATGCCGTGTCCGTGCGCGAAGTAGATGCTGTCCAGCGCCTCGCCGTAGATGTCCAGTTGGAGCTGGGTGGCGGCGCCGTTGCCGATGCGCACCGGCGCGGAACCCGCGTAGCCCTCCCAGTGTTCGAGGAGCTGTTCGTCCAGGTCGGACGAGCCGTCGACCTTGTACATGATGTTGAGGGGGCCCGAGTCGCCCTCGCTGCCCGCCCGTTCTCGGACCCGGTCGCTCAGCCAGTTGATGAAGGCCTGCGCCTCCTCGGTGAAGCCCAGTCCCAGCAGCGCGTACACGGAGAAGGACGCGTCGCGGATCCAGGTGAAGCGGTAGTCCCAGTTGCGTTCGCCGCCCAGCTGCTCCGGGAGTGCCGCCGTGGGGGCCGCCACCAGCGCGCCGCTGGGAGCGTAGGTCATCAGTTTCAGCGTGATCGCGGAGCGTTCCACGGTCTCCCGCCAGCGCCCCGTGTACTGGGACTGTGCCAGCCATGAGCGCCAGAACGTGACGTTGCTGTCGAAGATCTCCTGGTACTCCGCCAGACGTATCTGGCGCGGCGGGCCGTCGGCGGCGGACTCGAGCATGAGTCCGCGCTGCTGACCCGCCTGGAGGGTCAGCGTGAAATGGAGGTCGTCCTGCCGGTCCAGCAGGAGTTCCAGCAGCCTGTCGTCGTCCGGCTCGCGGATGGCGTGCACCGTGAGCGCCGCCTCGCCGCCCACCTCGAACACGGCGCCGTGCTCGGTGGCGTGCAGGCTGTGGGGCCGGCGTCCGTAGTCGAACCGCGGAGCCACCTCGATGTCGAACGTCATGGTTCCGCGCACACAGCGCACCATGCGGATCAGTTGATGCCGGTCCGTGGCGGTCCTGCCGGTCACCGGCATGAAGTCGAGCACCTCGCCGGCGCCCGCCTCGGTCATGAACCGGGTGACCAGGATCGCCGTGTCGGGGAGGTAGAGCTGCTTGGTGGCGTGGGTCTCCGCTCGCGGCCGTACCGTGCAGTGCCCGCCCTTGTCCTTGTCGAGGAGCGCGCCGAAGACGCTGGGGGAGTCGAAGCGCGGGAGGCACATCCAGTCGACGGTTCCATCGGTCGTCACCAGGGCGGCGGTCTGCAGATCGCCGAGCAGGCCGTGATTCTCGATGAGCGGGTACTCGTCCATAGGGCGCACCTTTCAGCCGCATTGCGCGGAACGCGCCCAATCAGCCTAAAGGGGCGACTTCGGCGCGGCGCGGTGAAGTCGCACGGGCACTGGCGTACCCGGGAATCACGGAGCGCGTGGGCGGCTCAGCGGCCCTGCTCCGTCACCGCCCGCAGCACGGTGTCGGCGACCTCTGCGGCGCTCCCGGAGGCGTCGATCGTGACGCCCGGCTCGTCGCCCTGCAGCGGCTCCAGAGCGGCGTACTGGGAACGGATGAGCTCCGGCGGCATGAAGTGGCCCTTCCGCTGCGCGATCCGCTGCGCGGCCACCTCGGGATCGACCTTCAGGAAGACGAACCAGACGTTCGCTCCGGTGCTCCGGAACTGGTCCCGGTAGGCCCGCTTGAGCGCGGAGCACGTCGCGACGCCGCCGTCTGCCCTCGCCGCGGACCGGATCCAGGCCGAGAGCGCGGCGATCCAGGGGCGTCTGTCGGCGTCGTTCAGGGGGTGGCCTGCCGCCATCTTGGCGCGATTGGCGGCCGGATGGAGGTCGTCGCCCTCCATGAACGGCACGCCGAGCTCTTCGGCGAGTCGCCGGGCGACCGTGGACTTCCCGGATGCGGAGGGGCCCATGACGACCACCACCTGCGAACCGCCGCCCTGGCCGGCCAACGCGCCTCCCTCGGCATGGAGTAAGAGGATCTCCTTGTACGCGCCTCCACTATTGCCCGTAGCGGCGCGACACGCCCGGGGTTCACCAGGACCGGTGGGATCGTCCGCGGTGCGGGCCGCGTTCGGCGGTGATCGGTCGCCGACGCCCCCGAGGTGCGAAGAGCATCCGGAGAGTACAGATTGGAACTAGTCCGATCAGGTGAGGCGGCACCGTCGGCCGACCAGGGGCGCGGCTGCCAGGGCCCGGACGCCCACCCCGTATGCGCGCCGCGGGCCCCGACGCCACCCCGCTCAGGAGGCCGACGATGAAGCACAAGCCGATGACGACCACGCGGCAGGTGCAGCTCTCGCCGCTCGAGCGGGCGGCCCGCGGCAAGGCGGCGAGAGCACGCGCCCCGCGGTCCGCGCACGCCGAGTTCTCCCCCTCCCGGTACAGGCCGGACCCGGTCGACGTGATCGAGAAGCAGTCCGCGACCCGGCTGCCGGAACTCGTCCCGCTCCGCTACGGACGGATGTCGGAGTCTCCCTTCCGCTTCTACCGGGGCGCCGCCGCCATCATGGCGAGTGATCTGGCCACGACCATCGACTCCGGCCTCCGCGCGCAGCTGTGCGGAGACGCCCACATGCTCAACTTCCGGCTGCTGGCCTCCCCCGAGCGGCGTCTGCTCTTCGACATCAACGACTTCGACGAGACCCTGCCCGGCCCCTGGGAATGGGATGTGAAGAGGCTCGCGGCGAGCCTGGTCATCGCCTGCCGCGAGAACGACTTCTCGGATGCCCACCGCAGGGCGATCGTGCTCTCCGCGGTGAGGTCCTATCGCCAGAACATGCGCCGTTTCGCCGGGATGCGCACGCTCGACGTCTGGTACGCCCGGTCCGACGCCGACCAGCTCACGGAGCTGGCCTCGGGGCGACTGCACGAGCGGGGACGCAAGCGCCTGGAACAGTCGCTGGCCAAGGCACGTACGCACGACAGTGTCCAGGCCTTCGAGAAACTGACCCATGTCGTCGACGGCGAGCGCCGGATCGCCGCCGCGCCGCCCGTCGTCACGCCCCTCGCCGACCTGCTGCCGGAGCTGGAGCGGAACGCACTCGAGGCGAGCATCCGGACGCTGCTCACCCGCTACCGCGGGAGCCTGCAGACCGACCGCCGGTATCTGCTCGACCGGTTCACCGTCGTCGACGTCGCGCGCAAGGTGGTGGGCGTCGGCAGTGTCGGTACTCGTTGCTGGATCGTGCTGCTGCTCGGCCGGGACGGTGACGATCCGCTCTTCCTCCAGGCCAAGGAGGCCGATGTCTCGGTACTGGCCGAGCACGTCGGGGACAACCGGCTCGCCACCGAAGGCGAACGGGTGGTCGCCGGACAGCGGCTGATGCAGGCCGCGAGCGACATCTTCCTGGGCTGGGAACGCGTGCAGGGCATCGACAACCGTGAACGGGACTTCTACGTACGCCAGCTGCGGGACTGGAAGTTCGTCGTCGAGCCGTCCCTGATGGTGCCGCGCGGGATGAAGCTCTTCGGCGAACTCTGCGGAGCGACGCTCGCCCGGGCCCACGCCCGTTCGGGGGACCGCATCGCCATGGCCGCCTACCTGGGCGGCAGCGACACGTTCGATCAGGCCCTGGCCCGGTTCGCCGAGAGCTACGCCGACCAGAACGAACGCGACCACAAGGCCCTGCTCGACGCGGTCAAGAGCGGACGTGTGAAGGCACGGGCGGAGTGACGGCCCGGTCCCCTCGCGTGGAGTGGTCCTGGGGCGACGGCTGCCCGCACCGAACCCGCACAGGAAGAAGCGACGCGCAGTCTCAGCGCGCCGCTTCTTCTTTCCGTCCCGGCCTCCGTCCTCCGGCCTCCGTCCTTCGAGGAATTCGAGGAAGGAGGCTTCGGCCTTCGAAAGCTCAGGCCAGGAGGGCATTCGCCCCCGGGGGAGCCCCCGGGGGCGCTACTCCAGGATCCGGCGCTTCTGCGCCTCGAACTCCGTTTCGGTGAGCACGCCCGTCTTCTTCAGCTCGGCCAGCTCCTTGAGCTGGTCGATCTTGCTGCTCATGTCGTCCTCGACGGGCTGTGCCGGGGCAGGGGGAGGCGGGGCCGCCTGGGACGGCTCTTGCTGTGCGTAGCCCTGCTGGGCCCACCGGCCGGCCTGCCTTCGCGACACGCGGTTGGACACCGCGGTGGCGGTGCCGGAGATGACTGCGGTGCGAGCGACACCGCGCAGAAGTCCGGGCATGTTCGATCAGCTCCCACGTAGTACTGCGGTCACCGGGGCGCCGAGGGCACCCCGGCCGTATGCCGGACGAGGGCGGACCCCGTCCTACGAAGCCGTCGCATCGGCCGCCTCCAGGGCGGCGAGCAGATCCGGGACGGGGATCCGGCCGCTGGCGACCATCTGCGCGCCACCCCGCCGCAGCGCCGCGGCGAGCGGGCCCGCCCAGGTGTTCTCGTAGACGATGACGGCTGCCGAATTGCCGGGTTCCAGCGCCGCGCCGGCTTCGTCCAGGTCGCCCTGGTCGAGCAGCCCCGAGGAGGCTCCCTCGAACACGGTCAGATCCATGGCGTCCCCGAGTTCGCGCAGCTCCATCCCCGTCACCGAGCCGTATGCGTCCTTGCGGACGAAGACGAGGTCGAGAATGCGGATGATGCCGCGTTCGACCAGGTCGACGAGGAGGGGGAGACCCTCACCCGTCATGCGGCTTCCGGGAAATTCGACGACCAGGTAGTCGACGGGGCCCAGTTCCTGAAGATCCTCGTTCACGGCCACTCCTCTGCAGCGGTTGGGGACCGGCCGCCTGCCGTCTCGGCCGCACGGCGGCGCACCCGGCGCACCGGAGCAAGGCCCCACAGTCATTGCAGCACCGGACGTGGCGGGCCGCATGTCCGGCGCCGTGCGCCCGTCGCCACGGGACACGTCCGGGACCGGGCACCGGTCAACTGATCAATGCGGACGCGTTCTTGCCCAGCGGCCACGGTCCGGCAGACGGCATTCGGCCGTCCTCGGCGCCGGGCGACATGCCGAGGTACGCGCCGTCGGCCACGCTGGACCCCGGAGAGGAGCAGTTCATGGAGACCTCCGCGCGGGGCCGACCGAAGGACGGGAAACCGGTGTCGGGGCCGTGCGCCGTCCGCGTCGACGAGTGACTCCGCACGAACGCGGGTCCGGTGGGCGAGGGCGCCGCCCGCTGCTGCTGCGCGCCTCGTGGTGGGGTGCCCGGACCGGCGAGCTGACCGAACGGGCCAAGGCTCTCCACGCCCGGCTCGAATCGCGGCTGCCCGTCATGACGCGACTCGTGGACCGCATGATCGAGGTGAACATCCTCGACTCCGCCACCCGCCTGGCCTCCGAGTGCTTCCTGACCGCGATCCCGCTGCTGTTCGTGGTCAGTGCCTACGCCCCGCAGGCGGTCCAGGACGAGCTCGTGGCCTCGGTGAGTGCGGTCTTCGGCCTGACCGGGAACGCCAAGGCGCAGCTCGAGCAGGCGTTCCATCCTCCGGACGACGGTCTGCGGCAGGCGACCGGCGTGATCGGCGCTCTGATGGTGCTGCTGTCCGCCACCTCGGTCAGCCGTGCGATGCAGCGGCTGTGCAAGCGCGCCTGGATGTTCCCGCGGTCCGGGGTGCGGATCGCCGCGTGGCGGTGGATCGTCTGGATCGCCGTCTGGGTCGGCACGCTGCTCGTCCAGGGACCGCTGCGCAACGGCTTCGGTCTCGGGGCATGGCTGGGAGTGCCGGTCACGCTGGTCTGCCTGACGGCTCTCTGGTGGTGGACACCGCACGTCCTGCTGGGCGGTCTCGTCGGCTGGGCCGCTCTCATGCCGGGTGCCGTCCTCACGGCGGGGGCCGTCACTGGCCTGTCCGTGACCGCCCACTTCTACATGCCGCGGGCCCTGAACCGGGCCCTGGCCGAGTACGGCTCCGCGGGATCGGTGTTCGTGCTGCTCTCCTGGCTGATCGTCGTGTGCGTGGCCGTCGCCGTCGGGATCAGCGCGGGTGCGGTGCTGGCTCAGGAACCCTTCCTGGCCCGTCGCCTCGGCACCCCGCCGCATCCGCCCGCGCCGGACGACGGGGTGTGACGCCGGGGCCGGGGCAAATCTCCCGTCCGTGACCGTCGAGGTCTCTGCTGTGTCGACGTAGGGCCCGTGGGGTGATCGCCCTGCGCCGTGTGACGTGCCGGGAGCGAAGGCGGCGCCGACCTCAGAAGAACCTCTGAAAAGCGTGCGCACAGATCATCCCGTAGCCGGACGAACCGGTGCGGCCGATGATCATGTGGAGGGCTCGCTTCCGCATGATCAACTTCGGTGCGTGGGCCGCGTGATTGACTCTCCAACGACCAAAACCGCAGTTCACAGGGGGATCACCATGCCCATTGCGTCGCACCGACGTCTCAGACGCAGCCCGATGAACGTCCTCTCGGGCGCGGCTCTGCTCGCCGGTCTCGTCGTCGTTCCGCAGGCGGTCGCCTCCGCCCCGTCGGCCGCCGCCGCGGACGAGGCCGAATGCACCGCCTTCTCCGTACCGACGTACGTGTTCGAGCCCGCCAACAGCAACAACATCGCGTCCAAGCGCGTCCTCCACAAGTACATGGACTGGGGGCCGAAGAGCGCGGACGCCGCCCTGCTGGACACCCTCCACACGGCTAACCTGCCCATGACCAGCAAGGTCGCGACGGGGGGCGGCCAGGGCATCCTCTACGAGGCCACCGCCACCGGTCAGGTCAAGGTCTACCGGGACGAGACCGCCACCGGCGGAAGCCTCCTCACCCCGGTCAGGACCCACTCCCTCGACTGGCACACGGCCAAGCGGATCCTGACCAACGGCACCCTGTTCCTCGTCCTGACCGCCGACGGCGCCCTCGACGTCTACAAGCAGTCCGACCCCGCCACCGGCAACGGAACACTCACCAAGGTCGCCGACGGAGTCCGCTCGTCCGTCGTCGCCGAACTCGCCGGCGCAGACGACGTGTGGATGGTCAACTCCGCCGTCCAGTGGCTCAAGGACGGAGCGATCAGGCAGACGGTGGTCGTCCCGTTGCCCAGCTCGACGGGCACCGCCGTGAAACTGTGGGGCCGGGTCGACATCGCCACCGGGCTGACCGACGTCAGCCGGGCCTGGAGCCCCGGCGGCGGTGCCGTGAACACCCAGTCCGTCACCACGGACCCCGACACCACCGGGCAGATCCGCAAGTACACCACCGGCCCCTGGACGCAGGCCGACGACGACGTCCGGTCCGGGATCGTCGGCGACATCACGGCGGACGCCGGCCCCTGCCTCGGCGTGCCCGACCCCGACGCCGCGCCCTCCTTCGGCGGTGCCCCGGACGACACCGGCGACGTTCTGACGGATGCACCGGCCGCGGACGACTCCGTCGCGCCGCCTTCCCGGACGGTGACCGGCACCTTCACGCTGGGCAACGGGCAGCCCGCACCCGGCCTCCCGGTCACCGTCACCGCACCCGACGCGAACAGCGATGCCACAGGTGAGGTGAAGGAGACCGTCGTCGGCACCACGACCACCGCCGCGGACGGTTCCTGGTCGCTCACCCTCCCGCAGACGCTGCCGCCCGCCGCGCAGCAGGCCGCGGACGGGAACAACGGCATCCTCAACCTCCAGGCCGTCGCCATGGGCACCACCAGCAGCGGGGTGCGGATGCTCGGCTTCGACGGCCTCAGCGCGATGACCGGGCAGGCCGCCGTCGATGCCAGCATCTCCGGCCCGGACAACGGACACCGCGTCAAGCTGATCCCCAACACGGTCGACTCGGCGGGCGGTCTCAAGGACGGGTTCGCCGCCTCGACGGAGTCGCAGAGCTACGCGGCCCGGATCGAGGACAGCCCTGCCGTGCCGGGTGGTGAGGACCCCGAGTGGCAGAGCGACAGCAGTCTCCTGGCCGCCGACTACAACCCCTATGCGGTGGACGGCAGGGACGTCGGTGCCGAGGCCGTCCGTCCGCCCGTCACGCCCATGGCCTCGGGCAGCTGCGACACCATCCGCATCCCCGTGTCCTCGAAGATCAAGTACACGGTCGTCGGCGAGGCCCACGCGGGCTGGGACGCCAAGGCCACCTTCGAGTACGAGTCCTCGATGAGCACCAGCGTCGAGACCGCCGTCAAGAGCAACGGCAACTGGAACCTCGGTGCTTCCAAGGAGCTCTCGCACAGCGTCAGCATCGCCGTCGGATACACCAACAAGGGCCCCCACTACGCCAAGCAGTACAAGGTCCCGATCGAGTACGTGAAGGTCAAGAACCAGTACATCTGCTCCGGCAGCGTCCGCTCCACCTGGTACAAGATCGAGCCCAAGCGCTACAAGGCCCCCGCCGGCGGAGCGCTCGGCAAGGTGGGCAAGGACGTCTCCGGCAAGGACGGTTCGGCGAACTTCAACCGGTCCAGGAAGGCGTACCGCAACTACCTCAACCCCGGTGACCATGCGCAGCTGTCCCGGGGGAAGAGCGTCAAGTTCGGTGGCGCCGTGAGCTTCTACGGCGTGTCCCTGGGGGCCAAGACCGGCTACGACTCGAACCACAAGCAGAAGATCACCGCCGGGACCAGGTCCGGCAAGCACTGGGTCTGGGGGAAGAATGACTCGATCAGCAGCGGCAAGGCCGGAGTCTTCTACTCCAAGTAGGCGACGGCTCGTTGCCCTCGGGCTGGCCGTGGCGGCCGCCGCGGCCGCGACCGGACTGGTGCTGTGGTCCGTCTCCGGCGACACCGCGCAAGCCCACCCGGCCGGGACGCTGCTGGCCGACGACGCCGGCGCACTCGAAGTGACGAGTCCGCACGCTCGGATCGGCAAGGAGTACTGGGTCGCACTGCCCCCGGCCGAGAACGTGTCCGCGCGTCCGCTCACCCTCCTGCGGGGGGAGATCACACATGTCCCCGCGGGACTGCAGGTGAAGGAGTACCGGGCGTTCAGTCACCAGGAGACCGAGGGACACCCCCTGGGCGCCTCGCCGGTCGGCGGGTCGCCCGGGATCCCGGACCTGACCACGCTGCGCGACCACTCCGGCCGGCCTTCGCGTGTGGCGGCGCACGACACCGGGGACATCTTCTGGGCGGTCAGGGTCCGGGTCACCGGAAAGATCACCGGTGACCTGACGGGCTGCCGCTACTACTACCAACAGGGCGGCGTGGAGTACCGGCAGGACCTGGGCTGTGTCACCAGCATCCGCGTCGGCCCGCCGCTCACGACAGAGGAGTAGAGCACACGGGGCCGGCCCTCACGGGGGCCGGCCCTCACGGGCGTCCTCCGGCGCGGTTCTGGTCTGAGCATGCGCTCCGGGCGGGGACGGCTCGGTGCGGACGGCCCGTGCCGAGCGTCGGCGACCGAGCGGGCGACAGCCCGGGAGCCGCCGTCAGGGACTGTCCCTTCCCTTGCGACGGGCCGAGCGGTTTCGCATCAGGAGGAACGCCCACAGCAGAACCTGGAAGGCGGCCACCGCGATGCTTCCTGCACGGTCACCGACGGCGATGCGCACCCCGAGAACGAGCACGCTCAGGCAGAGCAGCGGCCAGCCGACCCACTGGACCCAACGGGCGCCCGGCCTGACCCACGCCGGGACGCTCTGCGAACGCGAACTCTGCGCCATCCAGGCCTCCTTCTCCCCGACCTCCGGTTGCCCGCGGACCATCGGGCCGAATCCGCTACGAGGGAGACGCGAGGACCATCCTGCGTCCCCCGCCCGGCCGGGTTGCCGCGTCCCGTCTCCGGAACTGTGGCTTCCACCACTGCGCGCCCGGTCTGCGCCTGCTCGACTTGCCCCATGTTGATCAACCTGGTCCTGCGGGTGCTGCCGTTCTACATCCGCGAGCCCCTCGTCATCGCGGTCTGCCTCTTCTTCGCGGGCCTCGCCCTGTACTGGTTCGTCCTGGTCGGCGAGTGGCAACGGGCCGCCTTCGGAGTGGCGTTCCTCGCCATCGCGGTGCTCCGCGGCTTCGTCCTGCGCCGCGAGTGGAGGGCCCGTCCCGGAGCCGGCCGGGCCGGCTGACGACGCAGTCCGGAACAGCTCTCCGCCGTGCAGAAGGGCCACTTCATGGCCGATCGCGACAGCGCATTCCTCACCCACGCCTCGGAAGTCGCCTTCGACCTCGGGCTGCACAGCTTCCGTGTCACCAGCCTCACCGTGAGGTCCCGGACCATCGGGTTCACTGAGGTCAAGGGCCCGTCGGAACCGCCCGTCCACCTGGACGAGGTTCTCTGAGAGCGTCTCGGTCCGGCCGTCGGGTGCCGCTCGTCCCCTCGGCCGGAACGGGGACGGATGATCTCCGCAGGCCCGTGCGCAACCGGCGGCCTCGCAGGCGCGTCGCACCAGACATGGAACGCGCATGGCTCTTCTCGCTCATCCCGCTGCTGATCGGCGTGGCCTTTCTCGGCATCGGCGCTTACGGACTGCGCCGCGCCGGGATCCTCCGCCGCGTGGGTGTCACGGCGCAGGGGCGGATCGTTCGGCACGAGATCATGCGGGGTGAGGACGGCGCCAGGTTCCACCATCCCGTCGCCGCATGGACGACCCGGGACGGCCGCGCGTGCGAGTACCCCTCCAGGTTCGGCCGCGCCTCCGTCAACGCGCCGTTCGGGGTCGGGGCTCTCGTCACGGTCACCTACGATCCGGACAAGCCCCGTCGGTTCGAGATCCGGGGCTGGGACGCCACGACGGTGGACCTGGTGTTCACCGTCGTGGGATCGGTCCTCACTGCGGGGACGGCGGCGGCGCTCCTCATACGACTGATCACTCTCTGAGCCGGGTCCGTGGACCAGCGGCCCGCGGATCGGGTGCGTGCCGACCGAGACGCACCGGCGTGCTCGGCGCGAGCCGGTCACCCCCGCGACACCGTCGCGTCGTGCACGTACGCCGCCGGCCGCTCCGATCACCTGCGGCGGCCCCACCAACGGGTCAGCACTGATTGCGGCCCGCGCGGTTCCGCCGCTGAATGGATCTCATGCAGCAACACACCCCCTCGCGGGACGAGGCCGTGCCGCCCATGGAGCGTTCGCACTGGGTGGCGTTCGCCGCGATCCTGCTGATGATCGCCGGGCTCTTCGATCTGCTGAACGGGTTCGTCGCGATCCTGGACCACGGCTACTACGAGACGGTCGCCGACCACGGCAACCGCCTGCTCATCTTCAATTACACCGTCTGGGGATGGATCTGGATCCTCGTCGGCATCGCGCAGATCCTCGCCAGCATCGGCGTGATGGTGGGCTCCAGGGGTGCGCGGCGCACGGGCATCGCACTGGCCTCGTTCTGCCTGGTGGCCCAGATGATGTTCCTGCCCACCTTCCCTTGGTGGTCGCTCACCACCATGGCCATCTCCGTACTGGCCATCTTCGGCCTGCTGGCCGAACCGCGGCACGTCCCGTCATCGATGCGGGTGTAGCACCGCGGGCGGCGAGCGGCAGGGGCCGCACGCCGGCCGAAGCGTCCCGAGGGAAGCCGACGCCTGGCGCGTCGGCACCCGTGATGAGGTACCCGTGGGTCCGGGACCCGATGCCCACGCACCCCCGGCGGAAGGGAAGGTCGTCAGCCATGGGGACGAGTACAGCGGAGCGCCGTGACCGGGGAGGACGGCAGCTCGTGCGCCGGTGGCGGCAGACCGCGCAGACGCATCTGACCCCGGTGCAGAGGTCCCTGCTGATGACCTGGGTGTCGTTCGGGATCACGTTCGGCACCGTCAGGACCATCACCCATGGCATCCGCGGTGGATGGCTTCCGTGGGGCAACATGTCCGTCGGCGGGGAGCACCTGCACCACTACAACTTCGGGATCGCCGCACTGGCCGGCGTGGGGCTGATCGCCGTCCGCGGTGACGAGCGGGCCATCGGGCACCCCGTGGTCGCCACGGCGTACGGGTGCGGCACCGCACTCATCTGCGACGAGTTCGCCCTGCTGCTCGACTTGCGGGACGTCTACTGGGGGGACCGGGGACGCCTCAGCGTCGACGTCTCGCTGGGGGCGATGTCCGCGCTCGGTGCCTATCTGACGGCCAAGCCGTTCTGGCACGAGATCGTCAAGATCACCGGGGTCCACGTCGCGGCCGCGGCCAAACGCAACGTCCACGCAGTCGCCTGAGGCCCCCCATCCGCAGGCCGTAAGGAACCGCTTCGGGCCCCCGGGGCGAGCGACACGCAACGCGAAACGCTGCTGAGCCGGCACGTGCGCCTCATCGGTGGAGGCAGGACCCATGGATCACAGCCGGCGCGCGGGAGACGCGGTCTGGTCGCAGACGGCGTCGAGCAGACGGCTCGTGCTGCCGCTCGTCCTGATCGCGGTCGTGACCGTCGAGGACATCCTCGCGCCTCCGGACGTCCACCTCGGCCCCTTCCTCGTCGCGGCACCCGCGATCACGGCGTCCTTCGCCGGTCCCCGCACGACGGCGATGGTCGGTGCCATCGCCGTACTCGCCCAGATGACGGTCGCCATGGCGCGCACCAGCCTCACCGACCTCAACCACGCCCTCCAGGTGCTCGCCCTGGCCCTGATCTCGGTACTCGTGACCTTCCTCGCGCACCTGCGAGAACGTCACGAACGGCAGTTGATCCAGCTCCGGTCGGTGGCCCAGGCGGCTCAGGAGGTCGTACTGCGGCCGCTTCCGCACCGGATCGGCCCGCTGCGGCTGGCCTCCCTCTACCTGGCGGCCGAGGCCGAGGCGCAGATCGGCGGAGACCTGTACGCGACGGCCCGCACCACGCACGGCACCCGTGTCCTCATCGGCGACGTGCGCGGCAAGGGCCTGGAGGCGATCGGTGACGCCGCCCGCATCCTGGGCGCGTTCCGGGCCGCGGCCCACCGGCAGCCCGATCTGCCCGATCTCGTCGCCTTCCTCGAGGACGCCGTCTCCTCGGACCTGGACACGCCCGGCGACTGGACCGACGGCGCGCACGGCCTCGAAGCCTTCACCACCGCGGCCGTCCTCGACATCCCGGACGACACCACGACCGTATCGATGATCAATTGCGGTCACCCGCCGCCCCTGCTGCTGGCCGCCGGGGGAGAGGTCCGCGAACTCGAGGTGCTCCGGCCGTCACCACCTCTGGGGTTGACCGGATACATCAACGCCCCATTCTCCACCGAGGAGTTCACCGTGGGCGAGGGCGACATCATCCTCCTGTACACGGACGGGGTGATCGAAGCCCGCAACGGCGAAGGCGAGTTCTTCCCGCTGGCCGAACGGCTCGCCGCCTGGTCCGGTCACGGCCCGGAGGCTCTGCTGGACCAGCTGCGCCGCGACCTCCTCGCCCACGTGGGCAGCAACCTGGGCGACGACGCCGCGCTCATCGCGATCGAACGCGTCGGCCCCACGGGGGAGTGACCCCGACCGCTGCCGCCAGGGACCGGGCAGGGCTCGGGCGCCGCGGTGCGGGCCGCCCTGCGCGGGCAGCGATACTGCCTCGTATGCGTATCGACTATTCCCCCGAGTCCATGGACAAGGGAGCGTTCTACAAGCTGCTCACCGCGGTGATCGTGCCGCGGCCGATCGCGTGGGTGTCGACCCTCACGGGCGACGGCAGAACCGCCAACCTGGCGCCGCACTCGTTCTTCACCGTCGCCTGCACCGATCCGCCGATCGTGCAGTTCACCTCCGTCGGGCGCAAGGACTCGCTGCGCAACGTCGAGGAGACCGGCGAGTTCGTCGTGAACTTCGCCCCCGAGCCGCTCATGGAACTGGTCAACGCGACCGCAACCGACTTCCCCAGCGAGCAGGGGGAGTTCGACGCGGTGGGCATCGAGCGGGAGCCCTCGTTGCGGGTGAAGCCGCCGCGCGTGGCCGCTTCCCCGGTGGCGCTGGAGTGCCGGCTGCACTCGACCCTGTGCCTGGGGAACTCCACGGTGGTGTTCGGGCGCGTCGTCCACGCCGCCGTCCACGCGGACACCGTCGAGGACGGGCACCCGCGGATCGACCGGCTGCGGCCGCTGTCCCGGCTCGGCAAGAACGAGTGGGGCGCCCTGGGGGAGATCAAGGACCTGGCGCGGATCCGGTACAGCGACTGGCAGCAGGACTGACGCCGGCGCCCGGGCCGGTCCGAGCCCGGCCCGGGCGACCGCAGTCCGTGCGGGAGGCGGCGGGACCGCCATCCGAGGGACCGCAGTCCGGTGCTTGCAGGCAGGGCGCCCACCGGCCCGCGCAGATAACTTGCATGCCGGATTCGCATTATCTATGCTCCGCTCATGCGCCTGACGAAGTCCACCGATCTCGCCCTGCGCGCGGTCATGGCCCTGGCCGCGGCCGACGCCCCGTCGACGGCTCGTGATGTCGCCGCGGCGGTGCGCGTCCCCTACTCGCATCTCGCGAAGGTCGCGGCCCGGCTGCAGCACCTCGGGGTCGTGGAGTCGAGGCGCGGCCGTGGTGGGGGCCTTGAACTGACGCCCGCCGGAAGGGCGTTGTCCATCGGCCGGCTGGTCCGTGAGCTGGAGGGGGTCGGTGACGTGGTGGACTGCGAGGGCGAGGAGGCGTGTCCGCTCGTCGGTGCCTGCCGTCTGCGAGGTGCGCTGCGGCAGGCGCAGGAAGCGTTCTACGCCTCGCTCGACCCGCTCACCGTCGAAGACCTCACGGCGCCGCCGACCGGCCCGGTACTGATCGGCCTCATCGGCCGGGGTGGATCCCCGGTGCTGTCCTGAGAGCCCTGAGAGCCCTGAAGTTCCTGCGGGCCGGACGGGGTTTGGCGGTCAGGTCCGGTGGGCTTTTCGCACATGCCACTCCCTGCTCGCTTCTCCCGCCCATGAATATGCATTTAGCATTCAAATTTAGGAGTCTGTCGTGCTCTCTGACGCGTCCGCGGTGACCGTTCGCGCCACGCTGCCGGCGGTAGGCGCAGCGCTGCCGCGCATAACCGAGCGCTTCTACGAGCGGCTGTTCGGCGCGCACCCGGAGCTGCTGCGGGACCTGTTCAACCGGGGGAACCAGGCCGACGGAGCGCAACGTCAGGCGCTCGCCGGATCCATCGCCGCCTTCGCGACCGCACTCGTCGAGCATCCCCAGGTCCGCCCGGACGCGATGCTCGCCCGTATCGCCCACAAGCACGCCTCGCTCGGGGTCACCGCGGGTCAGTACCGGGTCGTGCACACGCACCTCTTCGCCGCGATCGCCGAGGTCCTCGGCAGCGCGGTCACCCCGGAGGTCGCCGCCGCCTGGGACGAGGTGTACTGGCTGATGGCGAACGCCTTGATCGCCGTCGAGACCCGGCTCTACGCCGAACGCGGTGTGCTGCTCGGCGACACATGGCGCCCGTGGGAGGTCCTCGAACGCATTGCGGAGACCGACGACGTCGTGTCCTTCCGGCTGCGCCCGGCCGACGGACGTGAGGCACCCGTCTGTGCGCCGGGTCAGTACGTGTCGGTACGCGTCGCACTCGCCGACGGGGCACGGCAGATACGTCAGTACAGCCTCTCCGGCGCCCCCGCGGACCCCACTCGCTTCATCACCGTGAAGCGGGTCAACGAGGTGTCGGGGCACCTGCACGACCACGTACGGGTGGGAGACCGCATCGAACTCTCCGCCCCCTACGGGGATCTCGTCCTCTCCGACACCGGTGCGCCCCTGCTGCTCGCCTCGGCGGGCATCGGGTGCACGCCGATGCTGTCGATGCTGCACCACCTCGCCGACAGCCGGTACGAGGCACCTGTCACCGTCGTGCACGGCGACCGCTTCCCGCAGGCGCACGCCCTGCGCGGTGATCACCGGGCGCTGGCCGGGAAGCTGCCGAACGGCACGGTCCACTTCTGGTACGAGCAGGATCCGGAGGAGGGTGACCGACTCGGGACGGTCGACCTGGCGCAGCTGCCGCCGTTGCCCGCCGGGGTCCAGGCCTATCTGTGCGGCCCGCTGCCGTTCATGCGGGCGGTGCGCACCCAGCTCCTGGAGCGGGGGGTGCCCGCTTCGGCGGTGCACTACGAGGTCTTCGGCCCGGATCTCTGGCTCGCCGAAAGCTGACCTGCCCGACCGGTGCCGTGGCGGCGTGCGCGGCCGGCCCGTTTGTTAGGTTGGCCGCGAACCGCGCACGCATCGGCGGCCGACCGCAGAAGGAGCCGACCCGCATGATGGCGCGCGCCAGACTGGTACAGGAGCTTCGCCGTGACGGCACCGCCCGTACGGGGAAGGACGCCGCGCTCCTCGTCGAGGACTACGCGCACCAGCTGGCCACCCAGCTGCGCGAGGCGGGCCACCGCGAGGCCGCCGACCTCATCGACCCCCACGCAGGCCGCTGCACCTGCGGTGCCCCCGAGGGCGCCGACGAGGACAGCCGGGAGACCCGCAGGTACTGGGACCACTCGCGCTCGTGCTCGCTGGGCACCTGACGCGGCGCCGCGGACCAGGTCACCGGCGTCAACGAGCAGAGACGGCCATGGATGTCGCCGCCGGCCGGGGGCCGGAACCGCAATTGCGCGCCCTCCCCTCAGGCCTCCGGGGCGCCCGCGGCGGCGCTCTCCTGTCTGATCAACTCGAACGAGCGCAGGCGGTCCGGCAGGGAGTGGACCGGGGTGACCAGCATCAGTTCGTCGGCTTCGGTCGCCGCTGCCAGTTCGGACAGGCGTCGTACGACCACCTCGGGCGTACCGTGGGCCTGATGGGCGCGGAACGCGGCCAGCGCACGGCGTTCCTCCGGCGTGAACGGGTGCGCGGACGCCTCCTCGGGTGAGGGGAAGGGGGCGTCGCTCCGTCCCTGGAGGAGACCCGACTTGACGACGTCCATCGGCCCGGCCAACCGCTCCGCCTCCTGCTGCGTCTCGGCGCAGACCGCCTCCACGCACAGCAGGACGCGGGGGCGCTCGCACCAGCGGGAGGGGGAGAAGCCCGCGCGGTAACAGCCCAGCGCCGCCTCGGTGTTGTCCGGTCTGATGTGGTGGGCGAAGGCGATCGGCAGACCGAGTTCCGCGGCGAGCGCGGCGCCGGCGGTGCTGGAGGACAGCAGCCACGGCTCGGGGAGCGGGCCGAGCGCGACCTCGTCCACCAGGAACCGCAGCGTGGACATGACGTCGTCCCGGTACTCGGCGTCCGTCGTCGGTCCCGCCCCTCGCCGCAGGGCCCGCGCGGTGGCCTCGTCGAAGGTGCCGGGGCCGCGGCCGATGCCCAGGTCGATCCGGTCCGGGTGCAGGGCCGCGAGCGTGCCGACCTGCTCCGCCAGCATGATCGGGGCGTGGTTGGGCGCGAGGACTCCTCCGGAGCCGAGCCGGATGGACGCCGTCGACGCGGCGGCGTGCGCGGTCAGGACCACCGGAGGGAAGGCGCCGATGGCCGGGGAGTGGTGGTGCTCGGCGTACCAGAGCCGCCGGTAGCCGAGGGCGTCGAGGCGCCGGGCGAACTCGGTGGTGTCCCGTAACGTGTCCACGGCCCGGCTGCCCGCCTGGACCATGGCGACCTCCAGTGCGGAGAGCGGCAGAGTGATCATGCGCCCCAGCATAGGCAGCCCGGGCAGCGGGATGCCGGCAACAGCCCCTCGATCGCGACATGTTGGCGGTCCGGGCACTGGTGGCCGCGGCCGCCGTCCTGAAGTCTGTCGGAACACATCCGACGGCCCTTCCTCCGGGAGGGCCCGACGGCGACGACGGAGGGCACCGGTCGATGAGCAGAGCCGACGAGGACGCACGGAAGATCGACAGGGGCGGTGCCCGGCAGGCCTGTCCTGTCGTTCGCGGCGACGACGGGACGTGGCAGGTGCGTGGCTACGCGGCCGCCCGCACCCTCCTGCGCAGCGCCGACACCGTCCAAGCGGGCCTGGGTATCGAGACCGTCGAGAAGCTGCCCGCCCGGATCCGCCGGCCCGTGCTGTACCGGGACGGGGCCGAGCACCGCGAGCACCGCCGTCAGACCGCCCGATACTTCACCCCCCGCCGCGTGGACGAGCACTACCGGGAGCTGACCGAACGTGTCACCGAGAGGCATCTGACGCCGCTGCGCACGGCGGGCGTTGCGCGGCTGGAGGAGCTGAGCTTCGGTGTGGCCATCGACGTGGCCTGCGGCGTCATCGGTCTGACCCGCAGCAGGCCCGGTGTCCAGGAGCGACTGGAGCGCTTCTTCCCCGAGAAGTTCGGCAGACCGGGGCTGACCAGTCCCCACGGGATCTACTGGATGTTCCGCCAGAACACGAACTGGCTGCGCATCTACTTCGCCGATGTGCGCCCGGCGATCCGCGCACACCGGAAGCGGCCCGAGGACGACCTGATCTCCCACTTGATCGCGGAGGGCTGCAAGGACGCCGAGATCCTGGGGGAGTGCCTCACGTACGCCGCCGCCGGGATGGTGACGACCCGCGAGTTCATCTGCGTCGCCGCCTGGCACCTGTTCACCGACGCCGCCCTGTGCGACCGGTTCCGCGCCGGGAACGAGGCGGAACGTCTCGCCGTACTCCACGAGATCCTGCGGCTGGAACCCGTGGTGGCCCGGCTGAGCCGTAGGACCACCGGGGACCTCGACGTGCCGGGAGCGGACGGCCCCGTCAGGGTGCCCGCCGGTGACCTCGTCGACATCCACGTGGACGAGGTCAACACCGACCCGCAAGCGGTGGGCGCCGATCCGACGCTGGTCCGCCCTGGCCGTCCCGTGGCGGCCGGGAAGGCGGTCGCGATGTCCTTCGGTGACGGTCCGCACCGCTGTCCCGGAGCCGACATCGCGATGATGGAGACCAACGTCTTCCTGAGCCGTCTCTTCGCACTGAAGGGCATCCGCATGGTCACGCCGCCCCGGGTCTCCTTCCAGGACGAGATAGGCGGCTATGTCATCCGCGGCCTGGAGGTGGCGGTCGACCGGGACTGACCGGGCAAGGCCGTCCGCCGCCGACCTGCTGCCCGCCACCGGGCCGGAATTGTGGCCTCCGTCACGGCGGTTGCGGTGCGGACCTGGTGAGGTGGGCCGATGCCCACGAGATCAGTCCCCGACGGCCACGTCACGGACGCCCCGCAGCTGCAAAACGGCTGGCACAAACCGCTGTTCGCGCTCTTCCTGCTGTCCCGCGCCACCCGCATCCCGGCCGCGCTCGGCGACCAGGGGCTGGGCGGCGGACCCTCGACGGGCTGGACCGTCCTGTGGGTGGTGCTGGCGCTGGCGCTGGCGGCCTACGCACTGAGCGAGTGGGAGATCCTGCGCGCCTCGTCCTGGCGCATGCGGACGCCGCAGTGGGTGTGCCTGGTCCTGTTCCACATCGGCTTCGCCGGCTACGTCGTCCAGATCGTGTTGCTCTGAGGAGACGGCGGAGCCCCGCACCCGGCACGTCCCCGAAGTCTCGGGACGGTTCTCGCCGGGTGCGGGGCTCCGTCGGTTCGATCAGGTGCGGTAGGCGTAGAACGCCGAGTTCGGGTACGACGCGATGATGCTCGCCACCGACCTGCGGTAGGTGTTGGTGGAGTGGTACGTCACGTACGGCACGCCCTGCGAGCTGCGGTACGAGACGATCATCGTGTGGTCCTTGGACCCGTCCTTGTCGAAGTCCACCTGAAGCACATCACCGATGTCCATCTGGTAGACGTTGGCGAGGCTGGTGGCCCGCTTCGAGTTCAGGGAGAACCAGGAGAACTCGTTGACACCGACGAAGGAGTCCGACTGGATGTCGGAGTTGCCGAACCACTTCGTGTAGTCGTACACGTAACCGGGGACGTGCTTCCAGCCGCCCGCCTTCAGCGACTGGCTCACGAAGTTCGTGCAGTCGCCGCCGGCGCCGGCCCCGTTGAAGTCGGGGTAGGCCGTGTTGTAGTTCTTCCAGTACTTCTCCGCGTACGCGGCCATCGCCTTGTAGTCGTAGCCGGTGGCGGAGAAGTTCTTGGCCTTGGCCGGGGCGGGCCAGGTGGTGGCCGAGCGGGTGGCGGCGGGCATGTTGTCGTCGGCGACCGTCGCCGTGAACGTCGTCTTCGCCGGCTGGTTCACCGCCAGATAGCCGTCGTCCGTGGTGCGGACGCCCGTGAGCTGCCAGTCACCCGACCGGTCGGCGGTGAACGTCAGCTTGTGGTGGGCCTGGAAGCCGGTGGTCTTCGGCTCGTCGCCCTGCACCTTCTCGTACGTCAGCGTCGTGGTCTCGGTGACCTGGACGGTGGCGTGCCGGTCCTGCACGCGCGTCTTGTCCAGGGTGACGCTGGTCTTGGCCGAGCTGTACCGCTCACCGAGGTCGGCGAGACGGGACTTGCGGCCGCGCAGGGAGGACCGTGCGGAGTCCTCCTTGTTCTCCAGCGAGGAGGACAGCTCCACGTCACCGGAGAAGCGGGACGTCAGCGGAGAGCGCCCCTTGTTCTGCTTGTGGTCCACCAGAGCGTCGGTGCGGTCGGTGAAGACCGCGTCGGCCAGCCGCTGGAAGGTGGCCTTGGTGGCCGCGTCCACGGCGGGCTCGCCGGCTCCGGCGCTGCTCGCGCCGGCACTCCAGTTGGGCAGCATGGCCGCGCCGGCGACGACCGAAGCGGCCGCCGCCGTCACTATGGTGGCGCGACGCCGCGTTCTGCTCAATTTCCTTGACTTCACTGAGTTTCCCCTCTACCCCGGACGCCTACCGGGGCAGGGCATCTTCGCACGTCCCGTGTTCCGCTTGGGAAGAGGGATGCACAAGTGATACACGGGCAATTCATGACGCCGGTCCGGCGGGCCGGCCGGCGCCCGTGGACCGCGGTCCGCCGGGCAACGTCGGGGCAAGACCCTCGCTCGGTACCAACGACCGTGCCATGATGAGGAGTTATGACTGACGGGGAGGGTGTGGCGACCCGTGCCATCCGGGTCCGCCTGGACGGGACCGCGAGCCAGGGGGACATCGGCGCTCTGAAGAAGTGGCTGGAGCGGGAGAAGCCACTGGAGGAGCTGGCCAGAAACGGCGATCTCAGAATTCAGGAACGAGCCGGGACGGACGACCAGGAAACGGACGAACACGGCAGGCCGATGGGCGCCGGGATCGAGATCCTGCTGCTGCTCGGGGGCGCCGCCGCCCAGTCCACGTTCGACATCGTGTTCAAGCAGGTGAGGAGAGGCGTCAAGGCCTGGTACGAGAACCGCCGTTCCGTGGAGAGCGGCGATCCGCCCGACTACGACGTCGACCCGGTGGACCTCGACGAGAGGTAGGCCGGTGCACCGCTTCGACCCGCGCGGAGAGGTGAACCGGGCCCTGCTCGTCGGGGTGTCCGCCTACGACTCCACGCGGCCGAAGGACCCGCACGGCGTTCCGGGCGACCTCGCCGCCGTGGAGCACAATCTCGCGCTGCTGGAAGGAGCGCTGCTGCGGGGCGAGGTGTTCCGCAAGGGTGAGATCACGGTCGCCGGGTCCCCGTACCTGGACGCCTTCAGCGAGTCGCTGCGTACCGCCGCCGACGAGGCCGAGGGGCTGCTCCTCTTCTACTTCGCCGGCCACGGGGCGGTGCCCAGCGCGGGCGACGAACTCTGGCTGCAGATGCGCAACGCGCGCGTCGTACCCGGAAGTCGGGCCGTTTTCCCGGGCGCCGATCCCTTCTCCAGCGTGCTCACGGTGCTCGCCACCAGCCGGGCCCGGCACGTGGTCGTCGTCCTGGACTGCTGCAACGCGGGCAACGCCGCCCAGGTCTGCGAGGCACTCGCGGACCGGCGGCGCTTCTCGGTGCTGATGAGCACGCAGGCCAACAACAGGATCGACGCGGGCGACGACGGGAGCCCCACGCCGTTCACGGCTCAGCTGGTACGGCTGCTGGAGGACGGTGTCGGAGCCCGCGGCGGCGACGTCACCTTCCAGGACCTGGCGGAGGCGCTCACCGCGCACATGTCCGCTCACCACAGGACCCTGCGCAACGAGCCGTGGGAGCCGCAGCGGTGGGGTGACACGGACATCGTCCTCGCGACCGCGCCCCGGGCGTCCGAGCCGCCTCCGCCGGTCCACGTCCCCTCGCAGCTGCCTGCGAAGCCGTCGCCCGAGCGGGCGGGGGCTCCCGGACGCCGGGAGCCCCCGCCGGATCAGTCGCGGCACGCCCGGGAGCGGCCGCCGGCGGGCGTGCTGCTGTGGCTGAGCTTGCTCCCCCGCCTGCTCCACCGGGCCCGTGTCGTGCTGTCCGCGGTCGGGGCCGGCCGGCTGCTGCTCTGGCTGCGCGGCAGGCCCCGCCGGACGGCGGCGGCGGCCACGGCGGCGCTCACGGCGGCCGGCATCGGGGGATACGCCTTCCTCTGGGGCCCCGGCCCCGGGCCGTCGTCCTGCGGCCCGTCCCCGGAACTGCGGCTCCTCACCGATCCGGACATCGAGTCCACCGTGCGCAAGGCCACCGACGTGTTTCTGACCTCGCCCGCGAACACGACGTCCGGCGGCTGCCGGCGCAGCGGGATCACCGTCTACAGCGCGGGCGCGGCCGACGCCGTGACGGGCTTCCACGAGCAGTCCGACCCCTGGCAGCGCCCCGTCAGCGACGAGCTCAACCCCCAGCGCGACATCGGCCCCCAGCCGGACATCTGGATTCCGGCCACGTCCGCGAGCGCGGCACGGGCACGGCCCACCGAGCCGCCCCGTACGTACGTGACCCTGGAGCCCGACAGCGGTCCGTTCGCGTACTCGCCGATGGTGTTGTCCGTGCCGCAGAACATCGCCGAGGAATCGACGCGGGACAGGACCGGCAGCACCCTCGGCACGCTCAGGAGGATGCTCCTCGCGCGGCAGAGCGACGCCGGTGTACGCCGCACCGACCCCGAATACACGGACTCCGCGCTGCTGGCGAGCGTCGGCCTCTACGGCTCGGGTACGAGCGTGAGCCGGGCGGAGAGCGCCGTGGCCGAGCCGGGACCGCCCGCGCTCACCGGTGCGGACCTGCTGTGCACGCTGCCCGACCACCGGGACGTCGACGAGCGCACCGCCGCGCTCGTCCCGGAGTTCCTGATGGTGAGCGGGCTCGGCTGTGACGGGCCGACGCGCACCCCGCGCCTCGCCGAGTACCCCACGGACGTACCGCCCCTGACTCCCACGTTCGTCCGGGTGCGCTGGGAGAACGCCGAACGTGACAGGGCCGCACGGGACGAAGCCGTCCGGCGCTTCCACGACTGGCTGATCCGCAAGGGAGGTGAGGACGGGTCCGGCGGACAGGGCCGCGGCGGGCTCGACGTCTTCGGCGAGGACGGTTTCCGTGCCGTCTCCGGCCACCGCGACTTCCTCGCACCCCGCGGCGCCGACACCGGAACACTCGCCCGGCCCAGCCGGCTTCCCGCCCCCGCCGCCGGCGACACGATGACGACCGCCCTGAAGCGGTACCGCAACGCCAACGGTCCCGGCAGAGTCCTCTTCCTCCTCGACAGCTCCGGGTCGATGGGAGACCTGTGGGAGGGGCCCGGGGGCGCCCCCGGCATCCTCAAGCAGTCGCTCGGCGGTCTCGGCGACCGGGACGAGTACGGGATCTGGGCCGTGGCCTCCCGGCGCGGCAGCCCGTACGAGGTCCTCCTGCCCTTCGACCGCCACCGGCGGACGGACGCGGAGGCGACCGTCGACCGGGAGGCCGCGGTCCGCGACGCCGAGGCGAACCCGCACCAGGCCCTGACGGCGGCCCTCGACTACATGGCCGGCCGGGGCAGGGACGACGAACGGCCCCAGCTGGTCGTCTACATCACCGACGACGAGGACAACAACCGCCTCACCGCGGGCGGCGACCTGGACAGGATCCTGGCCTCGGCGGAGGACCGGGGAGTTCCGGTGGTGATGGCAGCTCTCGACAGCGGGGGCTGCGACCGTGACAAGCCCGACGCGCGCATCTCCGAGGCGAGCGGCGGCCGCTGCCTCGACACCAGGGCCGACGTCGTCGCCGGGCTGCGCGACGAGGTGGCCCGGACCGGGACGGGGGACGAATGAGGCACCTGCGGACCCACGCCGCTCGGTTGGCGCTAGCCGTCCTCCTCACGGCGAGCGCGGCCTGTACCGGCGGCGGCACCACCGGGCAGTCCGGCGCGACCGTGACCCCGGGGGCCACGGGGGACATCGTCGTGGCCAGCGGGCGGGACGTCACGGGCAAGGGCGGCATCCGGCAGCAGCTCATCGACGCATGGAACGCGGAACAGGACCGGCGGCACACCGGCCGCCGCGCCCGCCTGGTGGAACTCCCGGGCTCCGCCGACGAGCAGCGCAGCCAGCTCCTCGGCGCGCTCCAGTCCGACAGCGCGCAGTACGACGTGGTCAACCTCGACGTGACGTGGGTACCGGAGTTCGCCGAGGCAGGGCTCATCCGCACGCTCCCCGGGTCGCTGGTCGACGACCACGACGTCATCAAGTCGGTCGCCCGGACGGCACGTTGGGGCGGCAAGGTGTACGCGGTGCCGTTCAACAGCGATGTCGGGCTGCTCTACTACCGCCGCGACTACCTCGACAAGGCCGGCGTCCGGGACACCGACCTGGAGCAGGGACTCGACCGAGTGAAGATGCAGGAGCTGATCGAGACCGTAGGCGAGCAGACCGGGAAGAACCGTCCCGGCGGCTACGAAAAGGGCTGGACCGCGCAGTTCGGCGCGTACGAGGGCCGCACGGTCAACGGCATCGAGGCGTTCGCGTCCGCCCCGGAGGCCGTCACCCTCACCGACACCCACGGCCGCTACACCGCCACGGTGCCGGACCTGGAGAACGGCCTCGCGGAACTGCGCAACCGTACCCAGGCCTCGTACCTCCTCAAGGACGCCCTCCGCTCCGACGAGGCCGAGTCGCTCACCGACTTCGCGAACGGGCGGACGGCCTTCCTGCGCCACTGGCCCTACGCGTACCAGAGCCTCCACCAGTCCCTGGGCCGGACGCAGCTCGGCGTGACCGAACTTCCCGGCAGGGCGGTGCTCGGCGGCCAGAACCTCGCCCTCACCCGGTCCTCCGCACAGCAGGAAGCGGCGACCGACCTGATCGGGTTCCTGACGGGCGAGGAGAGCGAACGCTGCCTGCTCGACGCGGGGTTCGCCGCCACCCGGGTGTCCGCGTACAAGGACGACGCCCTGACCTGCCGCTCGGCGAAACCGTCCGGCGCCTCCGCTCCCGGTGCAACGCCCTCGCCGTCCGGCGAGAGCGCCGACCGGATGCCGCGCGACGGCCACGGACGTCCCGCGTACGCCCGCGGCACCCTGCTGCCTGCGCTCACCCGGGCCGTGCAGCGCCCGCGCACCCCGCTGTACGGCGCCTTCACCCAGACCTTCACCACCGTGCTCGGCAGGCTCTTCACCGCCGACCCGCCGAGCGACGGTGAGCTGGCCGAGGACCTGGACGAGGCTCTCCGGGACGTCCTCCCGCACAGCTGACCGGTCCTGTGCGCCGCTCCCGGCTGCCGCGCTTCGGCCGACAGGAATACACGGGACGGTATGACCGTTTTCGCGTCAATGAGCAATTCTCCCGAGAGACTCGATCCGCCCGCCGCCGACCCCGCGTCGGTGCGTGAGCGGCTGGTCGCCGAGCGCGCGGGCACATTCGCGCAGATAGCTGCCCTGGAGCGGGAGTTCGAGGGGATCGTCGAGGCCAACGCTCTGGTGGCGGTGGACGACGAGCACGACCCGGAGGGATCGAGCACGGCCTTCGAGCGGGCGCACGTGGTCGCCCTGCTGTCCCGCGCCCGTACCCACGTCGACGATCTGGACGAAGCCCTGCGGCGCCTGGAGCAGGGCACCTACGGCCGGTGCGAGACGTGCGGCGAGACGATCCCGGCCGAGCGGCTGGAGGTGCGTCCGGCCGCTCGCACCTGCGTGCGCTGCGCCGCCGCCCCACGCCGCTGATCGCCGCCGGCCCGGCGGTCCGCCGGGCCCCGAGGGCCGGTCAGCGCGGCAGCGGTGCCCCGGCGGACGGCAGGTGCTCGGGCAGCTGAAGGAGCGGTGGAGCGCCCGGGTCGAGGCCCAGGCGGTGCCACAGACCTCCGTCGGCGAACCAGTGGTGGCCGGCGAGCATGGTCAGGTGGTGCCGGGCCTGCGGGTCCGCCTCGACCCGGGCGTGGGCCTCCTCCGGGGAGAGGGCCGGGCGGGGCGGCAGGCCGAGCCGGCCGAGGACGAGAGCCATCAGATCGGCGGCGGCCAGCGGAACCGGATGGCCGACGTGGTGCGCGCCGGCCATGTCGCGTTCGGTGAGGGCCGAGGCGAGGACGGCACGGGCGAGGTCGGCGGCGTTGACGGCGGAATGCAGGGCGGGGGTGGCCACACCGGTCCCGAGGTGTCGCAGCAGGCGGGTCAGTCCGGGGAGCACCCATCGGTCGCCTGTGCCGTAGACGAGATGGGGGCGCAGGACGGTGCCGCAGGCGTCCAGGACGTGCCGTTCGGCGGCGGCGCGGGTGTGGCTGGTGGGGGACTGCGGGGCCGGTGCCAGGTCCTCGACGGCGGCGCGGTGGAAGGGGCCGCGGCCGTACACGGCTGCGGTGCTGACGTACACGAAGCGGCGCACGCCGTGGCGTTGTGCGTCCTCGACCAGCGCCCGGGTGCCGAGGTCGTTGACGGCGCGCAGCGTGGCCGCGTCCGTGCCGATGGCGGAGGCGCAGTGGATCACCGTGTCGACGCCCGCGCACAGCCCCCGCAGGGAGGACGGCTCGGCCAGGTCCGCGGTCACGGAGTCCGTCCGACCGCCGCTGCCGGGCAGGTCGGCGGTGCGGGTGAGGAGTCGAAGCCGGACGTCCGGTTTTTTGAGAGCGGTCCTGGAGAGGTGGTGCCCGATGAAGCCGCGGGGGCCGGTGATGAGGAGGGTGGACGGCATCGGGGCTCCCTGAAGGTGGGTGAACGGGTTGCTTACCGTGCTGACAAGGGTGCGGAGGGTGGCGAGAAGGGGGCCGGAGGCGATGATGCCGTTGCTGTCCATCCGGTGCCGAGTGGGGTGGTGGCTTGTGAAAATACGGACTACCTGGTTTTGTTTCTAGAGGGGGATGGCAAAGGAACACCCATGTGTTCGAGCAGGGAGGTCTGCGCGAGCGCGATGAGTGGTCGGGTGCGGGTGAACTTCGGGAGGCATGGTGGCGCGTCAGGAGCGTGCGGTCCGTACGAAGCTGGCGATTCTGAACGCCGCGGCGGCGGTGTTCGACGAGCGCGGTTACGAGGCCGCCACGATCGGCGAGGTACTGACGCGGGCGGGCGTGACCAAGGGCGCCCTGTACTTCCACTTCCCCTCCAAGCAGGCTCTCGCGGAAGGCGTGTTGGGGCAGCAGTTCGCCGCGGTGACCGTGGGACCGCAGGCCTCTCGGCTGCAGGAGTTCGTGGACACCGGACTGCTGGTCGCCTATCAGATGCGCCGCGACCCGATGGTCAGCGCGGTGGCCCGGCTGTCGCTGGAGCAGGACATGCGCGCACAGTTCGGCACGGCGGCACTGACGCAGTGGATCGACGCGTCGCGCTACCTCCTCCAGGAGGCCAAGGACCAGGGCGAGTTGCTCCCGCACGTGGACCCCTCCGAGAGCGCCTGGCTGTTCTCGGCGGCGTGGACGGGAGTCCAGGTGTACTCGCAGATCCTCGCTGCACGCGAGGATCTGGAGACCCGCGTGGTGACACTGTTCGAGCACCTGCTGCCGGCGATCGCCGTCCCCGCCGTCCTGGGCCGACTGGTCATCACGGCCGAGCGCGCCGCCGAACTGGGCGCGGCGAGCACCCGCGCCGCCGAGGAGTCGGCGGCGCAGCAGGAGGAGGACGCGGGACACGTGGAAGCCGCGGTCTGATCCGCCGAGCCGCCCCCGATGTCCTGCCGGACCCGCACCGTCCGGTGGCGGAAAACGTACCGGGCGTGCGGATAATCCCACTCCTCCGGGCGGTCCGTCCGCCCCTGCACCGGCGTGCCACCGCCGCCCGGCACCGTGCCGCCGCTCGCGCGGTTTCCGGTCCGATCGGGTAGGCAGGAGTGGTGAAGAACGAAACCGGTGACCACTTCGTGCGTGTGCGGGGCGCCTGCGAGCACAACCTGAGGAACGTGGACGTCGACGTTCCCCGGGACGCG
Organism: Streptomyces sp. NPDC026417; assembly: GCF_055567695.1. Taxonomy (NCBI): domain Bacteria; kingdom Bacillati; phylum Actinomycetota; class Actinomycetes; order Kitasatosporales; family Streptomycetaceae; genus Streptomyces; species Streptomyces sp. NPDC026417. Next base: position 355,111 of record NZ_JBVHPY010000003.1, read on the forward strand.
ATGGTCGCCTTCACCGGTGTCTCCGGCTCGGGCAAATCGTCACTCGCCTTCGGCACGCTCTACGCCGAAGCCCAGCGCCGCTACTTCGAGTCCGTGGCACCCTACGCCCGCCGGCTGCTGCAGCAGGTGGGCGCGCCGCATGTCCAGGAGATCACCGGTCTGCCGCCGGCCGTGGCGCTCCAGCAGCGCCGCGGGTCCCCCGGCTCCCGGTCGACGGTCGGCACCCTCACCACCCTGTCGAACCTGCTGCGGATGCTCTACTCGCGCGCCGGCACCTACCCGGCGGGGGCCCCGCGACTGGACGCCGAGTCGTTCTCACCGAACACCGCGGCCGGTGCCTGTCCGCAGTGCCACGGACTGGGCGTCGTGCACGACGTCACCGAAGACCTGCTCGTACCGGATCCCTCGCTGAGCATCCGCGAGGGGGCGATCGCGGCCTGGCCGGGCGCCTGGCAGGGCGCCAACCTGCGCAGTGTCGTCAGCGGCCTGGGGATCGACATCGACCGGCCGTGGCGCAGGCTCAGGAAGAAGGACCGGGACTGGCTGCTGTACACCGACGAGCAGCCCTCCGTGTACATCGAGCCGGAGGAGGACCGCGTCGACTACGGCTACCAGGGCAAGTTCTGGAGCGCCCGCAAGCACGTCATGCACGTCCTCGCCGACTCCAAGAGCGAGAAGATGCGCGAACGGGCCCTCCGGTTCGTCAGGAGTGTGCCCTGCCCCGAGTGCCACGGAAGCGGACTGCGGCCCGAGGCGCTCGCCGTGACCTTCGCCGGACGTTCCATCGCCGAGATCAACGCGATGCCGCTCACCGAGGTCGTGGCGGTGCTGCGGCCCGTCGCGGGGCGGTCCGAGGCCGCCGCCACCACGTCGACCGCGAGATCCGGGGAGACGACCGAGGTCGCGGTCCGGATCTGCGGCGATCTGGTCGCGCGGGTCGACGTACTGCTCGACCTCGGCCTGGGCTACCTCAGCCTCGGGCGCCGCTCGACGACGCTCTCGCCCGGCGAGGCCCAGCGCCTGCGCATCGCCACCCAGCTGCGGTCGGGGCTCTTCGGCGTCGTGTACGTGCTCGACGAGCCGTCCGCGGGACTGCACCCGGCGGACGCCGAGCCCCTGCTGGACGTGTTGGACCGCCTCAAGGCGGCCGGCAACTCGCTGTTCGTCGTGGAGCACGACATGGACGTCGTACGGCGTGCGGACTGGGTCGTCGACATCGGGCCCGGAGCCGGCGAGGGCGGCGGCCGGGTGCTGTACAGCGGCCCGGTGCCCGGCCTGGAGCGGGTGGACGAGTCCGCCACGAGCCGCCACCTGTTCGGCCGTGCCGAGCCGTTCGGCCGTCACCGCCCCCGGAAACCGCAGGGCTGGCTGCGGCTCGGCGGGATCTCCCGCCACAATCTGCGCGACGTCTCCGTCGAGGTGCCCCTGTGCGTACTGACGGCGGTGACCGGGGTGTCGGGGTCCGGGAAGTCGACGCTGGTCACTCAGGTGCTCGCCGACGTCGTACGCCGCCACCTCGGACTATCGACCGAGGACCCCGACGAGCGGGAACTCGACGTCGAGGTGCGGGACGCCTCCGGCCTGGAGACGTTCGACCGGCTGGTGCGAGTCGACCAGCGGCCCATCGGGCGTACTCCCCGGTCCAATCTGGCGACGTACACGGGCATGTTCGACGCGGTGCGCAGGCTGTACGCCGCCACGGAGGAGGCGACGGCACGCGGTTACTCGGCCGGGCGCTTCTCCTTCAACGTCCCCGAGGGGCGGTGCGAGACCTGCCAGGGCGAGGGCTTCGTCGCGGTCGAACTGCTCTTCCTGCCCGGGACGTACGCGCCGTGCCCGGCCTGCGAGGGGGCGCGGTACAACGCCGAGACACTCGAAGTGACCCACCGCGGCAGGAACATCGCCGACGTTCTGGCCATGTCTGTCGACGACGCCGCCACGTTCCTCGCCGACCTGCCCGCCGCCGTCCGCAGTCTTGCGACACTGCGCGAGGTCGGGCTGGGGTATCTGCGCCTCGGCCAGCCGGCGACGGAGCTCAGCGGCGGTGAGGCGCAACGCATCAAACTGGCCACGGAGTTGCAGCGGGCCCGGCGCGGTCACGCGCTCTATCTGCTCGACGAACCGACGGCGGGGCTGCACCCCGAGGACATCTCGCTGCTGCTGCGGCAGCTCCACCGGCTCGTCGACGCGGGGAACACGGTCGTCCTCGTCGAGCACGACCTGGACACGATCGCCACCGCCGACTGGGTCATCGACCTCGGGCCGGGCGGCGGGGACGCGGGCGGCCGGGTGGTGGCCGCGGGCACTCCGGCCAAGGTTGCCAGGGCCGGGCGCAGCGCCACAGCGCCGTATCTGGCGCCGAGGCTGTCGCGCCGCTGAGCTGCCGGCGGCGCCCGTGCCGCTGCGGAGCGGTCGGGCGCCCGCACCGACGGGTTCTTGCCCGGGTGCCGGCGAAGGCACCCGGTCGGCGGAGGTCAGTGGCGTCCGCGCAGCTTGCCCAGAAGCCGCTGCGCCTGAGCCCGCCGCCGGGGGTCGGCGGAGGTGCGGCGTACCTGTTCGATCGTGCGCCGGCCCTGCGGGCTCCTTGCGAACTGCTTGATCTTCTCCATCATGCCTGGCACGACGTTCCTCCTGTGGCAGGGGCGTTGCAGCGGATGCGTGCACAGCCCGTATACCCCGCGGACGCGGAGTAAGCGCCCGAGGGGGTGCGGGCCGCGAGCGGATCGGCGCGGCTCCTCGGCCGGTGGCAGCCTGCGATCGCCACCGGCACACGCAAGGCCAACGAGATTGTTGACGATTCGGTTGGAGGTGCGCTGGTGTGGTGGTCGTCCCGCCGCGGCGGGGGAGCGGAGTACCGGCGAGGGGTACCGGACTCGTGGCTGAGCCCGCCCGCCATGTTCCTCCATGCTTCTTTCACAAGGAGCAGCCGCGAGTGCCGGTATGGAATCGCTCGTCCCCTTGGAAGGGGCGCGGGGTGAGGAATCGTCGACCTTCAGGTCTGACGCATCTCTTTTCGGCCAGGCGGTTTTCTCCGCGTAGGGAATGCAGGCCGCGAGCCGATAGGAAAGTGGCCGAAAAATGTCGTCGCGCCGTAAGGACCTGGTGGTCGCCGTGGCGCGCCACCGGCTCCGATGATCGCGGACGGAGCCCGTATGGGTCGTTGGTGCAGGCCTGGGGGACTCTCCTTCGTTGTTCACGGTATGTCCGTTGCGAAATTTTCCGGCGTGCCCGCTTTCTCTGCCGGAATGCGGGACTCGATGTGTGCATCGCGTGAATGTCCGGTAAGTGGTCGCGGAGCGCATCCCGACGGACGCCGTTGTGGAAATCCCCCGCCCGTGACGGATGGTTGCGGAATTGTTTCGCGTCGAGTAACTAGATGAACTATGAATTTGTTCACCCGTGGCGCTTCAGCGCGTCGCACGACCTCATCCGCCGTGCCCGAACCCGGGATCGGGCCGGCGTCCCTCGACTCCGCCGTCCGGCCGGATCCCCGCCTGGCGGCGCTGACGGGGGAGTGGGTCATCGACCCCGCGCACAGCAGGATCGGCTTCTCGGTCCGGCATGCCATGGTGACCACGGTGCGCGGGTCCTTCGCCGACTACCAGAGCCGTCTGTACTTCGACGGCCGCAACCCGGAGCGTTCGCGGGCCGAGGTGGTGATGTCCACCGGCAGCGTGGACACCGGTGTGGAGCAGCGCGACGCGCATCTGATGGGCCGCGATTTCCTGGACGCCAAGACGTATCCGCGTATGGCCTTCACCAGTACGTCCGTCGAACTGGGCGGTGCCGACGTCTATCGCATGACAGGCAACCTCACGATCAAGAACGCCACGCGGCCCGTCGTACTCGAACTGACCTACATAGGGCACGTCGTCGACCCGTTCGGCTATGAGCGCGTCGGCTTCGACGGCACCACCACCATCGACCGCTCCGACTGGGGCCTGACGTACAACTCGAGGCTGGCGGAGGGCGGTGCGATGGTGAGCGAGAAGGTGCGCCTGCAGTTCGACATCGCCGCCATCCGCACTCCCGTCGGCTGACGGCGTCCCCCTCTCGACGGCGCCTTCCGTGGACTCCGCCGCCCGACCGGCCGGCGGAGTCCACGGCCGTCCGCCGTCCGTCAGGCCTCCACGGCCGCCTGGTCCGGTGCGGTCGTGCTGCCGGCCTTGTCGCGCGCCGCCCCGGCGGCGCGCGCGGCCGGGATGGGAGCGGCGATCACGGCGGCGACCAGGGCGACGCCGCCGCCGATCAGCAGGCCGGTACGGAAGCCGTCCTCCGACGTGAAGCTGAAGCCGCCCATGGTGGTGGTGAGCTGGGAGAGGACGACGCCGATCACCGCGGCGCCTACCGAGGTGCCGAGCGAGCGCATGAGGGTGTTGAAGCCGTTCGCGGCGGCGGTCTCGGACAGCGGTACCGAGCTCATGATCAGCGCGGGCATCGAGCCGTAGGCGAGGCCGACACCGCTGTTGATCACCATGCACACCAGCATCAGACCCCACGCGGAACCCATCAGCGCCAGTGAGAGACCGTAGCCCGCGGCGATGACCAGGACGCCGCAGATCAGGGTGAACTTCGGTCCCCGGGCGTCGGTGAGCTTTCCGCCGAGCGGCGACACGAACATCATCATCACGCCGCCGGGAGCCATCCACAGGCCGGCCGCGAGCATGGACTGGCCCAGGCCGTAGCCGGTGGCCTCGGGGAACTGCAGCAGCTGCGGGATGACCAGCATGCTGGCGTACATCCCGAAGCCGACGAAGACCGAGGCGATGTTGGTCAGCAGCACCCGGGGGCGGGCGGTGGTGCGCAGGTCGACCAGCGGGTCCCGGGTGCGCAGTTCCCACAGGCCCCAGGCTCCGAGGACCACGACGGCCGTGATGAACAGACTCAGCGTGGTTGCCGAACTCCAGCCCCAGTCGGCCCCTTGGAGACCGCGAGCAGCAGGCAGACCAGGCCGACGGCCAGCCCCAGTGCGCCGGGTACGTCGAAGCGCTGGCCCTTCGCGCCGGCCGGCACGTCGGGGATCAGGAACCAGATCAGCACGGCGATCGCCGACGCCAGGACGGCGCAGGCCCAGAAGAGCACCCGCCAGCTCGCGTACTGTGCGACGGCCGCGGCGATCGGCAGGCCGAGGCCGCCGCCGATGCCCATCGACGCGCTGACCAGGGCGATGGAGGAACTCAGCTTCTCGGCCGGTACGACGTCACGCAGCAGGGCGATCCCGAGGGGGACCATGCCCATCCCCATGCCCTGGAGGCCGCGTCCGACGATCATCGGGACGACGGAGGTGGCGAGCGCGCACACCACGGAACCCGCCACCAGCGGTATGGAGCACGCCAGCAGCATCCGGCGCTTTCCGAGGAGGTCCCCCAGTCGGCCGGAGACCGGCACGCACACGGCGGCCACGAGCAGGGTGACGGTGATCACCCAGGCCGCATTGGAAGGGGACGTGTGCAGGATCTTCGGCAGTTCCGCGATGAGCGGGGTGACCAAGGTCTGCGTGATCGCGGCCACGATTCCGGCGAAGGCAAGCGTGGCGACCACGCCTCCGGCGCGGGCTGACGGCTGGGGGGCGCCCATGGCGGGACTCCTGAGGTGCTCTGTGGACAAGGACGTGCATCGTACATGTCGTGTGTATTGAGCACGTCACATGTACGGCGCACATGACCGTGAGAGGATGGAGTCCGGACCGCGCACGACGAGACGTGGGCGAGCACCGGACCGGTGGACGCAGGAGGCAACAGGCACGTGGTCAAGCCCACGCACGAAGTCGAGTACGAACAGATGCTGCTGAGCCGCCACGGGCTCATGCATCACAGAAGCGGGCGCCGCAAGGGCGGCCTGCTGGAGCGCAGCGCCTACATCCTGCTCAGCCGCATCCGGGTCCAGGGGCCGATGTCGATCGGTGAACTCAGCGACGCGTTTGGTCTCGACGCCTCCACCCTCAACCGGCAGACCGCCGCGGCGATGCGCGCGGGCCTGGTGGAACGCATCGCCGACCCCGAGGGGGGCATGGCGCGCAAGTTCCGCCTCACGGACGAGGGGGCACGCCTGCTCGACGAGGAACGCGAGGGCATCATCCACTCGCTGGACCAGGTGATGGCCGACTGGCCCGACGAGGACATCGCCGCCTTCGCGGCCTACCTGCGGCGCTTCAACACGGACATCGAGCGTCTGGGCGGACGCCCTTGGCCACGCCCCTGACGGAAAAGGTCCCTCTCCGGCGAACCGGCTCTACGATGCGGGGCCATGACGAACCCCGAGTGCTACGCATGCGGTGAGGAAGCACGGTTCGACGAACTGCCCCCGAGAGAGCGCGTCGCCGCCGACGCGCACTGGCGGGTGGCCCATGCCCTCGGCACCGCGGTGCCGGGCTGGCTGGTCCTGCTGCCGCGGCGCCACGTGACGGCCGTCCACGAGCTCACCGACGCCGAGGCCGCCGGCCTCGGCACCTGGCAGGTCCGGCTGTCCCGTGCCCTCCGGGACACCACCGGCTGCCCGAAGACGTACGTCGTCCAGTTCGCGGAGGCGGAGGGCTTCGCCCACGTGCACTTCCATATTGTCCCGCGCGCCGCGGACCTGCCCGCGGAGCAGCGGGGGCGGGGGGGGGGGGGGGGGGGGTCTTTCCCCCCCCCCAAGACGGGGGGGGGGGGGGGGGGGGGGGGGAGAGAGGAGCGAACTCCCACTCCATACTGCCCTCGTG